>JAKAHJ010000110.1 GCA_021815055.1 Pseudomonadota bacterium | reverse complement strand
CGTCTCGCCGATATTTGGGGCGAGTGATTTCAGTCCAAACCATCTTGTGCCTCCGTCGTAGCTCGCAACCACGACTGAATCACAAGCGACTGAAATCACTCAACTTAATTTCGGGTCAGCCTCTCACAGGTATTACCTGATGTCCGGTTCCAGGTCTGTTTCCATCAACTAAGCGTGTATTGAATTCACGTCACAACCGCCTCCAATCTAGCCGGTGCAATCTTATGGAGTCGCCCGTGAAAGCGACGGGAACGGGTTCTCCCCAGGAGTACTATTTTGGGGAGGCCAATACTGAAGGGTCTCAGCAGGACCCGAGGCAACATGTATCCGGTTACTGCCGGCAGGAAAGCGAATGGCTGAGCTGATCAATCTCCGAGCGGCCCGCAAAAGAGCCCAGCGGCAAAAAGACGAGCAGCGTGCGAGCGCCAACCGCCTTGCGCATGGGCAATCAAAGCGCGTCCGTTCGCTCGAGGCAGAAAAGCAAGCCAAAGCCAGTCGTGACCTCGAAGCACACCGGATCGACGAAGGAGACGGACGATGAAATCACCGGTGGTCAAACGCTCGATCGTCATTGCGGGTCACAAGACCAGCGTCAGTCTCGAGGACGCGTTCTGGAAGGGGCTCAAGGAAATCGCGGGCAACCGAGAGATGACCCTGTCGGACCTGGTGGCTGCGATCGATACCGACCGTCGGCACGGCAATCTGTCGTCGGCCATCCGCTTGTTCGTCCTCGATCATTATCGCAATCACATCGGCGAAGACCGCGCCCATGGGGCTTCGCGCGAGATGCCGGGCGCGCGTCCCGCCGCCTCAGGGATGCGGATCGACTGACGCTTCGGGCCGCGCCGCGCCGGCAGGCGACGGCAGCGGACGGATAGTGAGCGGCGCCGGCAAGGCTGGCGCCTGCGCAGCCGGCAAGGCTGGCACCGCCGGATCCCACAAAGGCGGCTGCACCGGCGGAAAAAGCGGCATCGAAGTGTTCGATACCGCCGGCGCTGTATCGGTTGTCGCCGGCTGAACCGCCGGCGGCGCGGGTCGGGGTGCACTTTGCTCGATTTCCCGCAGCCGTTTCGCTTGATTGTCCACCGCGCGCAACGTCAGCCAGCCCGACAGGGCGGAGAAGTCGATATCGCGCCTCGGCGCCGCGATCGGGCCTTTCAATGCCATGTAGATGTCGGGCCGGCTGCCGGCCGCCTCCATCGCGCCCGACAGCACCAGCCGCGCATCGACGAGCCCGCTGGTGAGATCGAGATTGCCGGACACGGTCATGTCGGCACCCGCGGATTTCGCCGCGAAATCTTTCAGATGCACTTGTCCGGCGCTGACGGTGAGCGCGCCATGGGCTCTCTTCACCGGAAGCCGCCCGCTCTCGAGCGTTCGGCGCACGACGCTGGAAATGCGCTCGGCATCGACCGCTAGTCCGCGATCGACGGCATGGGTGACGGCATCGAAGGCGCGCGGATCGAGCCCCGCAAACTGGGCATCGGTGAGAACGATCTCGCCCTTGCCCTTGAACGAGCCGATCAATGCGACCGGGCTGAGGCCGGAGCCTTCCACTTCGCCGGAGAGGCCGAGCTTCCCGGTCACGGCGGGACGCGCGCCCGAACCGATGAGGCTCGCGGCATCCGCGTCAACCAATGAAAGCTTTGCATCGGCGCGCACGCCGTCCTCGGCGGACCGGACCGACAGCCGCCCGCTCAGGCGGCCGCCGGCAAGATCGCCCGCAAGGTTTTCGATGGCCATGTCATGCCCGCCGAAACGAAGCGTGGCGCGAAACTCGCGCGCGGTCTGCTGCGGAAGCAGTTGGACCCGCCGCGCCTTGAGCGAAATCTGACCCGCAAATCGTCCCAGGATGCCATTGCCGAACGGCTCGCTCGACCACGACCACGCCGCGTCCGCGGCGCGGCTGGCGGCGGGCATACCGATCGCCGCCGCTACCGTGCCCGCGCCGTCGATATTGTCCGCGTCGATCGCGCCGTCGAGCCGATGCGAATCGAGCGCGAGCGCCAGCCGGCCGCGCAGACGGGCGGCGCCCACGGAGGCCTCGATCTCATTGAAGTCGAGGCGAGAGCCCGCGAGCGCGATGCCGCCGGAATAGGTCACCGGCAGCGGCGCCGTGCCCCCGATCCCGGCACGCAAGGGTGCGGCATCGGCATGCAAAATGCGGGCGCGCAAGGCGGCCGCGGGCTTTTCGGCGAACGGGCTCGCAGTGCCGCCGATGCTCGCCTCCAGGCCGCCGGCGGAAAGCCGGGCGTCCATGCGCATGGCGCCATGCGGCGGTCCGCTGGCCTGAACGGTCAAGCTTCCGGGCCTGTTGTCGACCGCCACCATATGGTCGAGGCCGAGCATCGCGGTGAGCAGCCGGCCGTCGGCGGCATCGAGCTTGCCGTTCAGCCGCAGGTCGGTCGCGGCGAGCGCGGCCGGATCGACCCGCCCCTGCGCATTGAGCGCGACGCGCACTTTTCCAAGGCTACCGTCCACGCTGAGTTCGCCCGGAGACGAACCGGCCATCGTCAACTGCGCGTGCAACCGCGCCGGGACCATCGTCGCCGCGCGCGTTTCGAGCACCCGCGCGGTCGCCGGCGCAAAGCGCGATAGCAGCGCCAGCACCGGCTTGGGATCGGGCGCCGTCAGGTCGACGCCGATACTGCCCTGCGGCGACGGCGAAGCAGTCGCGATGTGTCCGCTCGCGGAGAACGCGGCGCCGCCGAGATCGGCCACCGACAGCCGGTCGATGCGCAAGCCCTCGCCGTCGACCTTAACCCGCGCGCGCGCGTCGCGCGCCGTGAAGCCGGCAACGGTGGCGCGGCCGATCTCCGCCGCGATCGTCATCTGCTGCGGCCGTTCGATCGTGGAGCCGGCGAGCAGCGCCTTGCCGAAATCGAGCGCCGCGTCGAAATCGAGTTCGGGCGCGTTGAGCTTGGCATCGAGCCGGGTCGGCTGCTTGCCGGCGGCGAAGTCGTAGACCAGCGAGCCGGAAACGCTCTTGCGGTCGAATTCGGCCCGCAGCCGTTCGATGGCCATCTTTTCGCTGCCGAGCGTGAGATCGCCGCGCAGGCTCAACGGCCGCAGGTCGCCCTGCGCGTTTTCGCCGCGCCCTTCGAGCCAGGCCGCCAGCACCTTGGGATCGCGCGCGTCGATTTCGGCAGGTCCGGTAAACGCCACATGGCCGTCGCCGACGGCGAGCTGGCCGCTCAGGCGCACCTGCGTAAAGCCGGGCGCCCGGAATTCCAGCCGCTCGAGATTCCAGCCCCCGGCGTCCGAGTTGATGTCGCCGCCGAAGTTCTGCACGCTGCCGCCGCCGAACGTGATCTGATCGATACCGAGATGAAGTTCGATCGGGAATGGCGGCCGGAACGCGCCGCCGCCCTGCCCGGCGAGCCGGCGCAACACCGCCGCCGGCGGGACCCTGCCGCCATCGTCGCTCACGAGGAAGCGGTCGAGATCGATCTGCCGGCCGGACAATACGCCGTTGAAGCGCGGATGCTTGCCGAAGGTGAACTCGGCATCGCCCGTGAGCTTGAGGCCCTGCTCTTCCGCGCCGTAGAGAAAATCCACATTCTGGATAAGCGCCGACTGCGCGGTCGCCTTGACCTTGCCGCTCACCCGCCAGGGCGGCGTGATTTCGGCGGCCTTGCGCGCACTGAGGCCGGCCGGACGCGTCAAGGTCAGGTCGCCATCGAAACGCGGTGCTTCACCGGCGAACGCCAGCGCGCCGACGGCTTCGATGGCGAGCGGCCGGCTCACCGGATCGACATTCAGGTGCAGGCGCATGGTGCCGTCATCGGCATAGCGGCCGGCGGAGAGCCGGTACGGATATAACTCGCCGTCGATCCTGACCGCCCCCTCGCCCTTGAACGGGCCGACGAGCGAACGCGCTTCGCCGTTGAACCAGAAGCGATCGAGGGTCAGGCTCTTGCCGCTGCGCGCGTCGGTGACGTTGATCGTGCCGTCTTCGATGCCGAGCCGGTCGATGCTCAAGGCATCGGGATCGAAGGCGACCGGGATATTCGGCGCCTGGAGGCGGCCGGAGGCGTCGAGCCCGAGACTCACGCGCGGCCCGGCGAGATGCATTTCGTCGGCCCGCCATTCGCCGCGCATCAAGGGGCCGAGCGCGAATTGGATCTCGAGCGAGCGTGCCTGCATGCGGTCGCGGCCCTCGCCCACTTCGATACCGTGCAAGGTCAGCCGCGGCGACGGCAGCAGACGGGCATCGATCGGGCCGGTCACCCGCACCTTGACGCCGACCAGATGGCTGGCCTCGGCCTCGAACAGCGAGCGATAAGTGTTCCAGTCGATCAGCAGCGGGCCGACCAGCGCCGCTACCAGCGCCAGGATCAGGGCAATCGCCAGTCCAAGCAGGGTCGTCTGCAATGCATCACTCCGGCGCCGGCCCCGCCATGGGCCACACTCTGGGCCGCACCCGCATTTCTCGATGGAAATCTACGCTAATTTTGGGGGGCTTTGGCGGCAAATATGTGATGCGGGCCCCGGCAGCAACCCGCCCTCTCGGCTGTCATCACGCCCGAGCGTCTCACTTGATCCCTCCCCCGCAAGCGGGGAGGGATCAAGCGCATCCGCCAATGACCGATTACCGATTCAATTTTTAAACAGCCGCGCGCGGCGTGCTTGCCCGCTTCGCCCCAAGGCAAGCAACTTCACCCGTATTCTTGCGGCCCCGGGTAGGCCGTACTCCATACAACGCCCCCTTGAGGGGAGCGGAGCGCCGGGAAACGCGGAGCGCTTGCGATCGCGCTCCGTGGGCAGCCTGGCGAAGGCCGCCCGTGACGCGCTTGCGAGGCGCGTCGCCTTCGCTTTTCAGCGAAAGCGCGCCTCCCGGCGCTCCACCAGCGGCATCTTCGACAGCGACGGGCCGCGCTTCCGAAGGAACCTTGAAGGCTCGCATCGTCAGCCGGCTCCCGGCAGGGGATCATAGTGTCCCCGGGCGGTGCCCCATCGCCGCTCGGGAGCTTGGGAGGTGCGTTCGCCTCCCGCCCGCGAGTGCCGCATCCGGCTCCGCTTCACGACGCCTCATGAGAGCGCCCCTCAGACGAGCCGGACGGGATAGGAATATCATCTGTAGGAATTTTGTCAAGAACCGCTCAGCCGTGGTTCCCGGCCGCCGCCGCACGGCAAGGAATGTGCAGCGCGTCGGTCTTTGCACGCCTTGCGTTTGCGCCTAGATTTGGCGGCAGGAAAGGTTCGGCTCATGAAGATCAAAGTGGTCGTGCACGAGGCGGAGGAAGGCGGCTTCTGGGCGGAAGTCCCCGCCATTCCCGGCTGCGCCAGCGAGGGCGAGACCATGGACGAACTCCTGCGCAACATTCAGGAGGCGATCGAGGGTTGCCTTTCGATCGACGTCGCCGAGCCGAAACGCGGCAGTGGCGACCGTATTCTCGAAATCGCGGTATGAAGGCCGTCTCCGGCCGCGAGCTTGCGCGTCTCGTCGAGCGCCGCGGCTGGACCCTGTTGCGGGTGAACGGCAGCCATCACATCTACGGCAGAGCGGGCAGCATCGTGCGGTTGTCGATTCCGATGCACGGCAACAAGCCGCTCAAAGTTGGCCTGTTGCGGCATCTGCTCAAGCTGGCGGAAATTGCGGAGGAGGAATTGTGAAGCGCAGGATGGGTTGAGCTATTCGTCCGCCGAAGCCCGTCGGGGCGAAGGCGGGAGCGAAATCCATCGCATCAATCGCCGCGGAGCGATAGGTTTCGCAAGTCCTCAATTCATTCTACGGGCCGTCTTTCCGGCCGAGCGCGAAGCGCGAGAGCCGAAATCCAGTACGCCTCAGTCTATCGAGAGAGCACGGAGTACTGGGTCCTCCGCTTTCGCGGAGGACGACAGCGGAGAGATGCTTCCAAGTTAAATGGCGTCACACCGCGACGATCTTGCCCGGGTTCATGATGTTCTGCGGATCGAGCGCGCGTTTGATCGCGGCCATCGCCGCAAGCGCCGCCGGCCCGTGCTCGGCCATGAGATATTTCATCTTGCCCTGGCCGACGCCGTGCTCCCCGGTGCAGGTGCCGTCCATGGCGAGCGCGCGTTCGACCAGCCGCTGCGACAGTTCCTTGGCGCGCTTGACCTCGTCGGCGTCGTCCTTGTCGATTAGCAGCGTGAGATGGAAATTGCCGTCGCCGACGTGACCGACGATCGGCGCCAGGATGCGGCTTTGCTCGATGTCGGCCTGCGTCTCGGTGACGCATTCGGCCAGACGCGAGATCGGCACGCAGACATCGGTAGCGATCATCTGCGCGCCGGGCCTGAGCGCGAAGTTCGACAGCGCCGCGTGATGGCGCGCCTCCCACAATTTGGTGCGCTCCTCGGGCTTGGTCGTCCAGGTGAAGGGACCGCCGCCGAACTCGGCCGCGATCTCGCCGAAACGCTCCGACTGCTCGGCGACCGACGCCTGGGTGCCGTGGAATTCGAGGAACAGCATCGGCGTCTCCCTCAGGCCGAGCTTGGAATGGAGATTGCAGGCGCGCACCTGCAGCGCGTCGAGCAGTTCGATGCGCGCCACCGGAATGCCGGCCTGGATGGTGTGGATCGCGGTATTGCAGCAGGCCTCGACCGACGGGAACGGACAGGTGCCGCCGGCAATCGCTTCCGGAATGCCGGACAGCTTGAGCGTGAGCTCGGTGATGACGCCGAGCGTGCCTTCCGAGCCGACCATCAGGCGGGTGAGATCGTAGCCCGCGGAGGTTTTCTTCGCCCGCCGCGCGGTGTCGATGACTTCGCCGTTTGCCAGCACCACCTTTAGCGCGATGACGTTGTCCTTCATCGTGCCGTAGCGCACCGCATTGGTGCCGGAGCAGCGCGTCGCCGCCATGCCGCCGAGGGAGGCGTCGGCGCCGGGATCGATCGGGAAGAACAAACCGCTGTCGCGCAATTGCTCGTTGAGCTGCTTGCGAGTGATGCCTGGCTCGACCACGCAGTCGAGATCCTGCGCGTGCACCGCGAGCACCTTGTTCATGTCGCGGAAATCGATCGACACGCCGCCGAACGGCGCGTTCACATGGCCTTCGAGCGAGGAGCCCACGCCGTAGGCAATGACCGGCACGCGGTTCGCCGCGCAGATCCGGACCACTTTTTGCACGTCCTCGGTCGACTGCGGATAGACCACGGCGTCGGGCGGCTGATTGGGAATCCAGGTCACCGTATTGCCGTGCTGCTCGCGCACGGCGGCGGAGGTGACGATGCGGTTGCCGAAGGCGGCGGTGAGCTGCGCAATCGCCGCGGCCATGGCGGCCGGGTCGCGGGTTTGCCCGATCGTCTCGCTGTTTTTTGCCGCCGCGCCTGCCATCGGAACTTGCCCCGTTCGTTGCGGGGCGAAACTGACGGGGATGACGGATCAGGTCAAGCGGCGCGGGCGTCAGGAATACATGCGGTCGGTCGGCAACGGCGGCGCGTCGCGCGGACCGGGATCGCTCTTGGCGGCCTGCAGGGCATAGGCCGCGATCATCGCGACGAGAGCGAGCAGATATGCTCCCCGTGCCAGCCGCCCGACCATCGCCCCGCCTCCTGCTTTTCCCGCGCAGGATAGCAGAGGATACCGGCGCGGGCAGAAAGGGTTAATTTTTGGTTAACGGCCGCCGGCTTGCGGCTCCCCGTCGCCCTTGCGCTTGAAAAGTCCGCCAATCAGCGCCGAGAACATGCCGGGCACGTCCTCCGCCGCGAACGGCACCGGCCGGCACAGGCCCATGGTGATGAGGCCGATGCGCGCCATGCGCTGCGCGGCATAGCTCGACTCGGCGGCGCTGGCGGTAAGCCGTTCCAGCACCGCGCCACCGAGTTGCTGGGTAATCGCCATGCCGGCGAGATCCACCGCCGCGATGCGCCCGGCCTCGAACACCAGCCGGCGCAACAGATGCGCGGTCGCCGCCGCGGTCGGGCGATGGCCGTAGCAGGCGGCGAGCGCGCGCACCATGCGCACGCACAAGGCCGCGAAGATCACGGTGTCGAGCAGCGCCGTCGGCGCGACCGCGGTCAAGGCGAAAGCGCGCGCCGCTGCGCCGCACACGATCCCCTCGGCGCGCTTATCGAGCGGCGCCATCACCGTGCGCGACAGCAGCTCCACCTGCTGCGCGGGCGTGTGGTGCGGCTGCGCCTGGCGCTGATAGGTCTCGATGGCCGCTTCGGTTTCGCGGTCCTTCGGCACGAAGGCCAGCACTTCGCGGATCGCCTCGCGCATCCCGACCGAGCCTGAACGCGCTTCGAGGTTTTCGAGCAGCAGGCGATTATGCTCGACGCGCCGGAGCGACAGGAATGTTTTGAGCTCGCGCAAGCCAATCAAAGCCGCGCCGCCGACGCCGAGCGTCACCACCGCCGAAGCGAGCGCCCCAAGCGAAGCGCTGCGCGAAAAAGCGTCGCTGATCCACAAATAGCTGTCGATGCCGAGCCAGCCCGCCAATCCGAGGCCGACGCCCCAGAACCCGAGCCTGATCCAGCGGTCGCGCCACTTGGCCCGCGCCGGCGGCGCCGGCGCAACGAGCGCGCGCTCGCGCGGCACCACGCGCTCGCTCACCTCCGTCGCGAACACCGCAGGCCCGGCGCCCGGCCGGCGCTCCGGCCGCGGAGCCTCTTCTTCCATGACGCGCGGTCCGGGCCGGTTAATGTCGCTCATCGCAAACGGTCTCCGATCAGGAATTCAAGCGCCAGATCGAGATTGATGTGCGGAATGCCGTCGACCGGCGCGGGATCGACCAAGGGCGGCTCGAACACCGGAATGGCGAGGAACGGCGTGCCCCAATCCTCCGCCCGCGGCGGCCGCATCGGGATCTGGCCGCCGAAGAACTTCGCTTGCTTGCCGCTGCCGACCGGCCGGCCGATGACGACCTGCACGCGCTGGCCCTCGATCTCCTGCGTGCCCTCGACGGTCGACGCGACCGAGGCAAGCGTGGCGACCTCGATATCGGCAGTGCCGCTGCGCGCTTCCAGGGCCGGCAAGGCCGCCATGTTACGCAACAGCGCCGCCAGATGATCGCGCTGCAAGTCGGGAACGTGGTCGGCCTTGGTGGCCGCGAACAGAAGCTTCTCGACGCGCGCGCTGCCGATCAGGCTCGACAGGACGGTGCGCTGTCCGTAGCGAAAGCTTTCCAGAATGGCCTCGGTCGCGAGCCGCGTGTCCTCGAACGCCTCGCGGCCGGCGAGCAGCGCGCCGAGCACATCGACGAGCACGATCTGCCGCGCGTAATTGCGGAAATAGTTTTGATAGAATTTCTCGACGACTTCTTTTTTGTAGACCTCGAAGCGCTCCTGCATCAGCGCGCCGAGCGAACCGGGCGTCAGCCGGTCGTTGTCCTCCGGCACGTCGAGCGGCGCAAACCACAGATAGGGCACGTCGCCGAGCGAACCGGGACAGACGAAGCGGCCGGGCTGCAGATAGCTCAGGCCGTGCCTGTCGCGCGCGGCGATGAGCAGCACGCGATAAAGATCGTGCGCCTGTTTGGCGACCGTCTCGCTCGACGCCTCGCTCGCCGGATGGTCGGACAGGAAGGCGAGGAAGTCGCGGCCGATCTCGGCGCGCAGGCCCCGGCGCCAGAGTTGCAGCATGCTGCGCGACCATTCGGCGAAAGTTTGCGACAGCAGCGGCAGGTCGAGCAGCCACTCGCCGGGATAGTCGACGATTCTGAGCTTGAGCGTGGCGGCGGGCCCGCTGATGCGGCCGAGCACATGGCCGACGAGTCCGGTCGGCAGGAAACGGACGTCGATGGCGATCTCGCTGATGTCCGCGGTCGCGCGTGGCCAGAGTGCGGGCGTGCCGGCCATCTCAACGATATTGGCTTGGTAGGGAAAACGCGGCAGCAGATGCGCCTTGGCGCCTTCGAGCCGCGCGGCCACCAGCC
>JAKAHJ010000109.1 GCA_021815055.1 Pseudomonadota bacterium | reverse complement strand
TGAGCGAAGACCGTATGTCCTTCCCTGAATGAGGCGACTCACCCTCGATGCGGTTTGCGAGGGTTGCCCGGATGGGCCGGGTAGAGCCTCAATGCAAGGAGGGCGAGTCGTGAGGGATCATAGCGAAGCCTTCGTGGCTTTTGATACGTCGAAATTGCGTAATGCGGTAGCGATTGCGGACGGCGGGCGGACGGGCGAGGTTCGCTTTCTCGGCGAGATCGAGAATACGGCGGCGGCGACGGCCAAGCTGGTGAGCAAGCTCGCGGCCAAGTATCGGCGGCTGACGTTTTGCTACGAAGCCGGGCCGACCGGCTACGGCCTCCACCGTCTGATCGAGAGCCTCGGTCACGATTGCATGGTGGTGGCGCCGTCGCTCATTCCGAAGAAAGCGGGCGATCGGGTGAAGACCAACCGGCGCGATGCGCTCGGACTGGTCAAGTTGCTGCGCGCCGGCGAGCTCACCGCGGTCTGGGTTCCCGACGCGCGGCACGAGGCGATGCGGGATCTCACCCGCGCGCGCGAGGCCGCGGTCGAGGATCTGCAGTCCAAGCGCCGGCAGGCATTGTCGTTACTGTTGCGGCTCGGACGGCACTATCCAGGCAAGCGAACATGGACGCAGGCCCATCTGCACTGGCTGGCGAGCCAGAAGCTCGATCATGCCGAGCAGCGCATCGCGTTCGAGGAGATGTTGCTGGCGGTGCGCCAGGCGCAAGAGCGCGTCGCACGGCTGGAGCAGGCGATCCGCGCGGCGGTGCCGGACTGGTCGCTGGCGCCGGTGGTAACCGCGCTGATGGCGCTGCGCGGCCTCGACTTCGTGTCGGCCAGCGCTTTCCTGGCCGAGATCGGTGACCTCACACGCTTTCAAACCGCGCGCGAACTGATGGGGTATCTCGGCCTGGTGCCGTCCGAGCATTCGACCGGAGACAAGGTCAAGCGTTCTGGCATCACCAAGGCGGGCAACCGGCGGGCGCGGCGCATTCTCGTCGAGTGCTCCTGGAGCTACCGGCATCCGCCGCGGGTCGGCAAGGACAAGCTGGCCAGGGTTGCCGCCACGCCGCGCGCCGTTCAGGAGATCGCCTGGAAGGCGCAGTCGCGCTTGAGCGCGCGCTACCGGGCGCTGACCCGAAGGGGCAAGCGGCCAACCGTCGTCGTCACCGCCATCGCGCGCGAATTGTCGGGCTTCATCTGGGCGGTCAACCGCGAAATTGTCACGCCGCACACCTTGGCTATGTGAGGCGGCATCAAGACCTGTCACAGGGAGCCTGCGCCGGGGCAGCGGTCCGGCATAAGACAGACATCGTGCAATGGCGGGGGCGAAGCCACGGCAGGGGAACTCCCGATTTCGCTTTGTGGCCGGTCGAAAGATCGACGCCCGCGCGAAGACAGGGACAGCCCCGGACGAATATTCGGAACTGCGGTTCAAATCCGCGAATCAGAGCTTGATCACCGACGTCTCAAGGCTTCGCCCCTACCCTTGCACGATCATCGTTCCGACGCACTCCAGCGAATCCCGCATGGAGATGCCGCCCTGTGCTCCTTCGACTTGACGAAGGACATCAGAGCGAAATCCGGGGGTCCTGTCCCGCATTTCGCTCCGCTTCATGCAGGCTACAAGTCGGTCGCCTAGCGCGGCGGAATGCGGATCAGATCGGCGAGCTGTTCCTTGGTCAGCGGCTTGGTCGTGAACTTCAGGTCGACCGCGTCCTTCACGATCTGATCGAGCCCGACGATCTTGTCCGGATCGATTGCCGGCCACGGAAAGAAGTTGTCGCGCGTGCGCTTGGCCTTGGCCTCGCCGATCTTCAGCCACTCCGCGTACAACTTCAACGCCTTCGGGTCCTTGTACATGAAGTCGACCGTTTCGCGGTAGGCGGCCATATAGCGTTTGACCACGTCCCCGTGCGCCTTGAGGAAGTTTGCGTTGACGATGTTGACCCGCACCGTCTGTCCCTTGAACACGGCGGCGTCATTGCCGGTGGCGATCACGCGGATGTCGCCCTTGTCGAGCTGATCGAGCCCGAACGGCGGCGCCGCCCAGCCGATGTCGACCTGGTTGGTCATCACTGCGGTGATATTGGCGGCGGGGCCGCCCATCGCCACCGGTTTGGCCTTGTCGAGCTTGTATTGCTTGACGAAGGCGAGCACGACGCCGTTGGTCGACGAGCCATGCGTCGAATAGGCAATGCTGTGGCCGTTGGCGTCCTTGATCGACTTGATCGGCGAGTCTTTCTTCACATACCAATAGAGATCGCCGGCGCCGGTGGTCTCGGCGCTGATGATGCGCACCGGCGCGCCTTTCGCATAGGCGCTGAGCGCGCCCATGATGCCGCCTGCGATGCCGAGATCGACGCTGCCGGAGATCACCGCCTGCTGCGTCTCGCCGGAGCCGTTGGTGTAGACCATTTCGAGGTTGAGTCCGTGCTTCTTGAAAATACCGGCGCGCTGGCCGATCTCCGAGACCGAGGTGTCCCAGTTGCCGCGCTGTCCGACGGCGAGCTTCACCGTATCCTCGGCCGACGCCGCAGACGCGGCGCCCAGCATCGCAGCGAGCGCGCATGCGCCCGCCAGCAATTTCATGTTCATTTCGATCCTCCCCGTTTTTTGCGTTTTGACTATTTGGCCGTGTCATGCTGGGCGACGCGCTCCTGCGCCGCCTCGCTGCCTCCCCCAAGCGCACGCCAGTTCGTGGTTTTCGGGACAACGCCCTCGAACGAACTGATCGACGCATGCGGAATGTGCGGTTCCGTCGTGCCGAGCGCCGTGCCGGCGTCGCGCATGGCGCGCGCGGCTTCCACCATCAGCCGGCGGAACGCGACCACGGCGACGTCGCTGGCGCCGACGCGCTCCAGGCTGCGTTCGCCGATCGGTCCCATCGATTCCCACATCGCGATGTCCTGGTTGGGAATGCCGGCGATGCCGGTGAAATTGCCAGCCTTCATCGCGGGGCGATCCTGCCGGTAGAGATTGCCGGCGTTGCGGAGATTGTCGAAATTCCGGTCGACGTCGACGCCCCATTCGAGCTGGTTGAACTTGCGCCAGCGATCGGCGGCGATTCCCGGCTTGTCGGCCCCGTTCCAGGCGATGAAGTAGAACATCGTGTGGGTGTCGTCTTCTGGCGTCAGCAGCGTCGCCACGTTGTAGCTGTTGTTCGGCGGGATCAGCGCGGTGAACGGCGCGATATAGACGGTGGTGCGGATATAGTCGTGTGTCTCCGGATCCATGATCGGCCGCCGGATCGCCGCGTAGCGGAAGCCATAGCTGGTACGCTCGATCTGGAAGCGCGGCGCCTTGTCGGTCGAGGGGCGCAGCCAGTTCACGTCGGTGGCCTTGGCGCCGTCGACCTGGGCCGGCACCATGTCGGACGAATGCAGGCTCGAGGAATGCGCCGAATCGATTTGGCCTTCCAGGATTTGCGCCCAGTTGCAGCGCACGCGCACCTTGGTCGCGCTCACCCGCGCGTCCGCGGTCGGCGCGAAGGCGGGCGGCTCGAATTCGCGCATGTCCTCCGCCGGACCCATATAGGTCCATACGAAACCGCCCCATTCGCGCGCCGGATAGGACTTCAGCTTCACGCGCTCCGGGTGCGTGCGGTCGAGCGCTTCGGAAGGCATGTCGACCACGTTGCCGTCAACATCGAATTTCCAGCCGTGATAGAGGCAGCGCAGCCCGCATTCCTCGTTGCGGGCGAACACCAGCGAGGCGCGGCGGTGCGTGCAATATTCGTCGACCACGCCGAGCCGGCCCTTGCTGTCGCGAAACACAATCAGGTTTTCGCCGAGCAGGCGGGTGCGCACCGGCGCGCCGTCAGGCTCCGCCACCTCTTCCGCGAGGCAGGCCGCGATCCAGTGGCGGCGCATGATCTGGCCCATCGGCGCGTCGCCCTCGACGCGGCAGAGCAGGTCGTTTTCCTCAGGGGTCACGGCGCTATTCTCCCTTGCAGCGGACACGGCTTTGCAAACAGCCGGCCGCGTGCTTTATCTTAGATATCTAAGATGAGGCTAATGAAAGAGCGCGCTTTTGTCGAGACGGGTTTTCACGTGACGGCTGCCGTTCCCCGCAAGCTGCGCCTGGGGGTGGCCGGCCTCGGCCGCGCCTTTACCGTCATGCTGCCGACGCTTGCACGCGATGCGCGCGTGCAATTGGTGGCTGCGGCCGATCCGCGCGCCGAGGCGGGCGCGCGTTTCGCGGCGGATTTCGGCGGCAAGGCCTATGCCGATGTCGAGGCGCTTTGCGCCGATTCTGAGGTCGAGGCCGTTTACGTTGCAACGCCGCATCAACTTCACGCCGCCCACGCGCGGCTTGCGGCCGCGCGGGGCAAGCACATTCTGGTCGAGAAACCGATTGCCGTCACGCTCGAAGACGCGTCGGCGATGATCGAGGCCGCGCGCGCCGCTCGCGTTCATCTCGTGGTCGGCCACAGCCATTCCTTCGACGCGCCGATCCACCGCACGCGCGCATTGATCGACAGCGGCGACTTCGGTGCCGTGCGCATGATTACGGCGTTCAACTACACCGATTTCCTTTACCGCCCGCGACGCGCGGAGGAACTCGACACGGCGCAGGGCGGCGGCGCGGTGTTCAATCAGGCGGCGCATCAGGTCGATATCGTGCGGCTTCTCGGCGGCGGACATGTCAAAAGCGTGCGCGCCGCCACCGGCGCCTGGGACCCGGCACGGCCGACCGAGGGCGCCTATGCGGCGCTGCTGACGTTCGAGAACGGGGCATTCGCCACGCTCAGCTATGAAGGCTATGGCCATTTCGATTCCGACGAATTCCAGGGCTGGATCGGCGAGATGGGCCAGCAGAAGCAGCCATATGCGGCGCGGTCGCCGCGCGATTTTGTCGATGCCGCCGAAGAGACCGCCTTCAAGAGCGCACGCAATTACGGCGGTTCCAGCTATCGGCCCGCAGCCATTGAGCCGTTGCAGCACCAGCATTTCGGCCCGATCGTTGTCAGTTGCGACCGCGGCGATCTGCGCCCGCTGCCGAACGGCGTCATGATCTATCGGCACGGCGCGGGACGACTCGACGCGCTGCCGCCGCCGGTAATTCCGCGCGTCGAGGTCATCGACGAGCTTTATGCGGCGGTCGTCGAAGGCCGCCCGCCGCTGCATAGCGGCGAATGGGCCTTGGCTTCGCTCGAAGTATGCCTCGCGATCCTGCGCTCGGCGCGAGAGGGTTGCGATGTCGCGCTTCATCGTCAGGTGGGACTGCCATGAGCGACTCGCACCGGTCCGGCACCCAGACCATCCTGCGGCACTGGCGCGAGGCCGTGCCGGACGATCGCCTTGCGCATCTTGTCAAGGACGCCACGCGTGCGCTCGTGCGCTCGCTCAGCATTCGGCTGGCGGAACACGGAGTCTCGTTCGGCCACTGGAGTTTTTTGCGCATCCTGTGGGAGGGCGACGGCATCACCCAACGCGAATTGAGCGACCAGGCGGGCGTCATGGAGCCGACCACATTTTCGGCGCTGAAGACGATGGAAAAGCTCGGTTATATCACGCGCCGGCAACTCGAGAATGACCGCAAGAAGGTTTACGTCTTTCTGACGCCGGAGGGCCGCGCGCTCAAAAGCCGCCTGGTTCCGCTGGCGGAGGAGGTCAACGGTATTGCGGTCGAAGACGTGAGCGCGCAGGACATCGCCGCCACGCGCGCGGTGCTGCTCGCCATCATCGAAAACCTTGCGCGCAACGAGCAGCAGAGCGACAAGCGCATGCCGTCGACGCGGGCGTTGGCGCGGCTCACGGCGGAAGGCAGGCACAGGCCGCGCAAATCGGGCTGATGTTAACGGGTTCTGCCGCCATTGGTTTCGCAACCGGCTGTATCCGGCCCGATTCCTGCGCTATAGCGAGGTAGCCGCGCCCCGCACGCGATCCCTTGCCGGGCGCTTTGAGCGAAGGATTGCCATGAACTGGATCTCCAACGTCGTCCGGCCGAAGATTCGCAGCTTCCTGCGCCGCGAAACGCCGGAAAACCTCTGGATCAAATGTCCGGAGACCGGCCAGCTCGTGTTCTACAAGGACGTCGAGGCGAACCAGTTCGTCATCCCGTCATCGAATTATCACATGCGCATCAGCGCGCCGACGCGGCTGAAGGCCATGTTCGACGACGGCGAGTTCGAGGATATCGCGCTGCCCGAGGCGCAGGTCGACCCGCTCAAGTTCCGCGACGAGCGCCGCTATGTCGACCGGCTGAAGGATGCACGCGCCAAGACCGGCCTGCAGGATGCGGTCAAGGTCGGCGTCGGCAAACTCGAAGGGCTCGCCGTCACCATCGGCGTGCAGGATTTCGATTTCATGGGCGGCTCGCTCGGCATGGCGGCCGGCGAGGCGGTGATCACCGGGCTCGAAACGGCCGTGAAGCGGCAGACGCCGTTCATCATGTTCGCCGCGTCGGGCGGGGCGCGCATGCAGGAAGGCATTCTCTCGCTGATGCAATTGCCGCGCACCACGGTCGGGGTGCAGATGCTGCGCGAGGCGAAGAAGCCCTACATCGTCGTGCTCACCAATCCGACCACCGGCGGCGTCACCGCTTCCTATGCGATGCTCGGCGACGTGCACATCGCGGAACCCGGCGCGCTCATCGGCTTCGCGGGCCCGCGCGTGATCGAGCAGACCATCCGCGAGAAACTGCCGGAAGGCTTCCAGCGCGCGGAATATCTCGCCGAGCACGGCATGGTCGACATGGTGGTGCACCGGCACAAACTGCGCGCAACGCTCGCGCAACTGTGCCGGCTTCTGACCAATGCGCCGCCGCCGGAACCGCCGGCCCAACTGCCGGTCCCGGCGGAGGCGTAGCCGCGACGGGGCTTGACCTGTTTGCGTTCGATTGGAATGAAAGTGCGCGCACCGAGCTCCGCTTCACCTCTCCCATAGGGAGAGGTCGACGCGCGAAGCGCGTCGGGTGAGGGGTTACCGCTTATCGAGAGTCATGATCCCCCTCACCCCAACCCTCTCCCCAACGGGGAGAGGGAGTCCGGCCGTGCTCGCGGCGATGTTTTGCACGAACTCACTCATGACCCCTATCGACTCCATCGTCGCCCGGCTCGCCGCGCTGCATCCCAAGCGCATCGATCTGTCGCTCGGCCGCGTCGAGCGCCTGCTTGCGGCGCTCGGCCATCCCGAGCGGCAAGGGCCGCCTGTGATCCATGTCGCCGGCACCAACGGCAAGGGATCGACCATCGCCTTCATGCGCGCGATCCTGGAAGCCGCTGGCTTGCGCGTGCATGCCTATACCTCGCCGCATCTGGTGCGTTTCAACGAGCGCTTCCGTCTTGCGGGCGAATTGGTCTCCGACGATGAATTGTCGCAGACGCTGGCCGAATGCGAACGCGCCAATGCCGGCGCGTCGATCACCGTGTTCGAGATCACCACGGCAGTCGGATTCCTGCTGTTCGCGCGCCATCCCGCCGACGTCCTGCTGCTCGAGGTCGGGCTGGGTGGAAGGCTGGACGCAACCAATGTGATCGACCGTCCGCTCGCCAGCGTCATCACCCGCATTTCGGTCGACCATACCGATTTTCTCGGCGACACCATCGAGAAGATCGCCGCCGAAAAGGCCGGCATCGTCAAGCGCGGCGTGCCGGCGATCGTCGCGTCGCAGCCGCGCGATGCGCTTGCCGCGATCGAACGGCAGGCGGCGCGGCTGGCGGCGCCGCTCAAGATCGCCGGCGAGGACTTCACCGCCACCGAGGAACGCGGGCGTCTGGTCTATCAGGATGAAGCCGGCCTGCTCGATCTGCCGGCTCCGCGGCTCTATGGCCGTCATCAGTTCGAGAATGCAGGGCTCGCCATCGCGGCGTTGCGCGCGCAAACCGCGTTCAAGCTTCCGGCGCCCGCCTTCGAGGCCGGCATGGTGAAAGCGGATTGGCCGGCGCGGCTGCACCGCTTGGCGCAAGGCGCGCTGGCCGAACTCGCCCCCGCGGGCAGCGAGCTATGGCTCGACGGCGGCCACAATCCGGACGGCGGCCGCGCCATCGCCGCTGCGCTCGCCGACCTCGAGGAGCGCGTGTCGCGCCCGCTGGTGCTGATCGTCGGCATGCTGTCGAGTAAGGACTGCGAGGGCTTCCTGCGCAATTTCACCGGGCTCGCGCGCCGCATCGTCGCGGTGCCGGTGCCGGGCGCCGACAAGCCGTTGTCCGCCGACGCGGTGGCCGATGCCGCGCGCGCGGTCGGCCTGTCGGCGGCAAGCCGCGACAATCTCGCCGAGGCTTTAGAGGCGGTGCGCAAGCTCGATCTCGATCCGCCGCCGCGCATTCTCATCACCGGCTCGCTCTATCTCGCGGGCGAAGTGCTGCGCGAGAACGGCACCCCGCCGGCCTGAATCGAAAAACGGCCGGCTTTGAGGCCGGCCGTTTGACGGTCGATTCGGCTGGTTGCGCTTACACCGCGCCGCCGATCCACTGCGCGAGCTTCTGCTTCGGCGCGGCGCCGACCTGGCGCGAGGCGATCTGGCCGTCCTTGAACATCATCAGCGTCGGGATCGACATGATGCCGTATTTCGCCGCCGTGTTCGGGTTCTCGTCGACGTTCAGCTTGACGATTTTTACCTTGTCGCCGAGCTGGCCGGCGATCTCTTCGAGCGCGGGCGCGATCATGCGGCAGGGGCCGCACCACTCGGCCCAGAAATCCACCACCACCGGCCCGGACGCCTTCAGCACGTCCGTTTCGAAGTTTGCGTCCGACACCTTGCCGACGGCCATAGGAATACCTCGTCTTGTGTAAGGCGGCGCGAGATGCGCCAGGAATAGGAGGTCTCGAACCTATGGAGGCGGTCCGGCAGCGTCAAGGCGGTCTCACGCGGGCTTGACCTGCGCCAGCGCCGCGTCCAGCACCTCGGCCGGAAGTTCCATGAGATCAGGGACTTCGGTCCAGATCAGGGCGGCCCGGACGGCCCGGCCGGGATAAAGGCGGGCGAGCACCGCGCGGTAGAGCGCGAGCTGGCGCAGATAGGCCGGCGGCACCTCGCCGATTCGCGACGGCGGCGGCCGGTTGGTCTTGTAGTCGGCGATCAGCACCGCCTCAGGGGTCACAGCCAGCCGGTCGATCTGGCCGGAAACCCGCACTTCGCGGCCGGCGATGTCGAGCTTGCCTATGATCGGCACCTCGGTCCGGCTGCCGGGCGCGAAAAGCGCGCGGAAACGCGCATCATCCAAAATGCGCATCACCTGTATGGCGAGCTTCGCGCGCTCCTCAGGCGGTAAATCACTGCCTGCGCGGGACAGATAATCCGCTGCCGCGCTCGCGCGCCGCTCGGCGGGGATGTCGGGCAGCGACTGCATCAGCCGATGCACCAGCGAGCCGCGCTTGAGCGCCGCGCTCGCGCCCGCCGACGGCGCGGGACGCGCGCCATCTTCCTCGGCGCTCGACGGCCTGATGGTGCGAACGGCGGGGTGCTCGGCTTCCGCTTTGCGCGAAAGCCAGCACGGCAAGGCGGCGGCCTTCGACGGTTTGCTTGTCTGGCGCTCCGAAGCCGCGCCCGGTTGCGCCTCGCCCTTGCGATAGCGCAGCACCTCGCCGTCGCCGTCGTCGGCCTCTTCTTCGACGCATCGATCGCGCAGCGCCGCGTGGACGATGTCGTACCAGCAGCCGTCCGGAATTTTTTTTGCGCCTTGCGTGCCGCAGACGATCAACCGTTCGGCCGCGCGCGTCATGGCGACATAGAGCAGCCGTCGGTATTCGTCGCGCGCCGCGTTTTCGGCCGCGCCGCGCGCGTTCGCCATGACATCGCTGTCGTCCTGCTTGGCCTTGGCCCAGACCAGCGTGTCGCCGGCGAGCGTCAGCAGCTTCGGTGGTTTCCCGTTCGGCTCCGTGGTGGTGTCGGCGAGGATGACGGTGTTGGCTAGATCGG
>JAKAHJ010000108.1 GCA_021815055.1 Pseudomonadota bacterium | reverse complement strand
GCTGGATTGCTTCGTCGCCCTTCCAGGGCTCCTCGCAATGACGGTCCTCTCCGCTGGTTTGCATCAAACGGCCAGCCTGGCACATCTGATGCCGTCAGGGGACCGTCCACCCAGCATTGCGAGCGAAGCGAAGCAATCCAGAGGCTGAGTGCGCGACGCTGGATTGCTTCGTCGCCCTTCCAGGGCTCCTCGCAATGACGGACCCGATTCTCGTTCATCGGAGCATGATCTAGAATCCCGCCATGGCCGAACAAAGTTATGTCCTGTTCGAGACTGCGTTAGGCGCCTGCGGCATCGTGTGGAGCGCGCGCGGGGTGGCTGGCGTGCAACTGCCCGAGAAGGACGCGGCGACCACGCGCGCGCGGCTGCGCCGGCGGCATCCCGAGGCGCGAGAAGCCGTGCCGCCGTCTGAGATCAAAGAGGCGATGGAGGCCATCGTCGCGCTGCTCGCCGGCGAGCCGCGCGATCTCACGAATATCGTGGTCGACGACAGCGCCATCTCCGACTTCAATCGCCGCGTCTATGCCATCGCGCGGAAAATTCCGGCAGGCGCCACCATGACCTATGGCGAGATCGCGGAACGGCTCGGCGACAAAACGCTCTCGCGCGCGGTCGGCCAGGCCATGGGCGAGAATCCGACCCCGATCATCATGCCCTGTCATCGCGTGCTGGCGGCGAACGGCAAGAGCGGCGGCTTTTCCGGCGCCGGCGGCGTGGTCACCAAATTGAAACTGCTCACCATCGAAGGCGCCGAGCCGAATGGCCCGACGCTGTTTGACCGCTTGCCGCTCGCCAAGGGTCCCTAAGCGCCATCGACGGCGGCGCCGGAGTCATGTAAATCCCCTTCACATGGGAATCACGTCATGACCTGGGGCAAGCGCGACAGCGGTCCGCGCGGCTACCACCACGGCAACCTGAAGGAGGCCCTGGTGCGCGCCGCGCTGGAATTGATCGCGGAGAAGGGGCCGGCCGGGTTCACCTTCGCCGATGCCGCGCGTTGGGCGGGCGTTTCGCCGGCCGCGCCCTACCGGCATTTCCGCGACCGCGACGCCTTGATCGCCGACGTGGCGCGGCGCGGCTTCGAGGCCTTCGCCGCGGCGCTGTCGAAGGCCTGGGACGACGGCCGCCCCGACCTGATGAGCGCCTTCGACCGGCTCGGCAAAGCCTATCTCGATTTTGCCCGGCGCGAACCGGCCTATTACTCGGCCATGTTCGAGGCTGGCATTTCGCCCGATGCCGATCCGCAATTGCGCGAAGCCGGGGACCGCGCTTTCGCGGTGCTGCGCACGGCGGCGGAGAAACTGGTTGCGCTCATGCCGGCGCAAGGCCGGCCGCCGGCCATGATGGTGGCGCTGCATATCTGGGCGACGACCCACGGCATCGCCTCGCTGTTCGGCCGAGGGGACGCCGCGCGCCGCGCGCTGCCGATGGCGCCGGAGGAACTCCTGGAAGCGGCGGTGCTGATCTATCTGCGCGGACTGGGGTTACCGGAGGGCGCGGGGCGCCAGGGCATCTGAAGCCGCCGAACTGCGCAAGCCCGGTAGGTTCACGTGAAGTTGAAAAAAGACGATGCCGAGACCGTCCTCGCGCTTCATGTGAAGACTATTGACATTTAGTCGGACGGGTCTTAATGATGTAAATGTTATTTACATTCACGTGAGGTCGCCCATGCCTATCACCGCGAAACTCGACGAATTCGGCAAGCCCGCCTGGATTGCCCTGATCGTGCTGGGCTTCATGGTCTTCTGGCCGCTCGGTCTGGCGATCCTTGCCTTCACCCTATGGAGCGGACGCATGGGATGCGGATATTACGGAAGCCACGACCACTGGCAGCGCAAGATGGATCACCTCCAGCGCAAGATGGATTGGATGCGCTCGAAAATGACCGGCGGTCCGCGCGGCGGAAGTCCCTGGGGCGGCGGCATGTGGGGCGGTGCTCCGACGAGCGGCAACCGCGCCTTCGACGAATACCGCACCGAAACCCTGCGCCGGCTGGAAGACGAGCAGCGCGAGTTCAAGGACTTCCTCGAACGCCTGCGCATGGCCAAGGACAAATCCGAGTTCGATCAGTTCATGGCCGAGCGCCGCAACCGTCCCGCCCCGGATGCGCCCCCGCCGCAGGGCTGACGGTTGGCAGGTTCCGCCGTGATGCGAGGGCCGCCCTTCCCCGAGGGCGGCCTTTTGCTTTTTTGCGAGCGCCGGCGAGTAACCTTTCCTTAACCACAATCAGCGCCACTAGCGGGGAACGGGGCCCGCCTGCGCGCCCAAGTTTGGCCAAGTTTGGCGGGGATTTCGTAGTCCTGCCGGTGGTGGACACACGAGTTTTCGCGAAGTTCGAGTTTTCGACGTCGGGCGCGTGGGCGACGCAACGCCCGGCGCGCGGCGCGAAAACTTCAAGGCTTGTGGCCCAGCCCGGAGCGACCAACGACGCTGGACGCGCGGAAAGGGAACGTGCCCATGAATCCTGCCGATGTGGCACAGTCGGCCTTGCCGCTCACCTCATCCGATCTCTCTTTGCTGACGCTGTTCTGGCACGCCCATTGGATCGTGAAGACGGTCATGGTCGGCCTGCTGGTCTGCTCGGTCTGGGTCTGGGCCATCGCCATCGACAAGACCGTGCTTTACGCGCGCACGCGCCGCGCCATGGACCGTTTCGAACAGACCTTCTGGTCCGGCGAGTCGCTGGAAGAGCTTTACCGCTCGCTGGTCTCGCGGCCGACCGATTCGATGGCCGCGCTGTTCGTGGCCGCGATGCGCGAATGGAAGCGCAGCTTCGAGGCGAGCCCGCGCTCTTTCGCCGGCCTGCAAATGCGGATCGACAAGGTGATGG
Source organism: Pseudomonadota bacterium (assembly GCA_021815055.1). Taxonomy (GTDB): domain Bacteria; phylum Pseudomonadota; class Alphaproteobacteria; order Rhizobiales; family Xanthobacteraceae; genus Pseudolabrys. The sequence continues at coordinate 7,040 of JAKAHJ010000108.1, read as the reverse complement.
AGGTGACCATCGCCCGCGAGGTCGAGCGGCTGGAACGGCGGTTGCTGGTGCTCGCGACGGTCGGCTCGGCCGGCCCCTTTGTCGGCCTGTTCGGCACGGTCTGGGGCATCATGACCAGCTTCCAGTCGATCGCCGCGTCAAAGAATACCTCGCTGGCGGTGGTGGCGCCGGGCATCGCCGAGGCGCTGTTTGCGACCGCGATCGGCCTTGTGGCCGCCATACCGGCGACGATTTTCTACAATAAGTTCGCATCCGAGGTGAACAAGCAGGCGCAGCGCCTCGAGGGCTTCGCCGACGAGTTTTCCGCGATTCTGTCGCGCCAGATCGACGAGCGGGGATGAGCGCATGATCCCGAAAAGTGGGGACCGGTTTTCGGACCAGATCGTGCGCAAGGGGATATAGATAATGGCCGGAAATGCCGGTACGCCGGTCATCGGACGCAGGAAGCATCATCGCCAGCGGGTGATGAGCGAGATCAACGTCACGCCGATGGTGGACGTGATGCTGGTGCTGCTCATCATTTTCATGGTGTCGGCGCCGCTGCTGACCGTGGGCGTGCCGATCGACCTGCCGCAGAGCCAGGCCAAGAGCCTCGACCAGGACAAGGAGCCTCTCACCATTTCGGTGAACGAGCAGGGCAAGGTCTATCTGCAGAATTCGGAGATCGACGTCGGCAACCTGGTACCCAAGCTGGAAGCGGTGGCGCAGGCGCGCGGCGGCACCGAGGCGCGTATCTATGTGCGCGGCGACCGCAAGGTGAATTACGGGACGATGATGAAGGTGATGGGCCGGCTTTCGGCGGCCGGTTTCCATCGGGTGGCGCTGGTGACCGAATTCGAGCAGGGCTCGAAAGCGCGATGATGCAGATGAAGAAGGCGACGGCGATCTCGGCCGGCCTGCACGCGGCGGTGCTGGTGTGGGCGACGCTGTCGTTTTCCGGCAAGGCGCTCGACGCCACGCCGACCGAGTCGCTCCCCGTCGATCTCATCAGCGAGAAGGATTTCTCCCAGGTCACCAAGGGCGTCAAAAAGGCGCCCAAGCCGGTCGAGAAGCCGAAGCCGCTGGTCGAGAAGAAGGCCGCGGAAATCAAGCCGGTCGAGGACATCAAGCCGAAGGTCAGCGAGAAGCCGGAGATCAAGCCGACCGCCGACAAGCTGCCCGAACCGCCGCCGGCACCTGAGAAGAAGCCGGAGCAGAAACAAGCCAAGGCTGCCGACGCCAAGCCGCCGCAGCCGATGGGCGAACAAAAACCCGATCCGATCGCCGAGACGCTGAAGAAGGACGATACGCCCAAGCTTTCGAAAGTGGCCGAGCGGTTGCCGCCGCGCCGGCCGCCGCAGCCGAAGCAAAAGGATTTCCGCGAACTGGCCGAGGCCGCACTAATCGACCAGCGCGAGCCGCGGCGCATGGCAGCCGCCGGGGACGTGCTCAACCACGACGCCACGCTCGGACGCGTGGACGCGACCGCCAGCCGCCTCTCGCAGAGCGAAATCGACGCATTCAAACGACGCGTCACCGACTGCTGGAGCCCGCCGGTCGGTTTGGACAGCGCGCAGGAGATGGAGGTGGTCTTCCGCGTGCTGTTCAATCGAGACGGCAGCATCAAACGCGGTCCCGACATCATCAGCGGCAAGGCTACTGCGTCCGGCCCAGTCTTCGCCGAAAGCGCCCGGCGCGCGATCCTGCAGTGCCAGCCCTATACGATGCTGCGACCGGAACACTATGACAACTGGAAAGACATGGAGCTCGCGTTCACGCCGAGCGACATGTTCCGGTAGGACAGATTTGAGAAACGAGAAACCGATACCCCGATGATTTATCGTTCGATCCTCTCATTCGCCGGCTCCGCGCGGCTCAGCCGCCGCAGCCTTCTTATGCAGGGCGCCGGCATCGCGGCCGGCGGCCTCGTCGGCCAGTGGTGGCCGCGCGCCGCCGACGCGGCGGTGCGCATCGACATCACGCAGGGCAACGTACAGCCGATGCCGATCGCGCTGCCCGACTTCGTTGCAGGTACGCCGAACGAAGGCGAGGCCGCGCACAACGTCACCGCCGTCATCACCAACAATCTGCAGCGCAGCGGACTGTTTGCGCCGATCAACCCGGCCGCTTTCATCGAAAAGATCAACAACACGGACAAGGTCCCGCGCTTTCCCGACTGGCGCACGATCAATGCGCAGGCGCTGGTCACCGGCCGTCTGACCAAACAGGGCGACGGCAGGCTGAAGGCGGAATTCCGCCTGTGGGACGTGTTCGCCGGCCAGCAGCTCGACGGCAAACAGTATTTCACCACGCCCGACAACTGGCGGCGCATCGCCCACATCATCTCGGACGCGATCTACGAACGCCTCACCGGCGAGAAGGGCTATTTCGACAGCCGCATCGTCTTCGTCGACGAGACCGGCCCCAAGCAGCAGCGCGTGAAGCGCCTCGCCATCATGGATCAGGACGGCGCCGGCGTGCGCTATCTTACCCGCGGCGACGATCTGGTGCTCACCCCGCGCTTCAATCCGTCGACGCAGGAAGTCACCTACATGTCATACGGGCAGGGCGATCCGCGCGTCTATCTCCTGAACATCGAGACCGGCCAGCGCGAGATCGTCGGCAACTTCCCGGGCATGACCTTCGCGCCCCGCTTCTCGCCCGACGGCCAGCGCGTGATCATGAGCCTGCAGCAGGGCGGCAACGCCAATCTGTTCGTGATGGACCTGCGTTCGAAGCAGACCACGCGGCTCACCGACACGCCGGCGATCGACACCGCGCCCTGCTACTCGCCCGACGGGCGCTACATCTGTTTCGAGAGCGACCGCGGCGGCACGCAGCAGATTTATGTGATGGCGGCCACCGGCGGCCCCGCGCAGCGCATCTCTTTTGGCGAAGGCCACCATTCGACGCCGGTATGGTCGCCGCGCGGCGACTACATCGCCTTCACCGGCCAGGCGAACGGGCAGTTCTCGATCGGCATTCTCAAGCCGGACGGCTCGGGCGAGCGCATCCTGACGCAGGGCTTCCACAACGAAGGGCCGACCTTCGCGCCCAACGGCCGCGTGCTGATGTATTTCAGCGATCCCGGACCGGGGCCCAACCTCTACACGATCGACATCACCGGGCGGAACAAACTCCAGGAGCCCACCCCGAGCTTTGCGTCCGACCCGGCCTGGTCGCCGCTGTTGTCGTGAAGGCGCCGTATTTTCACCGTCTCTTAACCATGCGAAATGGTATATCGGGTTGGGACGGTCTTTAGCGGTCTCGTCAAGGTTCCATCAAGGTTGATGAAACGTTCGTTTAACGAACGGGCTGCTACACGAACAGCATGTGCACGATCCCGTAAAGGGCGATCTGGTGCTTCGGGATAGACCTCCGGTTAGCGTTTGAGAATGGAGTGAACCGGTATGATTGAATTTGGCCAATTGCTGCGTGGCATCCGTATCGCGGCGGTTCTCGCCGCCGCGCTCGCGATCTCCGCCTGCGCCAGCCAACCCGAGCAGACGCAGGCCACCGCGGCCGGCGCGGCGACGCCGGGCAGCCAGCAGGATTTCGTGGTCAATGTCGGCGACCGCGTCTTCTTCGAAACCGACTCGTCCGAGTTGACGCCGCAGTCGCGCGCGACACTCGACAAGCAGGCGCAGTGGCTCAACACCTATAACCAATACGCCCAGTTCACCATCGAAGGCCACGCCGACGAGCGCGGCACGCGCGAATATAATATCGCGCTCGGCGCCCGCCGCGCCCAGGGGGTGCGCGACTATCTGATTTCGCGCGGCGTCGCCGCCAACCGCATGCGCACCATTTCCTACGGCAAGGAACGGCCGGTCGCGGTCTGCAACGACATTTCCTGCTGGTCGCAGAACCGTCGCGCCGTCACCGTGCTGGGCGCAAGTTCGTAACGCGCCGCTCCGGTGGCGACGCTCCGCCTTTGATCAAGGGCCGTGCCCGGCCCGAGCGCGAGGCTCGGGCCGGGCATTTGCATTTCAGGCTTGGCCATTTCAAACTTGGCCATTTCAAACTTGGCCATTTCAGGCTTGGCCTATGAGACCGTTTGAGAATGAGAGGGGCCGGTTTTACCCTCCCCCCGCGAGGCGGCGGGGAGGGTCGGCGGAGTAATGGTGCAAGGCGGGCACGAGCGCCGTCGGCCATATTCTGGTCCTACTCGCTGGCCTATGTTAAAAGAGCGGCTCACCCATTCACCGATATCAACGCTCAAGGCATTCGAACCTGCCGATGACACGCACCCGGCGCCTCACTTTCGCGAGTTTTGTTTCCGTCGCCGCTCTCGCGGCCGCGTTTGCCATGCCTGCATCGCCGGCCGCCGCACAGCAGAACGGAAACTTCCTCGACAATCTGTTCAGTCGCGGCGACAGCCAGCGCCCGCCGCAAGCGGTGCAAGGCGAGGCGCCGCAGATGCGCACGGCGCAAGGCGGAGACAACGACGTGGCCTCGCGACTCGACCGCATTGAGAGCGCGTTGCGGCAGCTCACCGGCACGGTCGAGCAGTTGCAGTATCGTAACCAGCAACTCGAGATGCAGCTCAAGCGCGTGCAGGACGACAGCGACTATCGTTTCCAGCAATTGGGCGTGCGCGGCAATGTCGCGCCCGCCGCGCCGAACGTACCGCCGCCGGTGGCGACGGCGCCCGGCCGGCGCGGCGACGTGTTCGATCCTTCGCAGCATCCGAATGCGCCGGGTGTGCCGCGCGCGCTCGGCAACCAGAGCGCCATTGCCGCGCCCGAACCCGGCGCACCGCCGGTCGGAGCGCCGGGCGGTCGCGAGGCCGGTGCGCCGCTCGATCTGACTTCGCTCGCCGGCAGCGGCGCAGCCTTGCCGCCCGCGGCCGCGCCCGCCATGACGCCGCAGCCGGTGACACAGCAGCCGATGATGCAGCAGCCGATGCAGCAGCAGCCCGCGCAACTCCCGGCACCGCCGCCGCGCAATCTCAGCGCGACCGGCGCGCAGCTTGCGACGCTGCCGCCGTCGGCTCGGCCGCAGGATGAATACGATATGGCCTATGGCTACGTGCTGCATAGGGACTACGGGCTGGCCGAGCAGGCTTTCCGCGACTTCCTGCGCAAACACCCGCGCGAGCGGCTGGTGCCGGACGCGCAGTATTGGCTCGGCGAAGCGCTGTTCCAGCAGCAGCGCTATCGCGACGCGGCCGAGTCGTTCCTCGCGGTTTCGACCAAATACGAGCGCGCCGGCAAGGCACCGGAGTCGCTTCTGCGGCTCGGCCAGTCGTTGGCCGCGCTCCACAAGAAGGAAGCCGCCTGCGCCACGCTGGCCGAAGTCGGGCGCAAATATCCCAAGGCGTCGGCGAGCGTGAAGCGTTCGGTCGCGCAGGAACAGAAGCGTGTCCACTGCTGAGCCGGCGCCGCTCGCGGACGCCGAGCTCGGCTCGCTTTTTTCAGGTCTCGATAAATTTCCTGCGTTGATCTTGGGCGTTTCCGGCGGTCCGGATTCGACCGCGCTGATGCTGTTGGCTGCGCGCTGGCGCGCGGGGCGCAAGACCGGACCCAGGCTGCTTGTCGTCACCATCGATCACGGTCTGCGCCCGGAAGCGAAAGCCGAAGCGGCGGCGGTCGCCAAGCTCGCGCGCAAGCTCGGCCTTGCGCACCGCACGCTGCGCTGGACCGGCCGCAAGCCGAAAACCGGATTGCAGCAGGCGGCGCGTGCCGCGCGCTACCGTCTTCTGGCGGAAGCGGCGCGCAAGGCAGGAGCGGGGGCCGTGCTCACCGCCCATACGCGCGACGACCAGGCCGAGACGGTGCTGATCCGGCTGATGCGCGGCAGCGGGCTGACCGGGTTGGCGGGGATGCAGAACTATTCCGTCATTCCGGGGCGCGCCGAAGGCGCGAGCCCGGAATCCAGAGCATTTGGGCAAGGCCCCTCCCCTGGCTCTGGATTCCGGGTTCGCTCGCTGCGCGAGCGCCCCGGAATGCGCGAGCGCCCCGGAATGACGGCGCTGGTGCGCCCTTTCCTCGACATTCCCAAAGCCCGGCTGATTGCCACGCTTGAAGCCGCCAAGATCCCCTTCGCGGACGACCCTTCCAACCGCGACCCGCGCTTCACCCGCGCCCGGCTGCGCACCTTGATGCCGGAAATCGCCAAAGAGGGCCTCGACGTCGCGCGGCTGGCGCTGCTGGCGCGGCGCCTGGGACGGGCCAATGCCGCCATCGAAGCGGCGGTGGACCGCGCTGAGGCCGAGCTGGCGGTAAAATCGTCCGTGCCCGGTGCCGCGGCCTATGACGCGGCCGGCTATGCCGGCCTGCCGGGTGAAATCGGCCTCCGCCTTTTAGGCCGGGCCATCGATCGGCTCGGAAAGGAGGGGCCGGTCGAGCTGGCAAAGCTGGAAGCGCTCAAAGAGGCCCTCGACCGTGCGCAGGCGAGCCATGCGCGGTTCAGGCGCACGCTCGCGGGTGCGATTGTGACACTCAAAAGCCCGCGGATCGTGGTCGAAGGTGCGCCGCCGCGGCGTGGCAAAGCCTTAACCACGGGCCGACGCGGCAAGACGACGCGCGCCAAAACGCGCTAAAATATTAAAAATTGAGGGCTTTCCATGGGGGGAGGGGGTCCCTACATTGGCAAGTCAGTAGTGCCGCGTCGAGGTTTTGACCGGGGATAGCCACCGTCCGCAACGCATCATGCGCGGCGGGTAAGGACGACTGATGAACGCAAACCTACGGAATTTCGCCCTCTGGGTGATCATTGTCCTCCTGCTTCTGGCGCTCTTCACACTGTTCCAGAACCCGGGTCAGCGCACCACGGCGCAGGACATTTCCTTCTCGCAGCTTCTGTCGGAAGTCGATCAGGGCCGCGTGCGCGACGTCGTCATTCAGGGTCCGGAAATCCACGGCACCTTCGCCAACGGCACCTCGTTCCAGACTTATGCGCCGAGCGATCCGGGCCTGGTGCAGAAGCTCTATTCCAAGGGCGTTTCGATCACCGCGCGGCCGCAGCAGGACAATGTCCCGTGGTTCGTGTCGCTGCTGGTGTCGTGGCTGCCTTTCATCGCGCTCATCGGCGTGTGGATTTTCCTGTCGCGGCAGATG
>JAKAHJ010000107.1 GCA_021815055.1 Pseudomonadota bacterium | reverse complement strand
CCCCCAACATCCTTGCGGCGCCGCATCCGCGAACGGTGTTCAGCGTTTGATTCTGTTCCGTTCTCTCGCCGCCGCTGCCTAACTGAAGACAGGCCCTAACTTCGCCGAAATATAAAATAAGCGGGCGTGCGGCCTTCGCGGATGGCCTTCGCCTCGTAGCGCGTGCGGGAGAACCCCACCCAGGGCTTGCGCCAATCGTTCGCGCATTCGGCCGTCCAGATGAAATCGGGCGAGCGCAGAACGCGCGTCAACACATATTCGGCATAGCCGGGAATGTCGGTGGCGAAGCGGAACTCGCCGCCCGGCTCGAGGATGCGCGCCAGCCGCTTGAGGCTTTCGTCCTGCACGAAGCGCCGCTTCCAGTGCCGCCGCTTCGGCCACGGATCGGGATAGAGCAGGTCGATGCGCGTCAGGCACGCGTCCGGCAGCCAGTCGATCAGTTCGCTGGCATCGCCGAAATGCAGGCGGATATTGGCAAGCTTGTGCGCGTCGATCGCCACCAGCGCCTTGGCGATGGCGTTGACGAAGGCATCGGTGCCGATGAATTCCGTATTCGGGTGCGCCAGTGCCTGCGCGACCAGATGTTCGGCGCCGCCGAAGCCGATCTCGAGCCGCAGGTCGCCGACGGTTTGCGTAAACAGGGCGCGCAGATCGGCGGGGGCGGGTTTGCCGAGGTCGAGCGCGAGCCGCGGCAGCAGTTCGTCGAACAGCGCGGCTTGCCGCGGCTTGAGGGCATGGCCTTTGCGGCGGCCGAAAAAGGCGCGCGGTGCCGTTGGTGTATCTGAACCCATCGGTCGTCATGCCGGGCCTTGTGCCGGGCATCCACGTCTTACTCTACAGCGACAACAATCAAGCAAGACGTGGATGGCCGGGACAAGCCTGGCCATGACGTGTAGAGTGCGTCGCTACAGACCTACTTCAACGCGCCGCGGATCGCCGAGGCGAGGTCGGTCTTCTCCCAGGAGAAGCCGCCGTCCTTGTCCGGCGCGCGGCCGAAGTGGCCGTAGGCGGCGGTGCGCCGATAGATCGGCCGGTTGAGCTTGAGCGTGCGGCGAATATTGGTCGGCGTCAGACGGAACAGCTCGGGCAGCACCTTCTCGAGCTTCTTCTCGTCGACCTTGCCGGTGCCGTGGGTATCGACCAGGAGCGACATCGGGTCGGCGACGCCGATTGCGTAGGCGACCTGGATGGTGCATTTATCGGCGACGCCCGAGGCGACGACGTTCTTGGCGAGATAGCGCGCGGCATAGGCGGCCGAACGGTCGACCTTGGTCGGGTCCTTGCCGGAGAAAGCGCCGCCGCCGTGCGGCGCGTAGCCGCCATAGGTGTCGACGATGATCTTGCGGCCGGTGAGACCGCAGTCGCCATCGGGTCCGCCGATGACGAAATTCCCGGTCGGGTTGACCAGGAAATCCGATGCCCTTTCGGGCATCCAGCCCTTCGGCAAGGCCGCCTCGACCGCCGTCGAAATCATCTCCTTGACCAGGCCCGGCGTGTATTTCTTGCCGTTGCGGCTTTGCGCATTGTGCTGGGTGGAGACGACCACCTTGGTGCAGCCGACCGGCTTACCGTTGACGTAGCGCACCGTCACCTGGCTCTTGGAATCTGGCTGCAGGTCGAAAAGCTGGCCGGAGCGGCGCTTGTCCGCCAAAACCTTCAGAATCTTGTGCGCGAAATAGATCGGCGCCGGCATGAACGAGTTCTTTTCGTAGACCTCGCTCTCGGTGCAGGCGAAGCCGAACATCATGCCCTGGTCGCCGGCGCCTTCTTCTTCGCCGCCTTTTTTCTTCTTGGCGTTGACGCCCATGGCGATGTCGGGCGACTGGCCGTGCAGCAGCACCTCGATATCCGCGCCGTAGTAGGAGAAGCCGTCCTGGTCGTAGCCGATGTCCCTGACCACGTCGCGCGCGATCCTGCCGATCAGTTCGCGATCGACCACCGCCTTGTCGCCGTGCTTATGGAACAAGGGCGACTGGCCGCGACCTTCGCCGGCAATGATGATCTTGTTGGTGGTGGTGAGCGTCTCGCAGCCGAGGCGGGTGTTGACGAGGCTGTCGTCGGCGATGCCGAGCTTGATGTCGTTTTCGAGGAACGCATCGAGCACCGCATCCGAAATCTGGTCGCAGACCTTGTCCGGATGACCTTCGGAAACGGATTCGCTCGTGAACAGGAAATTGGTGTGAGCCACCGCTGAAAACTCCCTCCCGTGGCGCGGTTTTCGAGGCCGCGTCGTGTGACGTCCGGGACGTTTCTTGCAGTGGCCGCAGCCGAGGTCAAGATGCGGGCGAAGTGGGACGTGAATGCGGGCGCAAGTGGGACAAAGCCTGAGGTGTCACTCCTCGCCCGCGATCTGTTCCACGAGATCGACGATGCGCCGGCGCAGCTTGCTATTCTTGATGCGCATGAAGGATTTGGTCAGGGACAACCCGTCCGAGGTGGCGAGGAAGTCCGACACATAGGCGGGCGACGGCGCTTCGGCCATTCCGCCGCCCTGGCCCGGCGCATGGGGCGCACCTTCGAAGAAGAACGAGACCGGCACCTGCAGGATGTGAGCGATCTGCTGAAGGCGGCTCGCACCGATGCGGTTGGTACCCTTCTCGTATTTCTGCACCTGCTGGAAGGTGAGACTAAGCGCGTCGCCGAGCTTTTCCTGACTCATACCCAGCATCATCCGGCGCATGCGCACGCGCGAGCCGACGTGCTTGTCGATCGGATTGGGTGCCTTCTTAGCCATAAAATTCTCCTATGACTCCATTGTGGAGCGTAATGTCATAACTAATGGCACCCTTGCAATCCGTGAATTTCCACGGTTTGGGAAACAACGTCAAAGAAAAATGAAAAATAACCAGTGTTTTCGGCAATTTTTGCATATCCGATGATTTCCCCGGATCGGTTGCCGCAGGCGTTTATATTTGCCCCAGGAACAACTTACGGCCATAGGCCGACACAATTTCAATCTAAGAGCGAAGTCGTCTGCGGCCGACAACGAGCAGACTGACGACCAAGAACAGGATCGACAAGTCGTTACCGAATTGCACATAAATAGTGGGATTGCCCGCACGAGGCAACGGTGCGTCGACCACGCCTTCCGCCCCCAGCGGCAGCGATTTGACGATACGCCCGAGCGGATCGATGACCGCTGAAATCCCCGTATTGGCGGCCCGCACCAAAGGCAGGCCTTCCGCAATCGCGAGCATCCTCGCTTGCTGCAAGTGCTGGTAGGGTCCGGAACTGATGCCGAACCAGCCATCATTGGTGACATTCACGAGCCAGCCCGGCCGTTCGCCTTTCGGTACGGATTCGCCCGGGAAAATGGCTTCGTAGCATATCAACGGCAACATCATCGGCGCGCCCGCCACGCTCATCGCGCGCCGGCGGTCGCCGGAAGAAAATCCGCCGGCCTGCTTGGTGAGCTGCTGCAGGCCCAGACTTTCCAACAGCCCCTGGAACGGCAGATATTCCCCGAACGGCACCAGGTGGACCTTGTCGTAGACGCCGCGAATCGAGCCGTCTCCGTCGATCACATAAACTGAATTATAGGCGCCCTCGACCTTCCCGTCATTCGTGATGCTTGCCGCGCGTACAGCCCCCGTAATCAGCTCGGTCGACGGTTTCAGCAGCGCCGCGATCTGCGCGAGCGCATCGGGCTCGCGCGTCAGGAAGAACGGAAACGCCGCTTCCGGCCAGATCAGATGGGTGAAGTCGTGCGCACCCTTCGACTGCGGCCCGGTGGCGCGGTTGGACAGGCGCAGATAGCGCGCCATCACCTCATCCTTGGCGGAGTAATTGAACTTCAAATCCTGCTGCAGATTGGGCTGCATGATGCGCAGCTTGACGCCGCTGACGAAACCGGCCGGATGCGTCCAGAGCCGCACCGCCCCAAAGCCTGTCAATCCGACAAGGACGAGAATGCCGGCGAGCGGCGCGCGATAAGGATGCGGCGTGTCAGCCTTGTCGTCGGCGAGCACGGCCGGCGCGGCGAAGATTGCAATCGCGAGGAAGGTGAGGCCCCAGATTCCGACCAGCGTGACGCTTTGCGCCAAGGCCAGCGGCTCGCTTAAAGCATAGCCGAACGTGTTCCAGGGGAAGCCGGTGAGCACATGCCCGCGCAGCCATTCGGCAATGGTGAGCGTCGCTGCCAGCGCCAGCACGCGCTCCGGCCCGCGCACCCAGATCAAGCGTGCGGCCGCCAGTCCGAGCGCCGTGAAAATAGCGAGATAGGCCGGGAGCCCCGCCACCGCGATCGGCAGCAGCCAGCCGAAGGTCTTGGCATCGACCAGAAACGCGTAGCCGATCCAATAAAGACCGGCGAGGAAATAACCGAAACCGAAACACCAGCCGGCGCCCGCCGCTGCCCAGGCTGCATTGCGGCGCCCGCCGGCGGAACCATCCACCAGCCACACCAGCACCGGGAATGTGACGAACAGAACCGGCCAGGCATTGAACGGCGCCATCGCCAAAGCCGAGGCGGCACCCGCAACGAAGGCGATAGCCGCTCGCCGCCACCCGAAGGCGAGCACGATCGCATGCGCGAAACGGGTAGCGATTCCGGCGAGGGCCATATCGGATCCAGTCATTGCGGGAGCGCCCCGGAATGGCGAATTGCTATTACGGACGCAGCGTCACGGCTGGGGCGGCTTGGTCGCAGAGCCGGTAGCAGTACTCGTGCCATCGTCGATCGGCAAGGCCGGCGGCGTGGTTGCCGCGAGCGCGGCATCCGGTTCACCGCGCGCGCGCCGCTCGCGCGGCTTGTCGCGGCGCTCTTTCAATTTGACGATACGTACGCGCTTGATGCGGCGCGGGTCGGCGTCCAGCACTTCGAATTCGAAAAGGCCGGGCCCGGGGATCAATTCGCCGCGCAGCGGCAGCCGGCCCACGCGAGTCACCAGATAGCCGCCCAGCGTATCCACCTCGTCGGCCGCCTCGCCGATCTCGAAATCGTGGCCGACGATCGCCACGACGTGCTCGAGCTTGGCGCGGGCGTCCGCGATGAAGGAACCGTCTGCCTGCCGCACCACGTCGGCGGTCTCTTCGTCGTGTTCGTCGGCGATTTCGCCTACGATCTGCTCGACGACGTCCTCGATTGAGATCAGGCCGTCGCTGCCGCCATATTCGTCGACCACCAGCGCCAAATGGATGCGCGTCGCCTGCATGCGCGCGAGCAGGTCGATGGCACGCATCGAGGGCGGCACGAACAGGATCTCGCGCACGATCCTGGTCGACGACAGCGGCGTCGCGAGATTGATGGCCTTAAAATCGAGCCCGGCCGGCAGCGGCTTCTTGCGCCTGGCGTTCTTTTCCGGATCGACCGCGGCGCGCGCGGTCACGAAGGCGATCAGGTCGCGGATGTGCACCATGCCTACGGGATCGTCGAGCGTGTCGTTGTAGACGACGAGACGCGAATGACCGGCGCCCTCGAACACGCGCACCAGTTCGCCGAGCGAAATATCCTGTTGCACGGCGATGATGTCCGCGCGGGGCACCATCACATCTCCGACCCGCCGCTCGTGCAAAGCGAGGATGTTCTTGAGCATCCGGCTTTCTTCCGGGGAGAAGCCGGATTCGCTCGGCGTCATGACGTCGAGCACGTCCTTGAGATCGGCGCGGATCGTGGTCGGCTTCCAGCCGAACAAAGCTCTGATCGTGCGCGCGAGCCAGCCTTCGCCGTTTTCGCGCGGCGGGATCACGGGGACCGGCAGATGGCGCGGCTCGTAGGACGTGCCGGCGGAACTGGAACCTGGGTCGCTGTCAGGCATGACGGTCAGATTTCGCCCGGCGCGTAGTCACGATAGGGGTCGGCGATGTTCAGGCGCGCGAGGATGTTCCGCTCGAGCGTTTCCATCGCCTCGGCTTCAGAATCAGTCTGGTGATCGTAGCCCAAGAGGTGGAGATAGCCATGCACCACGAGATGGGCGAGATGATGAAGGATCGGCTTCTTCTCCTCGGCGGCCTCGCGTGCGAGGGTTTCGTAGGCCACGATCACGTCGCCGAGCAATGCCGGAATCCCCTTCGCCTTCGACGTGGAAGCCGGAAACGACAGCACATTGGTGGGTTTGTCGATGCCGCGCCAGTCGCGGTTCAACGCGCGCACCGCGTCGTCGTCGGTGAGCGCCACGCTCATCTCGCCGGCGGCCGGCACCGCCTCGGCGGCGGCGGTAATGGCCGCGCGCACGGTCTCGTCCGCCCCCGGCTCGGCGTTCCACAGCGGCGATTGCACCTGGATATCGATGTCGGGCGCCGTGCTCATTCTTTGCTCTCGCGCGGGGGCGCGACGCGGTCATAGGCGGCCACGATGCGCGCCACCAATTCGTGGCGGATCACGTCTTCATGGCTGAAGGCGACATGGCCGACGCCCTCGATGCCCGACAGCAGGCGCACCGCTTCCGCCAGTCCGGACGTCTGGCCGTGCGGCAGGTCGACCTGGCTCGGATCGCCGGTGACGATCATGCGGCTATTCTCGCCCAGGCGGGTCAGGAACATCTTCATCTGCATGGAAGACGTATTCTGCGCCTCGTCGAGGATCACGCAGGCGTTCGACAGCGTGCGTCCGCGCATGAAGGCGAGCGGCGCGATTTCGATCTCGCCCGATTGCAGTGCGCGTTCGACGATGCGCGCGTCCATCAAATCGTAAAGCGCATCGTAGATCGGCCGCAGATAGGGATCGACTTTCTCGCGCATGTCGCCGGGCAGAAAGCCGAGGCGTTCGCCGGCCTCCACCGCCGGGCGCGACAGGACGATGCGGTCGACCTCCTTGCGCTCGAACATCTGCACGGCCTGCGCGACCGCGAGCCAGGTCTTGCCGGTGCCGGCCGGGCCGGTGCCGAACACCAGCGAATGGCGCTTGAGCGCGCGGATATAGGCATCCTGTGCGGCGGTGCGGGCCCGCACCGGGCGCTTGCGCAAATTGATTTCCTCGAACGCGGCGCGCGTGCTGCCCGGCTCGTAGTCGAACAGCGAGCCTTGCGCGATCGCCTGGCGAATCGCGCCCTCGACATCGCCCTGGGAAAGATCGTGCCCGCGCTTGATCTGTTCGTAGAGCCCTTCGAGCACGTGGCGGGCCTGCTCGCAGGCGCCGCGCGAGCCCTCGAGGGTGACGTGATTGCCGCGCGAATCGGCCACCACGCCAAGCCGCCGCTCGATCAGAGCGAGGTTCTGACCGTATTGGCCGAACAGGACGGAGGCGAGCCGATTGTCGTCGAAGGCAAGCACGGTCTGCGTGGTCGCCGTTTCTTCCGAAGCGGCGGCGGATGGGATCGCGGGATCCGGGGTGCGCAAATTTGTGTCTAGGCTCCTGCTGCCGCCAGCGCGGCTGCGCCGGCATTTTCGTCGATGGCGCCAAACAGCGTATTGGTGCCGATCCCGGTGACGGTGACGGATACGACCTCGCCAATGCGCGAGCGCGGCGCCATCACCTGCACCGTTTGCAAATATGGGGTCCGGCCTAGCAATTGCCCAGGGAGCCGGCCCGGCTTTTCCAGCAGCAGATCGACCGTCCGGCCCTTGAATCCGGCATTGAAATCCCGCTGCTGACGGGCGATCAGCGCCTGCAAGCGGTGCAATCGCTCCGTTTTCACCTCCGGCGGAACCTGGTCGTCCAGCTCGGCGGCAGGCGTTCCAGGGCGCGGCGAATAGGCGAATGTGTATGCGCCGGCGAACCCGACCTGTTCCACCAGCGCGAGCGTGTCGCGGAAATCCGCTTCGGTCTCGCCGGGGAAGCCGACGATGAAGTCCGAGGTGAAGGCGAGGTCGGGCCGCGCCTGGCGCAGGCGCGCGATGACGCCGAGATAGGTGCCGCGCGTGTGTTTGCGGTTCATCGCGGCGAGCATGCGGTCGGATCCGGATTGCACCGGCAGATGCACGTAAGGCATCAGCGCCGGCAGATCGCCATGCGCGGCGACCAGATCCTCGTCCATGTCGTTCGGATGGCTGGTGGTGTAACGCAGCCGCGCAATCCCCGGCACGCGCGCGAGCCGGCGCAGCAGATTGCCGAGCGTCGATGCTTCGCCGTCTTCGCCGGGGCCGTGATAAGCATTCACGTTCTGCCCGATCAGCGTCACCTCGCGCACGCCGGCGTTCGCCAGCCGCTCGACTTCGGCAACGATTTTGGCGACCGGGCGCGAGACTTCGGCGCCACGCGTGTAGGGCACTACGCAGAAGGTGCAGAACTTGTCGCAGCCTTCCTGTACCGTCACGAAAGCGGAGATGCCGCGTTGCGCAATGGTCTCGCGTTGCGGCGGCACGAGCGCGTCGAATTTGTCCTCCACCGGGAAATCGGTGTCGACCACCTTCTCGCCGCGCTCGGCGCGCGCGATCATCTCCGGCAGGCGAAAATAATTCTGTGAGCCGACCACGATATCGACCGCCTGCGCGCGGCGCACGATCTCCTCGCCCTCGGCTTGCGCCACGCAGCCGGCGACTGCGATCACCATGCGGCGGCCCGCCCGCGCGGCCTCCTCCTTTATCACGCGGATGCGCCCGATCTCGGAATAGACCTTGTCGGCCGCCTTCTCGCGGATGTGGCAGGTGTTGAGGATGACGAGATCGGCATCCTCGGGGCGCGCGGTTTCGGCATAGCCGCTGGGGGCCAGCGTGTCCGCCATACGATGCGAGTCGTAGACGTTCATCTGGCAGCCGAAGCTCTTGACGTGGACTTTGCGGTGTCGGGTCATGACTCTGTTTGTCATGCCCGGCCTTGTGCCGGGCATCCACGTCTAAAATGTCAACGATTCCATAGACGTGGATGGCCGGGACGAGCCCGGCCATGACGTTTTCCAAGGGACGCGTTTGTTTATTATCTTAACCGGTTTCGCCCAAAAATAAACGCCGTTCATCCGGTGGGTGAGGGCGCCGGGGCGGCTTCGGCCGCGCTGGCGGGCTCCTTGAGCACGGGCACGCGCGGCACCGGCCTGCCGCGCAGCACGCTCGCCGTCATCCGGCGCACTTCCGCTTCCAGCCGGCGCGTCAGTTCCTTGCGGCTGATATTGCGATCGGCGGGAACCGGCTCGCCATAGCTCACCACGGCGTCGATCGCCCCTTGCTGAATCAGCGCCTTAATGTGCGGCATGAAATCGAGGTCGCCATACCAGGCCACCAACGGCCGCTGCTGCCGGTTCATGGCGATGCCGTGCTGCGTCGTGTAGCAGATCGACATCGGCTGGATCAGGATGCGGCCGGCTTCGCCACCATGCTTTGCCGCCGCTTCCACCGCGCCGAGCAAAGCCGAGCGGAACGGCAGCACGCGGTTGCCGTCGCTCGATGTGCCTTCCGCGAACAAGACCACCGGCGTTCCGCCCTTGAGCCTGTCGGCGATCTGCGCGACGGCGTCGGCCGATTGATGGCGGCGCGTGCGGTCGACGAACACCGTGCGCTGCATCTTGGCGGTGATGCCGACGAGCGGCCATTTGACCACCTCGCTCTTGGCGACGAAGGCGACCGGCCGGAGCGAGCCGATGGCCACGATGTCGACCCACGACACGTGATTGGACACGAACAGCACGGCGCGGTCGCGCACGGGCATGCCCACGATGCGCACGCGGATGCGCAGCAGTGCTGCCAGTACGCGGTAATAGTTAGAGCAGATGAAGCCCCAGCCGGGCAGGCCGAGCTTGCCGAGCAGCCATTGAATCGAGATCAACAGCGGCGTCATCGTGAAGAAGAACACCGCGATGAACAGCGCCCGCAGCATCAAAATCCATCCGGTCGTCCCCGCGAAAGCGGGGACCCAGCGCTGAAACAATTCCGAGCGGTACCCGCCGATCTGGATTCCCGCATTCGCGGGAATGAGCGGAGTATGTGGCGAAGCTTCTGCGCCATGGGGTTCGCTTACTTTTTTTCTTCGGTGAGCGGCACGGCATAGAGCTCGAGCCGGTGGTCGATCAGTCTGTAGCCGAGCTTGCGCGCGACCTCCGCTTGCAGGCGCTCGATTTC
>JAKAHJ010000106.1 GCA_021815055.1 Pseudomonadota bacterium | reverse complement strand
GCTGGTGATGAAGTCCACTTTCTCCACGAAGCGCCGCTTCTCGTGCTTCATGGCGACGATCATGTTGGTGAGGCTGGAAATATCGTTGCCGCCGCCAGTGCCCGGCAGCCGTGTCTTGGGCTTCGCCGGATCGCCGATGAACGAGCTGTTGAGGTTGCCATACTGGTCGATCTGGGCCCCGCCCATGAAGCCGACATCGACATAGCCGCGCTGGAGCAGCAGCAGCACTTCCGCGCTACCGAGCACCATGTTGGCGCGGCTGGTGCAGCGCTGGTCGTTGGTGGAGGGCGGCAGCTTTCCGGGCTCGATGAAAGCGCCGATCACGCCGCCCTCGAACAGGATGGTCAGGCCCGGGCAATGCAAGCGCTGGGCCAGCGTCGCCGCCAGCAGCGGAATGCCGACGCCGGCGAAAACCACCTGCCCGTCCTTGAGCTGGCGGGCGCTCAGAATTGCGAGCAATTCGCCCGCGGTATGGTTCGCTTTAAGCGTCATAGATCGTCTGCCCCGCGCGCGCGGCCTTGAGCACCTCGTCCATTCCGATGAGATCGAGGAAGCCGGTCCACGATTTCGGCCCGTGGACAAATTTGTCGAGATAGTCGCGCATGCCGCCGACCGGATCCTTGTTCACCAGTTCGACGTAGCGCTCCATGTGTTGCATCATCGGCTCGTAGGCGCCGTAGCATTCGTGCGGCGCCGAGCCGAACGGCAACTCGACCACCGCGTCGACCGCGAAGAAGGGGATCTTGGTCTGGTCCGGCGCGCGGCGGATCTGGTCGTTGGAGACGATGCGCTCGGTGGTCAGCACGACCCTGTTCGCCGCCATCGCCAGATCGATGTCCATGAACTGCAAGCCGTCGATCTGCGCATTGCCATAGGCGTCGCAGCGCTGCACGTGGATAAGCGCTACGTCCGGATTGAGCGCGGGAACGAGCAGCAGCTTTTCGTTGGTGAACGGGCAAATCATTTCCTTGGCTTCGGGCCGCTGCGCGCCGACGCCCGACCCCAGCATCGAACGGATGGGAATGAACGGCACGCCCATGGCGCCGGCGCGAAAGCGCATGCCCATGGCGAGGTGGCTCCATTCCTCGTAACGCGCCTTTCCGGTCTCGACGTGGTGGCGCATCACCTTGGAGACGCCCCACAGGATGCCCTGGCTGAACCAGCTCGTGACGATGTGCTCGCTCGCGCCGGAGCCGTACAGAAGATCGCCGTCGCTCGATATGATGCAGCGCGAGCACGAAAGCTGCTTGCGCCCGGCGCGGATCAGCGCCCAGATCAGGCCCATGGGCGTGCGCGACATGGTGCTGCCGCCGATGCCGACGGAGTCCCCGTCGCGCACGAAGGACACCGCCTCGTCGAGCGAGACGACCTTTTCGCGCAGGCTGCGGTCGCGCTGCGCCAGGTCCTTGCGCAGTTTGCTGTAGGGTTGCACCAGGCTCATGCTGCGGTCCTGCCGCTGACTTCGGCGTTGAACTCTTGAATCATTCGATCCCAGGCCGGAATGCTGTCGACCAGCCCTTGCCAGAAATCCTGACTCCGGCGCCGGTCGAAATCCTCGACCGGCACGCCCTGCTGCTCGACCCAGGTGTAGTACCCCAGATTGAAAATGCGATTGCGGTCGATGTGGCGCAATTCGAGCACATGGTCGTCCGCGACGCCTTCGAGGTGCCGGGCGAAAATCTCGCCGGCATCGACCTCGTCGAATCCTTGCGGGTAGCGGCGCGCGACGTAGCTTTCGCTTTCGCTGCCGTACATGCCGGCACTGTCGGTCGCCACCGTCATGATGATGTCGTTCGGTCCGTAATCGAGATGCTTGGCGAGCTTGATGGCGGCGACCACATTGGCGAGTCCGGAAATCCCGATGTCCTCGAACCCGCGAACCAGCGCGGGATCGATTCTGCGGCGGCCGCTCAAATAGCGGCGGCCGGCCTCGCTGCGGAACAGCAAATTGAGGGAATCGCTCGCGGCATCGGTCACCGCGATGACGACATCGGTGTTCATGACATTGTGGATCAGCGGGATGTGCTTGTCGCCGATGCCCTGGATGTTGTGCTCGCCATAGCCGTTGCAGAGCATGGTCGGGCATTCCGCGGCTTCGACGGCGACGATCTTGGCGCCGTGCAGCTTCTTGAGCCGGTCGCCGGCGGCGATCGTGCCCGCCGATCCGGTCGCCGAGACGAAGGCGGCAAGACGCGCATCCTTGCGCTGGCGCTTCAAGTGACCGAACATGCGGTCGAAGGCGTATCCGGTGCAGTGATAGTGGATCAGGTAATTGGCGAATTCGGAGAACTGATTGAGGACGATGTTCTCTTTGTCGCGCGAGAGTTCCGCGCATTTGTCGTAGATTTCCTTGACGTTGCTTTCGGTCCCCGGCGTGCGGACGATGTCGCTTTGATCGGTGACCCACTGCTGCAGCCAGTCGAACCGCTCGCGGCTCATGCCGGCCGGAAGAACGGCCACGCCGCGGCAGCCTAGGATGCGCGAGATCGCAACGCCGCCGCGGCAGTAATTGCCGGTCGACGGCCAGATCGCCCGATCGTGCGACGGGTCGAATTGGCCGGTGACCAGCCGCGGCACCAGGCAGGCATAGGCCGCCAGCACCTTGTGCGCGCCGATCATCGGAAAGCGGCGCCCGAGCAGGACGACGATCGGCGCTTTCACGCCGGTCAGTTCGGGCGGCAACACCAGATGGCCCGGCACGTCGGTCGGCGATTTGCGGTCGGCGCCGTTGAACCAGTGGACGCGCCAGAGGTTGGCCGCGTCCGGCGCGTCGGGATCGATCCGCGACAGACCGGCCAGTGTGCCCGCGTCGATCCGGCCCGGATCCGCGAGTTCGCTCCAGGTCGGCAACCGGCCGGCGACCTGACGCAGGCGTTCGATGGCCGCGCGGCGGCGCGTGCGGTCCACGATCTCAGGCTGAATGAAGAGAGTCATCGCGCGAGGGCCCCGACTTCGTCCGCCCGACGCGCTGTTACCGGGGGCGGCATAGCGATCGGATCGTAATGTCATACCATGATTAGAACAATAGTATTTTTTACGCCCGGCGTTCGCCCGCCGCCGGCATGAACGAGGTTCGATAGCGCTCCGCGGTCACGTCGCGATAGAGCGTATTGCGCTGCCGCGGAACCCGCCCGATCGCGCGAATGATGTCTTCCATCATCATCGGCATCATCTCCTGCCCATGCACCGCCCCCGCCGCGCGGGTGATCGTCTCCTCCATCAACGTGCCGCCGAGATCGTTGGCGCCCGCGCGCAAACACACCTTCACGCCCTCCGGCCCCATCTTCACCCAGGAGGTCTGTACATTGGGGATGAGCGGGTTGAGCGCGAGCCGCGCCACCGCATGCATCAGCACCGCTTCGCGGAAGGTCGGGCCGCGCCGCGCCCGCCCCTTCAGATAGATCGGCGCCTCCATGTGCACGAAGGGCAGCGGCACGAATTCGGTGAAGCCGCCGGTCTCGGCCTGCAAATTGCGCAGTCGCAAAAGATGCCGCGCCCAATGCACATAGCCGTCGACATGTCCGTACATGATGGTGGCCGTCGTCTTAAAGCCGGCCGTGTGCGCCGCGCGCATCACGTCGAGCCAGCGCGCTGTATTTATCTTGTCGGGGCACAGCACGGCCCGCACCTCGTCGTCGAGCACTTCGGCGGCCGTCCCCGGCAGAGTGCCGAGCCCGGCCTCTTTCAGCCGCACGAGGAATTCGCCGACCGGCAGGCCGAGCGTCGCCGCGCCATGGTGCACTTCGAGCGGCGAAAAGGCGTGAACATGCATGCCCGGCACCGCCGCGCGCACCGCGCGACAGATGTCGAGATAGGTCTTCCCGCTGAAGTCGGGATGGATGCCGCCCTGCATGCAGACTTCGGTGGCGCCGCGCTCCCAGGCTTCTTGCGCGCGCGCCGCAACCTCGTCGAGCGAGAGATTGTAAGGCCGGCCGCGCAGGTTCTCGCTCATCTTGCCTTTCGAAAAGGCGCAGAACTGGCATTTGAACGAACAGATATTCGTGTAGTTGATGTTGCGGGTGACCACGTAAGAAACGACCTCGCCGCAGGTCTCGCGCCGCAAAGCATCGGCCGCCGTGCAGACCGCGGCGAATTCGTCGCGCCGCGCCTGGAACAGGTGCACGATGTCGCCCTCCGCCAGCGTACGGCCCGCCGCCGCGCGTTCGACGATCGGCGCGATGCTGCCGCTCGCGACGGCGGGACGGGCGAGGTGCTGCGCATCGGGCGGCAACGCGCCATTGGTGCCCGGCGACCAGTCGTCGGTGCGCGGCCAGCCGTCGGCATCGATCCGCTGCAGCAGCGCGGTGCGCAAGGCCGGATCGACCCAGTCACGGCTCGCGCGCGCATAGCTCGGATAGATCGCCAGCCGGTCGACCAACTGCTTGCCGGCGGCGCGTGTCGCGCGCTCCAGCACGCGCAGATGCGGCCAGGGCGCCTCCGGATTGACGTGATCGGGCGTCACCGGCGACACGCCGCCCCAATCGTTGATGCCGGCTTCCACCAGCTTGTTGAGCGCGCCCGGATTCAAATTGGGCGGCGCCTGGATATTCATAACGGCCGGAAAGATCAGCCGCGCCACCGCGATGGTCCACAGGTGCTCCTCGATTGATGGCGGCGCAACCTCCGCCATCCGCGTTCCCGGCTTGGGGCGGAAATTCTGCACGATGATCTCTTGGATATGCCCGTGGGTCTCGTGCAGGTCGCGCAAGGCCAGCAGCGCCTCGATGCGCTCGCGCCGCGTTTCGCCGATGCCGATCAGGATGCCGGTGGTGAACGGCACGCGCTGCTCGCCCGCCATCCGGATGGTGGCGAGCCGCACCGCCGGATCCTTGTCGGGCGAGCCGAAATGCGGCCCGCCGCGCTCGCAAAGGCGCGGTGAAGCGCTTTCCAGCATCGCGCCTTGCGAAATCGACACCTTGCGCAGCGCCGCCAGATCGGCGGCATCGAGCACGCCCGGATTGACGTGCGGCAAGAGACCGGTCTCCTCGAACACGAGACGCGCCACCTCGGCGAGATAGGACAAAGTGGTAGCGTGCCCGAGGCGGTCGAGCGCCTCGCGCGCGGCGCGATAACGCAGCTCGGGCTTGTCGCCGAGCGTGAACAAGGCTTCTTTGCAGCCGGCCGCGCGCCCGGCGCGCGCGATCTTAAGCACTGCCGCGCGCGACAAATAGGCCGGCGCATCCTCACGCGGCGCCTGCGCGAAGGTGCAATAGTGACAGACGTCGCGGCAGAGCTGGGTGAGCGGGATGAAGACCTTGCGCGAATAGGACACCGCTTCGCCATGCGCGCTGTCGCGCCGCTGTGCCGCTGCGCGCATCAGCGATGCAAGATCGGCCGTATCGGCGAGCCTCAGCGCTTCTTCGGGTGCGGGCGTGCGCCCGGCAGACACATCGGCCAGCAACCCGTCCAGCTCACTCATGAGGTTACCTCTGCAACGGCGCGGCCGTTCGGCTGCCGCATGGCGTGGCGATCGTTGTCCAGCCGGTCGGCGATGCGCAGGCGCGACAGGAACGCCTGCGTCCGCGTGCTGGATCGTAGCGCCTGGAATGTCCGCAGATCGCCCGGCCGGTCGATATCGAGCGCAAGCTCGGGCACATGCAACACCTGCGCACCGATGCCGGCCGCCATTGCCGCGCGGCAATGCTGCTCGAAGCTGCGCGGTCCGAAGCGCGGCGGCAAGACTCGCGCCGGCCGGCAGGCATAGAGGTTGGTACCGCCGTCTTCGGCCGCGGCGGCGATCGCCACGCTGCGCGGCGCCGAAATCGCGGCGGCGGCCTGCGCGAAGGCGTTGCGCGTGACCTGCGGGATATCGGACGGCACGACCATCAGACCATCCTCCGCGCCGGGATCGATGGCTTCCACCGCGCCGACAATCGCAGCATTGATGCCATGATCGGCGACAGCCAACACAACCCGCGCGCCATGCCGACGCGCCGCTTCGGCAGCCGCGCGGTCGGCGGTCACGACCGCTACGCCCGCAAGAATGTCCGGGCACGCCATCAGCGCGTCGAGCACGTCCTCGAACATCAAACGCGCCAGTTCGGCGCGCTCGCTCGTCTCGAGCACGGGCGCGAGCCGGCTCTTCGCCGCGGCGAATTGCTTGACCGGAACGACCGCCCATAGCGGCTTGCCTGCGCTCATCGGCGGCGCCCCCCGGCTCGCATCGGCGCCGACGATTGCACCAGCGTCGCGGCAAAAGCAAGAATGTCGCCGGCGAGCCGTTCGCGATCGGCGAGGTCGCGCATCAATGTGGGCACCGCCAGCGTGGGGACGTCGAGACGCGCGGCATCGGCACCATCGGCTTCGTCCACGACCAGTCCATCGATCAGGCTGCGGTAATGGCCGGCAATCGATTCATTCGTGACCGCGAGGCCCAGTTCCACCATGATTTTCGCGGTCGGGCCTTTCACAGCCTGACCGCCGATGATCGGCGAGACGGCGACGACCGGAGCCCGCGCTGTGGCGAGCGCCGCGGCGATTCCAGGGACCGCCAGAATCGGATCCACACTGAGATAAGGGTTCGACGGACAAATCACGATCGCCCGCAACGAATCCCCCGCGACAAGGTCGATGAAGCTTTGCGGCGCCGCCGCTTCGGCCGCGCGGGCGAAACGGATGGCTCGCACCACCGGCTCGCAACGCCGCCGCACGAAATAATGCTGGAACGGCAGCGCGCCCTCGTCGGTTTCGACGATCGTGCGCACGGGCGCATCCGTCATCGGCAGGATGTGCGCGTCGATGCCGAACTGTCGCGCGGCACGCGCGGCGAAGGCTGACAGGGTCTGGCCGCGGCGCAGCCAGCCGCTGCGCTCGACATGCATCGCCAGGTCACGGTCGCCGAGCTGGAACCAGGTCTCGCCGCCGAGTTGGCGCAGGGCTTCCATGCACTGCCAGGTTTCCTGCGCGCGCCCCCAGCCGCGCTCGGGATCGGCCAAGCCACCGAGCGTATACAGCACCGTGTCGAGATCGGGAGAAATGGCGAGCCCGAGATGCTCGAAGTCGTCGCCGGTATTGACGAGCACGGTCAGCCGGCCGGGGCCGAGCACGCGATAAAGGCCGAGCGCGAGCTTGGCGCCGCCGATACCGCCGCACAGTGCAAGCACCTGATCGGCGGACGTGTGCGCGCTCATCGGAACAGGTCCAGTTCCTTCGGGCGCAGCAGCGCGGAGGCCGGCGTCGCCGGGCCGTTCCAGTCGAGGCCGCGCATATGCACGGCCGGCTGTCCTTCCGCGCCCTGCCCCATCAGCAGCGAGGCCGCCGCCGCAATCTCGTCGGCGATCGCGATCTCGGTTACGCGCAGCTTGCGGCCGAACAGGTCCGGCGCGCCGACCATGTTGCGCAGCGCCGGCAGCCCGGCCGCGCCGAGCGCGACGCCGGTCACGCCCATGCGCCAGGGACGGCCGAAGCTGTCGTTGATGACGACGGCAAGATCGGCGCCGAATTCGCCGTCGAGCCGCGCCTTCAAGGCCGCCGCCGAGCCGTCCGGATCGCGCGGCAACAGCAGCACCCGCTCGCTTTCCTCGGCATCGACGTTGGACTGGTCGACCCCGGCATTCGCCATGATGAACCCGAGACGATGCGCGACGATCAGCACGTCGCGCCGTTTTCGAATGACTTCGGTCGATTCGGAAAGGATGATTTCGACGAGCCGCGGGTCCTTATCGACCTCGTCGGCGAGCGCGCGGGCGCGCGCCGACGGCACCACCGTCTTGAGATCGACGAAGCGTCCTTCCGCCTTCGACACGATCTTTTGCGCGACGATCAGGACATCCTTGTCCCTTGGCGAAATCTGCGCGCGCCGCAACGCTACGATCAGCAGGGCGCCGAGATCGTCGCCGGGCGCAACGAGCGGAAGTTCCGCCAAGGCGCTCAGCGTGAGACTTCTCGGGGTCATCGACGATTACCGCGCTTCGGGCGCCGGCAAACCAGTGATGCGAATTCCGGCTCCCGGAACCTTGTAACGCCGGTTGATTGCAATCAAGACCGACGTGAGCGCTTCGGCGGCGACACAATTGGCGAGCACGCCGCCATCGACACCGCGCGTCGCCACCACGTCGGCGAGCGCGATAACCTGCTGGCGCACCGCCGCGTCATCCGCGAAAACGAGCACATCGCAATCGGCCTTTTCGCCGCCATGCAGCTTCTTGGCGCCGACATTGTGGAACGCCGCCGCCACACGCACGCCTTCGCCCAGCATGCGCTGCGCCACGACCGCGGGCGAGCCCGCGGCGGGAAGCTGCACCACCGAAACCTTGGGCGGCACCAGCGGCACCACGGCGTCCACGAGAATCTTGCCATTCATGGTCGGCTTGATCTCTTCCAGCATGGCGTCGTGATTGGAATAAGGAACGCACAGGAGGACGATGTCGGCCGCCTGCGCCGCGCCGCGATTGTCGTCGCCGCGCACCGCGCATTCGAGCTGCGATGCCAGCGCCTGCGCGGCCTGCTCCGCCTTGCCTTTGTTGCGCGAGCCGATCACGACGGAATAACCGGCCGCTGCCAACAAGCGCGCCAAGCCGGAGCCCAGGTCGCCCGTACCGCCAAGAATGCCGATGGTCGTTCCGCTTTGCATGGAGGAACCGATAGAGCGAGGTAGGACCGGGACCATATGGTACTATTTATAGAAACACAATACCTGTGCCGGACCCGGTCATCCCGACCCCTTCCGCCGATCGCATGATCGGCTGCCATACAACAGATTCGGGATTTAAACGCGCGACGCGCCTAACTCGACCCGGCTCACGCGGTTCGTGCGCCCGAATGGATCGCCTGGAAAGACATGCTGCGGTTCGCCGGAAATTAGGACGGGATGGTGGCGGAGGGTTACACCTGCTCCACAAACCGCGCACTCGCAGGGGTAGGCTGAACTCCCGCATGGTGTCTCTCAAACAGCGACACGCCCAACGAATCTTCGAGCGCGCGAACGCGGCGACTCACGGCTGATTGACGAACGCCAAGGGCATTTGCGGCACGCCGGAAGCTGAGATGCTCCGCTACCAGCAATGTTTGTGTGACCGACGCAAGATCGATGGAGGGCAACTTCAGGTCAGTGCCGACTGAACTAATATTTCCAGGGAGTGTGGCGCCCAAGCTGTCGCCGGCCCGTGGCCTGCTCACCGACCGATGTGAGGCCAAATAGTGCTGCCGGCGGAAGGACGCCGATTGCTGTTTTTCCTGCCCATCGGATGAGCTTTAAGGGCTCATCAGCACCGGGCGCTCTCGTTTAAGTGCGTCCAAATCTTCAAGGCGGACATCCGGTAGGCGTAAGAGGTCACCGGACAGCGACGAGGTCGATCTCGACCCGGCAGCCGGGCACCAACAGCGCAGCGACCTGCACGGTTGTGCGCGGGGGCGGCGAAGGGAAAAATTCTTTCCAGACCTGATCGAAATAATAGAAGTCGTTCAGGTCGGTCAGGAACACCTGCGCCTTCACCACGTCCTTGAGGTCGGCGCCGGCCGCTTGAAAGGTCTTGCGCAGATTGCCCAGCACGTAGCGGGCCTGGTTCTGGATTTCCGAGCTGTAATAGGGGAAGGCGGGATCGCTCTTGGCTTCCGGCGGCACGCCGGTGCGGTAGTCGGAGGCGATCTGGCCGGCTGCATAAATGTGGCCGCCGACGACCACGCCCTGGCAATAATGCGCCATCGGTGTCGGCGCGCCGCTGTCGGTGACGATCTGCCGCGGCAGGCCCGGCCTCACCGCGACGAGGTCGATCTCGACCCGGCAGCCGGGCACCAACAGCGCAGCGACCTGCACGGTTGTGCGCGGGGGCGGCGAAGGGAAAAATTCTTTCCAGACCTGATCGAAATAATAGAAGTCGTTCAGGTCGGTCAGGAACACCTGCGCTTTCACCACGTCCTTGAGGTCGGCGCCGGCCGCTTGAAAGGTCTTGCGCAGATTGCCCAGCACGTAGCGGGCCTGGTTCTGGATTTCCGAGCTGTAATAGGGGAAGGCGGGATCGCTCTTGGCTTCC
>JAKAHJ010000105.1 GCA_021815055.1 Pseudomonadota bacterium | reverse complement strand
CTCGGCGATGGTGCCCTTTTTCGTCCAGATCAAATGCAAGCTCGGCCAGTCCTACACGGTGGCCAACGCGCTGGCCGAAGCCGAGATCGCGTCCGAGATCTACTCCACCGCCGGCGACTACGACCTCTTGGTGAAGTTCTATGTCGACGCCAACACCGACATCGGGCACTTCGTGAACGAGAAGGTGCAGCGCATCCCCGGCATCAAGGACACGCACACCATCATCACCTTCAAGGCGTTCACGGGCTGACGCCGCGCCGTCAGGCGGCTCACCCCTGCCCATCCGCAGCGCGCATGGGGCGGTAACGGGTCCTATTGCCGCGGACGCAGCGATTTGACGTACACCGCCATCGCCTCGCGGTCGGCCGCGCTCAATTGCGAGGTGTTGCGCACCACATCCACCATCGCACCACCGACGGTGTCGGCGTCGGGCGTCATCCCGGTAGCCAGCGTCTCGGCAATGTCGGAGACCGACCAGTCGGCAAGCTTCTTCTGCGTGATGTCGGGCACGCCGCCCTGCCCGGTCGGGTTCCGACCGCCGGTGAAGCGCTTGTCCGCAATGATCGCACCGAGCGCATTGCGCGGGCTGTGGCATTCGGCGCAATGACCGGGACCGTTAACCAGATAGGCGCCGCGATTCCATTGCGGCGATTGCGCCGGGTCGGGCGCAAAGGGCTTGCCGTCGAGATACAGGAGTTTCCAGAGCCCGACCGCGCGTCTTATGGCGAACGGAAACGGCAAGTCGTGACCGCGCACCTTGCCCGCCACCGGCGGCAGCGTTTTCAAATAGGCGAACAGGTCGCGCACGTCGTCGATGCGCATGTGCTGGTACGACGTATAAGGAAACGCCGGATAGAGATGCTCGCCCGCGGGCGACGTGCCCTTCAGCATCGCGGTGACGAACTGCGCCTCGCTCCAGGCGCCGATGCCGTCTTTCGGATCGGGCGAGATGTTGGGAACGAAGAAGGTGCCGAACGCCGAATGGAGCGCGAGGCCGCCACCGAGCCTTGTGCGATCCGGCTGCTTGGGCACCGCATGGCAGGAGGCGCAGCCGCCCGCGAGGAACATGGTGCGGCCGTTGGCGAGGTCGGGGACGTGGGGCGGCAGCGCGCTCGCCGGAACGGTCGCGGGTATCGTGAGGCCCCAGATGACGGCGAGCGCGAGCATGCCCGCGGCTGCGGCGGCTATGGCAATCCTGCGAAACAAGCGCCCTGATCCCGGTGGCCGCTGCGGCAAATGACCCTGCATCATGCCCCGCCCTGCGTCGAGCATCCCTTTCTTGCAGACAAGAGGGGATACAAGACGTCGATGGCCGGGACCTAAGGGCGTTCACGCCCGTCTTCGACGGGCTATGCCCGGCCATGACGTATGTTGGACGATCTCGAGCGGCGCTCTACCGCTCCGACAGGCGGTAGTCCTCATGGCAATTGGTGCAGGCTTTGCCGACCGGCGCCATCGCGGCCTTGAGGCCGTCGAGCGAGGCCTTGGCCTTGTCGCGATTCTCGGCCACCGCCTTGCCGAAAGCCGCCGCCTTGGCGTCGAAGTCGGCCTTCGTCTCCCAGATCTTGGGGGCGGCCCGGGTCTTCTCGCCGGTCTTGGAGTTGTCCGGGAACAAGGAGGGCAGCTTCTGCGCGGTTTCCGCCCATTGCGCAAAGGCGGCATCGACCTTGGCCGCGTCGAACGGCGCCTGCCCGCGCATCATGGCGACGACGATCTTGGCGTTATCGTTGTTTCCCTTCATCAAAGCCATGCGTTCCTTGATCGGATCCTGCTGCGCGACCACCGCCGTCACGCCGAACGCAAGCGCGGCAACGGCCGCGGCAGCAAACAATTGCAAGTTTTTCATCGGTCCCCCGTTTGGGTCTATTTCCAATACGATTTCGATTCGAGTTACCGGACGCACGTCCGGTCACAGGCAAACACCATCGGGTTTTGACTTATTCCGGGCGCGGGGGCGTATTGCCGCGGGCTTTCACATATATGTGAACCGCTCTCCCGTCCTTTCGCGTCATCGCGATTTGGCGGCGGCGATGGCCTGCCACACCTTCCGCGGCGTCGCCGGCATGTCGATGGCGCGGATGCCATAGCCACGGTCGAGCGCGTCGATCACGGCATTGACGATGGCCGGGCACGAGCCGATGGCGCCGGCCTCGCCCGCGCCTTTGACGCCGAGCGGATTGGTCCGGCATGGGGTGTTGCGGGTCTCGAACACGAAATCGGGCGCATCGATCGCGTGCGGCAACGCGTAGTCCATCAGCGAGGCACTGAGCAGTTGCCCGGAGACCGGATCGTAGACCGTGTCCTCCATCAGCGCCTGGCCGATGCCCTGCACGGTACCGCCGTGGACCTGCCCCGCGAGCAGCAGGGGGTTGAGCGTGGCGCCGAAGTCGTCGACGATGACGTAGCCCACGATACGGGTGGCTCCGGTGTCGGGGTCGACCTCGACCTCCGCGATATGCGTGCCGTTCGGATAGGTCGGCGGCTCGTTGCCGAATTCGTTCGCCGCCTTGAGCTTCTCCGGCGTGGCTTTCGGATGCGCCGCAAGATCGGCGAACGAAATCGCACGATCGGTGCCGGCAACCCGCACCGCGCCGTTGGCAATCTCCATGTCGCCGGCCGCGGCCTCCAGCGCGTCGGCGGCGATCTCCTTGATCTGCTCGGCAAGCGTCTTCGAGGCGCGGTCGACCGCCACGCCGCCGATCGGAATGGAGCTCGAGCCGCCGGTCCCGGCGCCGCCGGCGATCCGGTCGGTGTCGCCCTGCACCACCCGCACGCGCTCCGGCGGCAAATCGAGCCGGTCGGCCACGAGCTGCGCGTAGGAGGTGGCATGGCCTTGGCCCGTCGATTGCGAGCCGATCAGCAGGGTGACGCCGCCGTCGCGGTCGAGCTGGATATTCGCGGTCTCCGGCCCGTTATTGCCGCAGGCTTCGACATAGGTGGCGATGCCAATGCCGCGCAGTCTGCCGGCGCGCTTGGACTGCGCCGCGCGTCGCGCAAATCCCTTCCAATCCACAAGCTCCTGCGCACGGGCCAGCGTGCCGGCGAAATCGCCGGAGTCGTAGACCTTGCCGGTCGGCGTCGTGTAAGGCAGCGCCTTCGGCTTGATCAGGTTCTTGCGGCGCAGCGCGTCGGGCGCCATCCCGATCTCGCGCGCGGTGTTATCGACCGCCCGTTCGATCAGATAGGAAGCCTCGGGGCGTCCGGCCCCGCGATAGGCGTCGACCGGCACCGTGTTGGTATAGACCGCGCGCAGCCGCACATAGGCCGCCGGAATGTCGTAGGCGCCGGTCGCCATGCCCATGCCGAGCCACGGAATGTAAGGCGCATAGCAGGAAAGATACGCGCCCATGTCTGCGACGATGTCGAGCTCAAGCGCGAGAAAGCGCCCCTTGTCGTCGAGCGCCAACTTCGCCGTGGAAATATTGTCGCGGCCGTGGCTGTCGCCGAGGAAATGCTCTGAGCGCTCGCTCACCCATTTCACCGGCTTGCGCGTGCGCTCGGCCGCGACTGCGGCCAGCGCATATTCGCGATAGGGAAACAGCTTGGTGCCGAAGCCGCCGCCCACGTCGGGCGTGATCACGCGCATTTTGCCCGGCGGCAGCTTCATCACCGCGCCGCCGATGATGTCGCGGATGATATGGCTGCCCTGGCTGCCGAGCGTGAGCGTATAGCGTTCGCCGTCGTATTCGGCGACGACGCCGCGGGTGTCCATGTAATTGGTGACGAGGCGCTGGTTGACGATGGTCGTCGTCACGATGCGCGCGGCCTCCGCGAAAGCCTTGCGGGTCGCCGCCGCGTTCCCCATGTCCGTCTCGAAGGCAAGATTGGGCCGGTCCGGCCACACTTGCGGCGCGCTTTGTTCGAGCGCCGCCATCGCGCCGATCACATGCGGCAGCGGCTGCCAATCGATCGCGATGGCCTCGGCCGCGTCCTTCGCGCCGTCGAGCGTGTCGGCGACCACGAAGGCGACCGCGTCGCCGGCGTGCCGCACCACGTCGCGCGCCAGGATCGGATAAAACGGCACATCGATGTGCGGCCCGGGAATCACGCCCGGCGTCGGCAAAGGTCCGAGCTCCTCGATGTCGTCGGCGGTCAGTACCAGCCGCACACCCGGCATTTTGCGCACGCGGGTAAGATCCTGGATCGCAAATCGCGCATGCGCATGCGGCGAGCGCACCACTACGGCATGCAGCGTCGCCTCAGGCGCGACATCGGCGATATAGCGCCCGGCCCCGCGCACCAGCGCATCGTCTTCCTTGCGGGTGAGCGGCTGACCGAATCCGAACTTCATCGATGTCATGGCGACCTCTCAACCGTGATGCGTGTGTCCAGGTTCAGCTTGGGTACCGCGACGCCGGCGCGCGGTTCTGGTCGCGAGCCAGCGCGCCACCACATAGAAGACCGGCGTGAAGATCAAGCCGAAGATGGTAACGCCGATCATACCCGAGAACACCGTCGTGCCGAGCACCTGCCGCAGCTCGGCGCCGGCGCCGACCGCCCAGACCAATGGCGAGACGCCCAGGACGAACGAGAGCGACGTCATCAGAATCGGACGGAAGCGCAGCCGCGCCGCCTGCCGCGCCGCCTGCCGCGAGTCGTTGCCGCGGTCCTCGAGTTGCTTGGCGAATTCGACGATGAGAATGGCGTTCTTCGCCGCCAAACCGATCAACACGATGAAACCGACCTGCGTGAGGATGTTGTTGTCCTGCCCGCGCAGCACGACGCCCACGATCGATGCCACCAGGCACATCGGCACGATCAGGATCACCGCGAGCGGCAGCGTCAGGCTTTCGAACTGCGCCGCCAGCACCAGGAACACGAACAGAACGCCGAGCCCGAAGGCGAAGATCGACGTATTGCCGGCGCGCAACTGCTGGAACGCGAGCGTGGTCCATTCGTAGGCGAAACCCGGCGGCAGCGTCTCCGCCGCGAGTTTCTGCATGATGTCGATCGCCTGCCCCTGGCTGTAGCCGGGCGCCGGTGCGCCGTCGAGCTCGGCCGCCGTATAGAGATTGTAACGCGGAAGGCGATAAGGCCCCGAGATATTGTCGACCGTTGTGAACGCCCCGAGCGGCACGGTTTGGCCGGTGGAATTACGCACACGCAGGCTCAAGACATCCTTCGGCTCCAGCCGGAACGGCGCGTCGGCCTGCGCCTGCACCCGGAAGGTGCGGCCGAACAGGTTGAAGTCGTTGACATAGATCGAGCCGAGATAAACCTGAAGCGTATTGAAGACGTCCGGCATGCTCACGCCCAGGAGCTGCGCCTTGGTGCGGTCGATGTCGAGATAAAGCTGCGGCGTCGCGGTTTCGAACAGCGAGAAGACCTGCTGCAGGCCCGGCGTCTGCGCCGCGCGGCCCATCATGGCGGCGACCGCACCTTGCAGGGCTTGCGGCCCCGCGCCGCCGCGGTCCTCGACCATCATGCGGAAGCCGGCGGCATTGCCGATGCCCTGCACCGAAGGCGGCTGCACCACGATCATGAAGGCGTCCTGGATCGCGGCGAATTTGCCGAACAGCGCGCCCTGGATCGCGGCCGCCGACATGCGCGGATCCTGTGCCCGCTTGGCGAAATCGTCGAGCACGAGGAACATGGCGCCGGCGTTCGGCGCGTTGGTGAAGGTCGCACCCGAAAACCCGACGATGCGGATGGCGTGCGCGACGCCGGGCTGGTTTTTAGCGATGTCGTAGGCGCGCTTCATCACCGCGTCGGTGCGCGCGAGCGAAGATCCCGGCGGAAGCTGCGCCGCCACGATCAGGAAGCCGCGGTCCTGCTGCGGAATGAAGCCTTGCGGCGTGTTGCGGAACTCGTTGAGGCCGAGCACGATCACGCCGGCATAAAGCACCAGCATGATCGCGGCGAAACGCACGACGCGCTCCGCAAGCCAGCCGTAACCGCGTCCCACGGCATTGAAGCCGATATTGAACATGCGAAAAATGGCGCGGACCGGCCAGCCCCACCAGCGCGGGCGGCTATGCGCGTCGTGCGGCTTGAGCAGAAGCGCGCACATGGCCGGCGACAAAGTGAGCGACACGATCAGCGAGATGACGGTCGAGCCGGCGATGGTCAGCGCAAACTGGCGGTAGAACTGCCCCGAAATACCGGTGATGAAGACGGACGGCACGAACACAGCGGTAAGCACCAGCGCGATCGCGATCAGCGCCGCGCCCACTTCGTCCATGCTCTTGATCGCCGCCTCGCGCGGCTTCAGGCCGTTCGCGATGTTGCGCTCGACATTTTCGACCACGACGATCGCGTCGTCGACCACGATGCCGATCGCCAGCACCAGCCCGAACAAGGACAGGTTGTTCAGCGTGAAGCCGAACAGGCTCATCACGAAGAAAGTACCGATCAGCGAGACCGGAATCGCCACGATCGGGATGACCGCGGCGCGCCAGGTCTGCAGGAACAGAATCACCACCAGCACGACCAGCACCATCGCTTCGAGGATGGTTGTCACCACCGCTTCGACCGATTGCCGGATGAACTGGGTCGGATCGTAGATGATCGTGTATTGCACCCCGGGCGGGAAGCTCTTGCCGATCTCCGCCATCGCGCGGCGTATGGCATCGCCGGTCGACAACGCGTTGGATCCGGGACGCTGGAACACCGCAATCGCCACGGCCGGATTGCTGTCGAGATAGGAATTCGAGAGATAGTTCTGGGCCGCAAGCTCGACCCGCGCAACGTCCTTGAGCCGGACCACGGCCCGCTCCGACTGCTTGACGACGATGTTCTCGAATTCGCTCACCGTGCTGAGACGCCCGAGCGTGCGCACCGCAACCTCGAATGCAAGCTGATGCGGGACGGGCGGCTGGTCGAGCACGCCGGAGGCGACCTGCACGTTCTGCCCGCGCAAGGCGGCCACCACGTCGGCGGCGGTCAGGTTCAGCGATTGCAGGCGATCTGGGTCGAGCCAGACCTGCATGGCGTAGTCGCGCGCGCCGAAGATGACCAGCGAGCCGACGCCGTCGACGCGGGCGAGCCGATCGGTGATCTGCAGGCTCGCATAGTTCGACAGGAACAGCGTATCGCGCGAATTGTTCGGCGAGAACAGGTTCACGACCATCAGGATGTCGGGCGAGCTCTTCGCCACCGTGACGCCGACCTGCTGCACGGCCTGCGGCAGGCGCGGGAGCACCGCGGAGACGCGGTTCTGCACCTGCACTTGCGCGATATCGAGATTGGTGCCGACATCGAAGGTCACCGAGATGGTGAACTTGCCGTCGGCGGTCGAGTTCGACGAGACGTAGAGCATGTGCTCGACGCCGTTCACCTGCTGCTCGATCGGGGCGACCACGGTCTCGGCCACCGTTTCCGAGCTGGCGCCGGAATATTGCCCGGTGACGTTGATGATCGGCGGCGCGATTTCGGGATATTGCGCGACCGGCAGGCTGACGAACGCCACCCCACCGAGGATGATGAAGACGATCGAGACGACCGACGCGAAGATCGGACGATCGATGAAGAAATGCGAAATGCGCATGTCGCCCGCTCAGTTTGTCTTCGGCGGCGGCGAAACCCCGGTCTTGACGCCAGCGCCGGCGGCCGGCGCTTTTTCATCCTGCGGCTTCACTTTCAGCCCCGGCCGCACGCGCGCCATGCCGTTCACGATCACGGCATCGTCGGGGCCGAGCCCCTCCTTGATGACGCGCAGACTGCCGGAAAGTTGGCCGAGCGTGACGTATTTCGGGCGCGCGGTTCCGCTGCCGTCGACGACATAGACGAACTTGCGCGTCTGCTCGCTGCCGATCGCGACGTCGGGAACGAGCAGGGCCTCGTGCGGCGGCGACGCCGCGACGCGCACGCGCGCGAACATGCCCGGCGTGAACAGATCCTCGGGATTGGCGAACACGGCGCGGGCGCGAATGGTGCCGGTCTGGGTATCGATCGCGTTGTCGACGAAGTCCATGCGGCCCTTGTGCACGAAACCGGTGTCGTCGATGAGCTTGAGCGAGACCGGAACGCCGCCCTCGCGGCTCGCGATGTCGTGGCCTTGCGTCGCCATGCGCCGATAGCGCAGGAACGAGGCCTCGTCATAGGTGAATTCGAAATAGATCGGATCGGTCGACACGATGGTGGCGAGCAATGTCGTGTTGCCGCCGCTGCCGCCGGTCACCAGGTTGCCGGGCGACACGCGCCGGTCGCCGATGCGGCCGTCGATCCGCGCGCGCAGCTCGGTGAATCGAAGATCGAGCTCCGCCTGGCGTACCGCCGCCTGGGCGGCCGCCACCGCGGCCTCGGCATTGCGAAACGCCTGTGCGCGCTGCTGGTAAACCTGCTCGGTAATGGTCTTGTCCTTGGCCAATTGCTGGCCGCGTTCGTAGTCGGCCTTAGTATAGGAAAGATTGGAATTCGCCAGCGTCAGGTTGGCGCGCGACTGGTCGAGCGTATTCTGGAACGGCCGTTTGTCGATGGTGAACAGGAGATCGCCCTGCTTCACCTTCTGGCCGTCCTTGAAATGCACGCCGTCGAGGTAACCGGAGACGCGGGCGCGCACCTCCACCCTGTCGACGGCGGCGAAGCGCCCGACATATTCGTCGTAATCGACCACGGTCTGCTTGACCGGCTTGGCCACGGTGACCGCCGGCGGCGGCGGCGCGGCGGCCTTCTTCTGCGAACCTTCGCCGCAGCTTGCGACCAAAGTCGCTAGCGCGAGCGTGCCGGCCAGGACGCGCGCACCACGCATCAAAGAAAATGATGAAACGGCCACCGTCGGATTCATGGATCTGCTTCGCTTCGGTTCGTTCGCGAATGGCCCGGCCGTCCCCCATAGCGTCCGGCGCCAGCTATGTCCACTTCGCCGGTTCTGTAACGTGCCGATGCGGAGTCAACCGCGCCCCCGCCGGGCGAATACCTTGAGCCAGCTCCGCCCGAACAGGACGAGAATGACGCCACCGTAGACCGCAACGCCGATCGCGCCGAGGATCGCCAGTGCCGCGAGATCGCGCAGCCCGTGCCAGCTAGCGACCCAGCTCACAACGGGCCTGTGCAATAGCAAGAGTACCGCGGCAAGCGCCAAACCGGCGGCGATGAATTTGAAAAACGACCGGCGCAACCGCGCGTCGATTTGGGCATGACCGGCACGCTGGGCGAACCAGAGCACCAGAGCGAGATTGATCCATGCGCCGAT
The DNA here is from genome assembly GCA_021815055.1 of Pseudomonadota bacterium. Lineage (GTDB taxonomy): Bacteria > Pseudomonadota > Alphaproteobacteria > Rhizobiales > Xanthobacteraceae > Pseudolabrys. The sequence goes on along the minus strand of JAKAHJ010000105.1, from coordinate 843 downwards.
CGATGTCGCGAGCGCAAGGCCGACTTGCGCCAGCGGACCCATCAGCAGGAATTTGAAACCGATATTGACCGCGGCCGCGATCAGCGCCGCCTTCACCGGCGTCGCGGTATCGCCGCGGGCGAAGAAGATCGCCACCGCGCTGCGGATCAGCACGAAGGGCATGAGGCCGACGGCATAGGCGGCGAGCGTGCGGCCGGCGGCCAGCGCATCCGCATCGGTGAACCGGCCGCGCACGAACAGCGCGCGCATGATAAGGTCGGGCACGATCAGGAAGGCGGCAATGCAGGGGATCGCCAGCAGCAGCGTGAATTCGACCGCGCGGCTCTGCGCATGCGCGGCGCCGACCGAATCGCCGGCCGCGAGCCGGCGCGCCATTTCCGGCAGCACGACGGTGCCGGCGGCAATGCCGATGACGCCGATCGGGAGCTGGTTGAGACGGTCGGCGTAATAGAGCGCCGACAGCGCGCCGGCCGGCAGGAAGCTCGCGATGATGGTATCGGCGAACAGCGCGAGCTGCACGCCGGCCGAGCCCACCGTCGCCGGGCCGAGTGCGCGGAAGAACTGCTTCACATCGGCGTCGAAGACGATCCGACGCAAGGCGGGCAAGGCGCCCATGCGCCAGGCGTCGCCGCCCACCAGCAACGCCTGCAGCGTGCCGGACACGAGCAAGCCGCAGGCCGCCGCCACGCCGGCATTCGGGAAAAAGGCCGCCAGCAGCAGTGCGACGATGAGCGAAAAATTGAGCAGGATCGGCGCCGCCGCGGGTGCCGCGAAGCGTTGCAGCGCATTGAGGATGCCGCCGTAAAGCGTGACCAGCGTGATCAGCAGCAGATAGGGAAACGT
>JAKAHJ010000104.1 GCA_021815055.1 Pseudomonadota bacterium | reverse complement strand
TCATCGCTGTCGCCCGAAAGCTGCTGACCATCCTCAACGCCATTGTGCGGGACAAACGGCCATGGCAAATCGCTTGACACGAAAGACAGTCGCTCCCCCGCTTGCGGGGGAGGGTGGCGAGCGCGAAGCACGAGCCGGGTGGGGGGTTATTTTTCGAAGTATACCCCACCCCTCCCGCCGTCGCTGACGCTTCGGCGGGCGACCCTCCCCTTGCAGGGGAGGGATAAGAAAGAAGCTAACGCTCCGCCGCCCGTATTCTTGGCGGCCCCGGGTAGGCCGTACTCCACCCGCCTTCGCCCTGCGGGCTTCGGCGCGGCAAGTCAACGCCCCCTTCGGGGAGCGGAGCGCCGGGAAACACGGGATGCTTGCGATCGCATCCCTGGGCGGCTTGGCGAGAGCCGCCCGGACGCGCTTGCGAGGCGCGTCGCTTTCGCTTTTCAGCGAAAGCGCGCCTCCCGGCGCTCCGTTGGCGGCGTCTTCGACAGCGACGGGCCGCGCTTCCGAAGGAGCCTCGACGGCTCGCATCGTCAGCCAGCTCCTGGCGGCGGGTCTTAGTGCCCGCGAGCGGAGCCCCGTCGCCGCCCGAGCGCGTGAGGTGCGTTTCCTCACGCCCGCGGGCGCCGCATCCCGCCCCGCCCTCATGACGCCTCATGAAAACGCCCCGAGTGGGAGGGATGAGAAGGAATATAATCAACTAAAGATAAAGGGCAATAGTCCTATAGGAATATCTTTCTTGGTCTGCGGCGTTTGGCCGGCCACGGGCGACAGTGGGCGTCTGCGGTTCGATGTGTCAGGATTACGGTTGTGCCGGGAATAGTCGATGACCGGCGGTGTTGATCATTGGTACTGCAATGACGAAAACAACACGGAGGATGCTCATGTTACGGGTAATTTTGGCCGTTCTCGCGCTGTCGTTCGGGGCCGGGTCGGCATTCGCGTTTCATTGCCCCGCCGACATGGCCAAGATCGACGCGGCCATGAAGACCGCCAAGCTCTCGGCCGCCGACAAGGCCAAGGTCCGGACCTACCGCAAGGAAGGTGAGACGCTGCACAAGGCCGGCAAGCACCAGCAGTCCGTCGACACGCTCGCCAAGGCGATGGCGATCCTCAACGTCAAGTAAGCGGATTGCGATTGCGGTTGGCGGCGAAACGGGGCGGCGACGCCCTGTTTGGCCGTCGTTGATGAGCATTCGTAGCCCGCTCCCGGCCTCGTGCCTAGGAACGCGCCGGGCCGCATTGTTTACTTTCCCTCCTGCCTCTCCCGATCTCGCCGGTCGTGCGCTTGGCCTTTCGGGTAGATACCGGTCTCACGCCGCCTTCCGCTTTCCCGCCCGCCGCGTCGGCGCCTTCGGTGCCGGCAGCAGCACATCCGCCGGCACACCGAAGCGCGCGCGCAGACGCTGCACCATGGTCATGCTCAGGCCCTTCTTGCCGCGCAGCACTTCGCTCACGCGGCTCGCAGTGCCGAGGATCGGGACCATGTCGGCGCGCGAGAAGCCGTGCTGGTCCATGAGATAGCGGACGATCGCGGGGGTGCTCGGCATCCGGCGCGGCCATTTGCTCTCTTCGTAGGCGGCGATCAGCCGCGCCTGCGCCTCGAGCCGCGCCAGGTCGGCGGGATCGCCCGATGCCATCAGCCGGTCGGCCAAAGCGTGCGCGCGCATTAGTTCGGCGTCGCTGTCGATGACAATCAAAGTTGCGTCCATCACACTGTCTCCGCGTCGATCTCGTCGTATTCGGCATGGGTGCCGAAAAACCGGATGGCAACGACATTCGCCCGATACTTGATCGCGACGATCAACCGGTAGTCGTTGCCTTTGATATTGAACACCGCACGCCCGCCTTTCAGGATACTTGCTTTCGGGTGGGAACGCTTCACGTCCTCCGGCCCGCGCCATTGCGTTTGGCCGGCGATCGTCAGCCACACGTCATATTGCGAACGTGCGGCCGCGATGCCCCGATGTCCGGCACGGGCCGCGAAGTAGCGTTCCACCAGTTCCGTGCCGATGACGATCATCGGCATACGCTAACACGAATTCCAAAAAGTGGAAATAGTGGCGAGGCAGCGGAACGGTGGCGCTACCGCCGCTTGTTGCTCTTGAAGCCGCCGTGCTGGCCGGGGCGGCCGAGCTTCGAGCGCCCGCCTTCGCCCTGCGGGCTTCGGCGAGGCAAGCGGTCATCGTCGCGCGCCGGCACGCTTTCCACGCCCGGGCCCATTTCGTCGAGCGAAGGCTTGCGCGGCCCCGCCTTCGCGCTGCGCGCTTCGGCGGGCAAGGCTTTGCCCGAGCGCGACGGCTTTACCTCGTGATAGAGCGCGATGCCCATTTCATCGAGGTGGGGCTTGTGGGGGCCTTCTGTTGATCGCCCCCCACCCCGCGCGCCTGCGGCGCGCGACCCTCCCCGTGCGAAGTCGGATGTTTCCGACTTCGCCATTTTAGATGCCGAACTCGAGTGAACTCGAGTTCGGTCGGGGGAGGGTGAAGGAAGAGTTTTCGCAGTCGGATTATCCAGCACCGCCATCTCGGTCGCGCGCAGGCGCTTGATCTCGTCGCGCAGGCGCGCCGCCGTTTCGAAGTCGAGATCGGCGGCGGCTTCGCGCATGCGCGTCTCCAGATCGGCGATCACCGCTTCGAGATTGTGGCCGATGGTGGCGGCTTCGGCGAATTCCCCGGTCGCACCGGTGGCGGTCGCGATCAGCACGTGGTCGCGCTCGTACACCGAGTCGAGAATATCGGCGATGCCCTTGCGCACGCTTTCCGGCGTGATGCCGTTCGCCGTGTTGTACTCCACCTGCTTCTCGCGCCGGCGGTTGGTTTCCTCGATCGCACGCTGCATCGAGCCGGTCATCGTATCGGCATAGAGGATCACCTTGCCGTCGACATTGCGCGCGGCGCGGCCGATGGTCTGGATCAGGCTCGTCTCGCTGCGCAAAAAACCTTCCTTGTCGGCGTCGAGAATGGCGACCAGCGCGCATTCCGGAATGTCGAGGCCCTCGCGCAACAGGTTGATGCCGACAAGCGCATCGAACGCACCGAGTCTGAGATCGCGGATGATCTCGATGCGCTCGAGCGTGTCGATGTCGCTGTGCATGTAGCGCACGCGGATGCCCTGCTCGTGCAGATATTCGGTGAGGTCTTCGGCCATGCGCTTGGTCAGCACGGTGACGAGCGAACGGTAGCCCTTTTGCGCGACCTGCCGCACCTCGCCGACCAGATCGTCGACTTGCAGGCGCGCCGAGCGCACTTCGACCGGCGGATCGATCAGCCCGGTCGGGCGGATCACCTGCTCGACGAAGACGCCGCCGGATTCGTTGAGCTCCCACCCGCTCGGCGTTGCCGACACGGCGACGGTCTGCGGGCGCATGGCGTCCCATTCCTCGAAGCGTAGCGGCCGGTTGTCCATGCAGGAGGGCAGGCGGAAGCCGTATTCGGCGAGCGTCGCCTTGCGCCGGAAGTCGCCGCGGAACATGCCGCCGATCTGTGGAATGGTGACGTGGCTCTCGTCGGCGAACACCAGCGCATTGTCGGGCACGTATTCGAACAGCGTCGGCGGCGGCTCGCCCGGCTTGCGGCCGGTCAAGTAGCGCGAATAATTCTCGATGCCGGCGCAGGAGCCGGTCGCTTCCATCATCTCGAGATCGAAGCGCGTGCGCTGTTCCAGCCGCTGCGCTTCCAAGAGCCGGCCGGCGGCGTTGAGCGCTCCGAGGCGCTGGCGCAGTTCCTGTTTGATCGAATCCATGGCCTGGATCAGCGTCGGGCGCGGCGTGACATAGTGCGAATTGGCGTAGACCTTGACGAATTCCAATTCGTCGGTCTTGGCGCCGGTGAGCGGGTCCATCTCCTCGATCTTCTCGATCTCGTCGCCGAACAGATGGATACGCCAGGCGCGGTCCTCGTAATGCGCCGGGAACAGGTCGATGGTGTCGCCGCGCACGCGGAACGAGCCGCGGAAGAAATCATGCTGCGTGCGCTTGTATTGCAGCGCGACCAGATCGGCGATGAGCTGGCGCTGGTCGATGCGGCCGCCGCGCTTGAGCGTGAAGGTCATGGCCGAATAGGTTTCGACCGAACCGATGCCGTAGATGCAGGACACCGACGCGACGATGATGACGTCGTCGCGTTCCAAGAGCGCGCGCGTCGCGGCGTGGCGCATGCGGTCGATCTGCTCGTTGATCGAGGATTCCTTCTCGATATAGGTGTCGGTGCGCGGGACATAGGCTTCCGGCTGGTAGTAGTCGTAATAGGAAACGAAATATTCGACCGCGTTATCGGGGAAGAACGACTTGAACTCGCCGTAGAGCTGCGCCGCCAGCGTCTTGTTGGGCGCGAGGACGAGCGCCGGGCGCTGCGTCTCCTCGATCACCTTGGCCATGGTGAAGGTCTTGCCCGAGCCGGTGACTCCTAACAGCACCTGCGTGCGGTCGTGGCGCCTGACGCCTTCGACCAGTTCGCGGATCGCCTGCGGCTGGTCGCCCTTGGGCTCGAAGTCGGATTTGATCCTGAGCGGAATGCCGCCTTCGGATTTCTCCGGGCGCGGCGGGCGGTGCGGCGTCCACACCTCGCCGGGGTTGCCGAATTCCGGCCGGCCTTCGCGCAGCAGACGTTCGAGCGATTGCGCGGTCGCCTGCACGCCCATCGACGACAGGCCTTCGCCCGGCTTCGGCAGGTCGGCGCGCGGCAGGCGATATTTCAGCTCATCGCTGAGGCCCAATTCCTGCACAAGGGCCGGGTCGAGCCCGGTGATCGGCGAGGCGGTGAAGTCGGCCTGCGCGGCCTCTTCAAAGCCGTCCGGCTTTTTGGGCTCCTGTTTCGTCTCTTGCGCGGACTTGCGCGCGCGATGCGCGGCGGAGAAATCCTGCCGCCGTTCCCACGAGGTTTCCGGCGGCGGTTGCAAGCCGTTTTTCTCCGTCATTCCGGGACGCGCCGAAGGCGCGGGCCCGGAATCCAAATGCTGGCTCGGTGCTTGTTTCTGGATTCCGGGTTCACGCGCTTCGCGCCTGCCCCGGAATGACAAAGGCCCGGTGCCCGATCCGATGCCCGCGGTGCCCTTGTTGATCGCAGGGTTGAGCAACTCGGCGAGGGCGTCCGGCGTCGCCGGCGCATCGGGGCGCTCGGCCTTGGCACGGGTGGGTTTGGCCGGGTCTTTCGGCTTTTTCGGTGGGGATTTCGCCATGGGTTGAATATGGGGCGAGTCTTGTGGCGGGGAAAGAGCAGGGGCCGCGCCGACAAGGCCGGTGGCGTTGTTGCATAACCCTTGCGCGGGCCATGACAACGAACAAAAGGCGGCGCGGAAGTCTACGCCGCCTTCTTCCACAACTCCTTCGACGCCAGCGCCGCGCCCTCGGCGAGCGAAGCGTGTTTCATGGCGGGTGATCGGTCTTGACGTAAGTCTACAAATTTCACCAATGAATTGAGCGGCTTGTTGTAGACTTGATGGCGCCAGCTCACCTCGCCGGGTTGCGAAAATAAATTTCAGGCACGGTCGTTTCTGCGTTGGCTCGCGCGTCTTAGGGTCGGAGAGTGCGATGGTGCGCTCTGGGATCAGGAGTTGGACCGATGCAGTACGCTTTTTTGATCTATGAAGACGAAGCGATCTATGGGCCGAACAAGAGCGGGCCGGCCATGCAGGAAATTGTCGCCAAGCACATGACGTTCAACCGCGAGTTGGGCAGCAAGAGGATCGGAGGCGCGGGCCTCAAGGGCACCGCTTCGGCGACCACGGTCCGTACTGCGAAGGGGATGAAGACCGTGCACGATGGTCCCTTTGCGGAAGCCAAGGAACAGCTTGGCGGCTTCTACATCATTGATGCACCGGATCTCGATGCTGCCATCGCGATTGCCAAGAAGATACCGGTGCTGCAGGACGGCGCGATCGAGATTCGGCCGCTACTCGGAATCGAATGAGCGTTCTCGCACTCGATCAGGTCTTTCGGGGGGCGGGCGCGAAGATCACGGCGGCGCTCGCCGCCCGCTATCGCGACCTTGATATCGCTGAGGAATGTTTTGCCGAAGCCTGCGCGCGCGCCGCACAGGTTTGGCCGAAGAATGGCGTACCGGGCGACGGAGCGGCCTGGCTCTATCGTACGGCCGATCGTTGCGCGCTCGATGCATTGCGCCGCCGCGCCACTCGCGAGCGCCTCGCCCCCAATCCGCAACCGCCACAGCCTACCGTGGAAGACGCAATGGTTGACGATGGAAACCTCATTCCTGACGAACGACTTCGGTTGATCTTCGTGTGCTGTCATCCGGCCGTGGCGCCCGATGCCCGCGCGGCTCTGACGCTGCGGCTCGTGTGCGGTCTTTCCGTTTCCGAGATCGCTCGCGCGTTTCTTTTGCCTGAACCAACGCTCGCTCAGCGTCTGGTGCGCGCAAAACGCAAAATCAGCGACGCCGGCGTGCCGTTTGAGATTCCTGGGCCGGATGCCTGGCCCGAGCGACTAGACGCCGTTATGTCGACGGTCGAAATCGCATATTCGAAGGCGCATGAAGACGCGGCAGGCGCCGGTCCACATGCGGATTTTTCAACCGACATGCTGGCACTCACGCGTGTCTTGGCCGACCTTCTGCCGCAGGAACCGGAAGTCCTCGCGCTTGCGGCCGTGCTTCACTTCGCCGAAGCGCGAAGGCCTGCGCGGTTGGACGAACACGGCGCGATGGTGCCGCTTTCGGAGCAGGACCCCATGTTGTGGAATAGGCAGCTAATTGAAGAAGGCAAGTATTACTTGAGACGCGCGGCGCGCCTGGAAGGGCAGGGCGCACGCATATTGCAGGCCGCGATCCACGCTGCGTGGTGCGAGCGGGAGAGTCTGAGCGTGGCCGCACCCTGGAAGGCTGTGCTTTATCTATACGATGCTCTGATGGACATCCGTGACGATTCGATCGTGCGGTTAAACCGCGCGGTGGCGCTTGCCGAGGTAGCCGGAGTGAGGGCGGCCCTTATTGAAGTCGAGGAGTTGGATAAGGACGCCATGGCGAGCTTCCTGCCCTACCATGCGGTTCGTGCGGACTTGCTGCGGCGCGCGGGCGACGTCGAGGCCGCGCGTGAGGCCTACGATGCTGCTTTGGCTCTCGGCCCAGCATCGGCCGAGCGGCTATGGCTGGAGCGGCAAGTCGCGGCCGTGAGGCATTGACGCGCCGACAGCAGTTCACGCCGCCTTCTTCCACAACTCCCTCGATGCCATCCGCGCGCCTTCGGCGAGCGACGCGAGCTTCATCCATACGATCTTGGTATCGACCTGCACGCGCCCGGCAAAGGTGCCGAAGCCGCAGTCGACGCCGGCGATGATGTTCTCGCGCCCGACCACGTTGGCAAAGTTCAGAATGCGGTCGCACACCACTTCCGGGTGTTCGACGGTGTTGACGGTGGAATCGATCACGCCGGGAATGACGATCTTGCCGTCGGGCAGTTTCACCTCGCGCCAGATTTTCCATTCGTGCTCGTGCCGGCCGTTGGCGGCGGGGAACGACACGGCTAAAGGCTTCGCGCTCAGCACAATGTCGATGATGTCCTTGAGCGGCACGTCGGTATGGCGCGGCGCCATGGTGGAGCCCCAGCACACATGCATGCGCATGCGATCGGCCGGGATGTCTTTGACCGCGTGATTGAGCGCGGCGACGTTGATCGCGATGATCTTGCGAAATTCACTAAGCGGCAAGTCGAGATAGACCATGTGCCGCAGCATCGCGAGGTCGGGGCAGTCGAGCTGAAGGACGAAGCCGGCGTCGACGATTCTCCTGTATTCGCGGCTCATCACGCCGGCGAGCGCGAACACATAGGCTTCCTCGCTCTTGTAGTGACGGTTCTTGAGATAGCGCGCGATCTGCCCCGGCGAGGGCGAGGTCATGAAGAACTCTTCCGCCTTGGCGCCCTGCATCGCCTCTTTCGACAGCGCGATGTCGGCTTGCGCCGCCGGCCAGTCCTTCCAGGTCACGTCGCCCGTGCACATCGGCCGGTGCTGGAACGGCGTGGCGAACTGCTTGAGGATGGCGGCGAGCTCGGGAAATTCCTCGTCTCCGGTGCCCATCGGCGGGGAGCTTTCGCCCTCGAAGCCGGTCAGGCGGTCGAGCACATGCACGGTGTAGTCGGTGCGGCCCTGCTCGCCATCATTGACGATGTCGAGCCCGCATTCGACCTGCTTGCCGACCACATAGGCGATCGCCTCGCGCACGGCGGCCTTCAGTTCGGCACGGCGGGCGCCGGGATGGGCGTGTTCGGCGAGCAGCAGTTCGACGACCTTGGCGGTGCGCGGCAGGCTGCCGGTATGCGTGGTCAGGATGCGGTCGATCGAGCGTTTCATGGCCTGTGCTCCCTACCAGTTTTCCGCTCGTCCCCGCGACCCGTCTTCGCTAAAACGCTTCGACGGGCTTGTGCCTGAGCCCGCCGTAGCGCCAGCGAAGACGGGTCGCGGGAATGAGCGGTGGCCTGGGCAATGCTACCCAAATTCAAACCGGTCACGCCCGCGCGTATTTTCCGCGGCCGAAATAGCGGTCCTTGTGGTCGTCGGTGGCATTGTCGCGCGACGACTTGATGGTGGCGACCTTGGCGAGCGCGCGCTTGACCGCATCGCGCTCGCCGATCTTGTCGACCCAGGCCTTGACCGCGGGGAACTTGGCGATGTCGATGTCGAGCAGCACATGGTTGCGCAGCCAGGGGAAGGCGGCAATGTCGGCGATCGTATAGTCGGCGCCGATCACGTAAGGCTGCGCGGCCAGGCGCTGCTCGTAGACGTCGTAAAGCTTGAGCACTTGCGTGCGGTAGCGCGATAGACCGTACTCGTTGCCGGCGGGCGCGTAGCGGCGGAAATGGACGAGCTGGCCCGACATCGGACCGACATTGGCCATCTGCACCATCAGCCATTGCAGCGTGTCGTAGCGCTTGACCGGATCGTGCGGAATGAACTTGCCCGTCTTCTCGGCGAGATAGATCAGGATCGCGCCCGACTCGATCACCGTGTAAGGCTTTCCGGCCGGGCCCTCGCGGTCGACGATGGCCGGCACTTTTTGCAGCGGATTGATCTCGGTAAATTCCGGCGTGAATTGCGCGCCCGCCCACACGTCCACCAGGATGGTGTTGTAGGGCAACTCGCATTCATCGAGCATGATGAAAATCTTCTGCACGTTGGGCGAAGTCAGCGCGAAAAAGTCGATCATGAGGGAAGTCTCTCGTGGCGGGACCGCGCGAATTGCGGGCCGATGTGTATCACTTGTCTTTACCTCCCCCTGCAAGGGGGAGGTTGCCCGCCGAGCGGAGCGGAAACGGGCGGGTGGGGGTCGCTGCAAACTCGCGAGCAGACCCCCCTCCCTGACCCTCCCCCTTTCAGGGGGAGGGAATACATCCACTCTACCTTTAACCGGGCTTTTGTGCCGCTGCTTTCCTCAGGCACTCGGGGCACAGGCAATCCTCCGCCGCGCCGGCCGTGGTCAGTGGCACGCGATAGGGCTCCGCCGCACACCAGCACTCTCCGCCGGGCCTGCATTCGAAAGGCGTGCCGCAGCGTGCGCAGGCGAGGCGGCGGGACGGGGCGGGTCGCGCTTCGTTCATGATCGCGTTGCCAATCCGGCTGCTCCGGTGCGGCTACTGCCCGTCGCTGCCGCCGATATAGCCGGCGATCTTCCACGCCGCGCCGTCCTTGGCGTAGCACAATTGGTCGCTGCCGATCGGGGCGATGGAATCGATGGAGACGAAACCGGTCTTGCCGTCGGGCGTGACGACGCGCAGATAGCTCGATGACTGCCCGCCCGTTTCCGGCATCACGCGCACCAAAACTGCGCCGAGCTTGCCGGTCACCGGGGCATTGGCCTCAGGGCCCGAATGGACCTCGATCGCGGCCGAGACCGGCACGCCCCATTCGCTCGGATCGGTCTGCGTCTCGTCGAGCAAAGCCTCGAAGGCTACGCCGTCGAAGGCGGGATCGGCCGGTGCGCAGATCACGCCTTTGTGCTCGGGCGCTGCCGATGGCGAGGCGGTTGGCTCGTCGGCAAAACCCGCCAGAATGTTCCAGCCCGCGCCGTCCTTGGCGGCGAGCCCGAGCGCGGTGGACAGGATGTCGAAGATCG
>JAKAHJ010000103.1 GCA_021815055.1 Pseudomonadota bacterium | reverse complement strand
ATGCCGTAGCGCATCGCCTTGCCGCCCTCCTCGACCAGATAGAGGAAATGGTTCGGCGTATCGATGACGATCGTGCCGGGCTCTTCCTTGGTTTGATATTCGACTTCCCGACGATCGAAGCGCGGGTCCATCTGGCGGTCTGGACGCTGCTGCTCCAGCATGGGATCGACGGCAGGAGACGCGCTCGCGTAACGCTGCTCAACCGCCTGCGCGCCGTTCGGATAGGCCGGCGGTGCGGCATAGTATTGCGGAACCTGCGCCGGCGCGCCGTATTGCGGCTGCGCCTGCTGGCCGCCGAACACGAATTCGATGAAACCGCCGCCGAGATTGCTTCGCATCTGCGGCGGCTGCGCCACGACGACCATTTGCGGAGTCTGCGGCAGTTGCTGCGCTCCGGCGCTGCCGGCGAACGCAACGGCGCCAAACGCCACGACGAACAAACGCTGCATTGGCTGAACCCGAACAACGCGCAAGCCGCGCCCCGGTGCAAACTACAAAGCGAAACTGAAAACCGATTGGTAAATTGCCGCCGGGGACGCTGCAATTGACGCCGCGGGCGCGGCGTTTTCGTTGCATTAGGCTTTATTTTGCGTAAAGCGCGCGGCATCATGGTAAATGTCCGGTTTCGCGCGTGCGCAACGCGCCGTTAATGCCCCTGCGGATAAAAACGAGCGAAGCGCCGGGGGAATCCGAACGTGCCGCGCAAGCTTTTCCGTATCGAACAGACGATCGAGCGCCGCCGCATGAGCGCAACGGCGCAGCCGTCCCACCTGTCTGTCGGGAACGATCTGGCGGCGATGCAGGACATCATCGCCGCTCACAAGCAGGAACTGGCCGCGCTGATCGGCCAAGGCCAGGAGCGGAGCCTTTTGCGCGCGGCCGGCGATCTCGGCGCCGCCGTCGAGGGCACAGACAAGGCCGCTCACACCATTCTGAAAGCCGCGGAATTAATTGACGAAAGCGCCAAGACGCTCGCGGCCACGCTCAGAACGGCGCGTACGCGCGGACTTGCGCGAGACGTCCGCGAGCAGGCTGCGCGCATTTTCGAAACCTGCGGCTTCCACGATCTCGCCGGCCAGCGCATCGGCAAGGCCATCGCGCTCTTGAGCACGCTCGAGGAACGGCTCGGCGTCATGCTGGCGCAATGCGATGGAATCGTGGCCGTACCACGCGGGGCGAATGCACCCGCGGCGGCCGGCCGCCTGATCAACGGCCCGCGGCTCGACGGCGACAGCGGCCATGTCAGCCAGCAGGACATCGATCGGATGTTCGGCTGATTATTCCGGCCGCCGTATCAAGACGAAACAGACAAGCGCCAGCGCCGCAAAGCCCGCGGCGAGTGCCAATGCGGCCGCGTCGGCGGTGCGTTCCACCACGAAGGCCATCACCAATGGCGCAGCCGACTGCACCAGAAGGAACGGTCCGGCGAGCCGCCCCATCAGCCGCCCGTAGCCGGACGCGCCGAACAGCATCAGCGGCACGGCACCGCGCGTGATGGTCACCAGCCCATTGGCGCCGCCGAACATCAGTGCGAAGACGGCGGCGACCGGCGTCGAGATGCCGAACACGGCGAGGATCACGAAAGCGATCATCAGCGCCGTGAGCGCGCCGCGCGCCAGCGACAGCGGATGCAGGTCGCGGCCGAAGGCGAATTCGGTCAGCCGCGCCCCCACCTGCGCCGGTCCGAACAGCGCGCCGATCCACACCACCGTTCCGGCGTCGATGCCGCTGCGCGTGAAGATCGCGAGCAGATGCGCCGACAGGCCGGACGGCACGAATGCATAGGCGGCGAAAGCCGATGCGACCAGGATGAAGGGCAGGCCGCGCGCCGGCAGCACTTTCGGGACCGGCCGCGCGGCTTCGCCATTCACCGGCAGGTCGGCTTCTGCGCGCATGCGCGGCAGCGCCAAGGCATGCAATGGCGCCGCGATTCCGGCGAGCAGCGCGGCATAGACGAGATAGGTGCCGCGCCAGCCGACGGCTTCGATCAGAAAATGCGTCGCCGGCCAGCTCACCGTCGAGGCGAAGCCGCCGGCGAGCGTCAGCGCCGTGATCGGACGGCGCGCCGCCACGCCGAAGATGCGGCCGAGCGTGGCGAATGCGGAATCGTAGAGACTCATCGCCATGCCGACGCCGAGCACCACCCAGACGGCATAATAGGCGATCGGATTGGACGCCTTCACGATCAGCGCGAGCCCGAGCGCGCCGGTGAGCGAGCCGATGGTCATGGTGACGTGGCCGCCGAAGCGGTCGATCGCGCGGCCGACCGTCGGCGCCACCAGGCCGGCGGTCAGAAGCCCGACCGAGAAGCCGCCCATGGCGAAGGCGATCGACCAGCCGCGTTCGGCCGCGATCAGCGGCACGATCAGCACCGGTGTGTAGAAGATCGCGCCCCAGGCCAGGATTTGCGTGACGCCCAGCACCGGCACTGCGCGCCAGGAGCCGGTGATGAAATCTCGCACAGCCGTCATGGGTCGAACCCGGAGGGCGCTCTCATGCCCCCCATTTGCGGGGAGCGCTGAAAAGCGTCATCGCGCCGGCGGGGGCTGTTGTTGGATCGGCGGCTGCACCGGTTTCGGCGCCGGCGCTGCCGCGGGCTTCGGCTTCGGCTTGGCGGTCGGCTTGTGTTTCGCCGTGGCTTTCGGCTTCGGCCGCTTCGTTCCCGGGGGTGGGCAGCGGACATAGACCATGGTGCCGTAGCGGCCCTGCACTTCCGGGTCCATCCAGCGCAGGATCAGGATGCGACCGTCGAATTGAACGACCTCGCGGTCCTGGGTCGCTCCCGGCGGATCGTCCGGCAGCCCGACATAGGTCTTGCCGCCGGGAGCGCCCTTGAGACGCAGCTCGGTCGGCGTCGACTGGTCGGCCAGATGCATCATGACGCCGCCGGTGGGCCCAAGGGTGATGACATAGGGTTGGCGGCACGCATTGGCCGCCGCCGCCTCGGTGCGGGCGCGATCGTCCTCCCGGTGGTAGGCGGCAAGACCCCAGCTACCCACGAGGTCTTGCGGCGGGAAGGCCGGCGGCAGTGTCGGCGTCACCGGCGGCGGCGGCGGCTCCGCCGGCCTCGGCGGCGCCGTCGCGCATCCCGCGAGAGCCAAGGCAAGTGCAACGACCGTCGCGGTCGGCAGCAAACGGAATGTCGAACGGCTCATCGAGGCTCCCCGCGAAGCGAAGGATGACTTTGCGGGGCATCCGGCCGAAGTGCAAGCGGGCTCTGCCGGATTTCGCGCGGCCCCGTGTCTACGCCACCGCGTAACGGTATCGGGTACGGCCGGACGGGCGCGAAAACGGCATGACCGCGCTTGACTCCTTTCCCCTTCCGCAATATCTCCCCGGCAGTCTTTTGGCACTCCCCGTTATTGAGTGCTAACGGCTTACAATATCGAAACTTTCCGGATCACGAGAGGCGCATATCGCGCCGACGAGGAAATCATGGCCAAGACCAAGTTCCGTCCCCTGCACGACCGCGTGGTCGTGCGCCGCATCAATGCCGAAGAGAAGACCAAAGGCGGCATCATCATCCCCGATACCGCCAAGGAAAAGCCGCAGGAAGGCGAAGTCACCGCGGTGGGCCCCGGCGGCCGCGACGAAAGCGGCAAGCTCATCCCCATCGACCTCAAGGTCGGCGACCGCGTCCTTTTCGGCAAGTGGTCGGGCACCGAGGTCAAGATCGACGGCGAGGAACTCCTGATCATGAAGGAGTCCGACATCATGGGCGTGATCGCCTAAGCACGCACCAGCAAAAAATCGGAGACATTTGAAATGGCTGCCAAGGAAGTAAAATTCGCCGGCGATGCGCGCGAGCGCATGCTGCGCGGCGTCGATATCCTCGCCAATGCGGTGAAGGTCACCCTCGGCCCCAAGGGCCGTAACGTCGTGCTCGACAAGTCGTTCGGCGCGCCGCGCATCACCAAGGACGGTGTGACGGTCGCCAAGGACATCGAGCTCGAGGACAAGTTCGAGAACATGGGCGCACAGATGGTGCGCGAGGTGGCGTCGAAGACCAACGACATCGCCGGCGACGGCACCACGACCGCGACCGTGCTCGCCCAATCCATCGTCAAGGAAGGTGCCAAGGCGGTTGCCGCCGGCATGAATCCGATGGACCTGAAGCGCGGCATCGACCTCGCGGTCGCCGCCGTGATCAAGGACATCGAGAAGCGCGCCAAGAAGGTCGGCTCCTCGTCGGAAGTGGCGCAGGTCGGCACCATCTCGGCCAACGGCGACGCCAATATCGGCAAGATGATCGCGCAGGCGATGCAGAAGGTCGGCAACGAGGGCGTCATCACGGTCGAGGAAGCCAAGGCGCTCGAGACCGAGGTCGAGATCGTCGAGGGCATGCAGTTCGACCGCGGCTATATCTCGCCCTATTTCGTGACCAATGCCGAGAAGATGCTGGCCGAGCTCGAGGACGCCTACATCCTCCTGCACGAGAAGAAGCTCTCCGGCCTGCAATCCATGCTGCCGGTGCTCGAAGCCGTGGTGCAGTCGGGCAAGCCGCTGGTCATCGTGGCCGAGGACGTCGAAGGCGAGGCGATCGCCACGCTCGTCGTCAACAAGCTGCGCGGCGGCCTCAAGGTCGCGGCGGTGAAGGCGCCGGGCTTCGGCGATCGCCGCAAGGCCATGCTGGAGGATATCGCAATCCTCACCGGCGGCCAGCTCATCTCGGAAGATCTCGGCATCAAGCTCGAGAACGTCACCCTCGGCATGCTCGGCCGCGCCAAGAAGGTGATCATCGAGAAGGAAAAGACCACCATCGTCAACGGCGCCGGAAAGAAGGCCGACATCGAGGCGCGCGTCCAGCAGATCAAGGCGCAGATCGAGGAGACCACCTCGGACTACGACCGTGAGAAGCTGCAGGAGCGCCTGGCCAAGCTCGCGGGCGGCGTCGCGGTGATCCGCGTCGGCGGCGCGACCGAGGTCGAGGTCAAGGAGAAGAAGGACCGCGTCGACGACGCGCTCAACGCCACCCGCGCCGCGGTCGAGGAAGGCATCGTCCCGGGCGGCGGCGTCTGCCTACTGCGCGCCAAGAAGGCGGTCGGCAAGCTCTCCAACGACAACGCCGACGTTCAGGCCGGCATCAACATCGTGCTCAAGGCGCTGGAAGCCCCGATCCGTCAGATCGCGGAAAACTCCGGCGTCGAAGGCTCGATCGTGGTCGGCAAGATCCTCGACGAGAAGTCGGAGACCTTCGGCTTCGATGCGCAGAAGGAAGAATATGTCGACATGGTCGAGAAGGGCATCATCGACCCGGCCAAGGTCGTGCGCACCGCGCTGCAGGATGCGGGCTCGGTCGCCGGCCTCCTGATCACCACCGAGGCCATGGTCGCCGAGGTGCCGAAGGAAGCGGCGGCGGCCCCGGCGATGCCCGGCGGCGGCATGGGTGGAATGGGCTTCTGAGCCCGTCGACCTGGCAACAAGAAAACGAAGGGCGCGGTGCAAGCCGCGCCCTTTTTCGTTGCTGGCTTAGATCGGTCAGGCCGATCCGCTCAGTGATCGCTCGGCCGGAACTCGAGCGTCGCCGCGCCGGCGAGCAGGACGCCGCCGCTTTGCGGTTGCCACGTGTTCATTTCAGAGAGCGTTGCGAGCATATCGGTGTCGGCCTGCATGCGCTCGGGCGAACACTGGCCGTCGCTCATATACATCGGCAGCGCATCCGGCAGCGGACCCGGCTCGATCCTGATGTCGTTGCCCGAAATCTGCACGCGCGCCGGCACGTCCTTGCACCACAATTTGAGCGTCGCGGTGCCGTTGGGCGACACGATCAGCATCGGCATCCGTTTCACGCGGCCCAGGCGTTCCGCGTCGAGAACGAGCTCGCGATCGTATGGAAACTCGACGGCCGCGAACGAAGCAGCGGACGCCAAGAGCGTCAAGAGCGCAGAGAGCGCCGCGAAAGCGACGCGCGACGATCGAACGCGGTTTGCGGCCGGGGGGAACAGAGCCATCGCATCTCCGGTCGGCGGCCGCAGCCGCGACGCCTTCGTCTTTTCCGCTACGACATGGCGGCAGCGTAACTTGCCTGGACCCATACCGTCGCGTTCCTCGGCGACTTTCTGGGGGCCGCTGCCCAAATCGTGGCGCCTATTCGGCGCCCGACAAGCGCTCGACCAGCGCACGCGCCGTCCGCAACAGGCGCGCGTCATCACCGGGCGCGCCGACGAGTTGCACGCCGATCGGCAAGCCATCGTCATCGGCAAGCAGGGGGAGCGTGATCGCCGGCAGCCCGAGCAGCGTCCACAACGTGTTGAATGCGGGATCCCCGGTGGCATCGAGGCCCCTCGGCGCGGCGCCCGGCGCGGCTGGCGTAATGATTGCGGTGCATTCCTGCTGAAACAGCTCCACGAGCGAGTCGCGCAAGGCGCGAGCGAGGGCAACGGCAGCGAGATACTGCGTGGCACCGACGTTGCGGCCTTCCGCAATGACCGCACGGAATCGGGAGCTGATCCGGTCGCCGCCCTGGTCGGTAAGCTTGCCAAGATTGTGCGCCATTTCTGTGGCCATGATCGCGCGCTGCGCATCCCAGGCCTCGGCGTAGCGTTCCGGCAGATCGTAGGCGAAACAGTCGTCGCCGAGCTCTTGCGCCAACTGTTCGAAAGCGTCACGCGCGCCAGCATCGGCTTTTTCCCACACCGGCGTTTTGACGAAAGCAAAGCGCGGCGGCAGGCCGAATTCCTCCGCGGCGACTTGCCGAAAATTGCGTGCCGCCACCGGGCGCGTGTCGGGATCCTGCGCGTCGTACCCTGCCATCGCATCAAGCATGAGCGCGAGGTCTTCGATCGAACGCGCGAAGGGGCCGACATGATCGAGGGTGCGCGAGAGCGGGAGAACGCCGGCGCGAGAGACGAGGCCGTGGCTGGGTTTCATCGCGAAGACGCCGCAGAACGAGGCCGGCCGGATGATCGAGCCGTTGGTCTGGGTTCCGATCGCGACCGGAACCATGCCTGCCGCCACCGCCGCCGCCGACCCTGAGGACGAGCCCCCCGGCGTGCGCTCGAGATCGCGCGGGTTGCGTGTCTTGCCGGGATGGTAATAGGCGAATTCGGTGGTCACCGCCTTGCCGATGATCACCGCGCCCGCCGCACGTAAGCGCGACACGACGGTAGCATCGGTCCGCGGCCGCCGGCCGGACAGGAAAGGGGAGCCGCATTCAGTCGGATAGTCAGCCGTGTCGATGAGGTCCTTGACCGCGACCGGGACGCCATGCAGTGGCCCGGTTGGGCGGCCGCTGCGGCGCCATTCGTCGCAGGCGCGCGCCTGCGCCAACGCATTCTCGGCGTCGAGATGCGCGAAGGCACCCACTGCTTCCTCAATCGCAGCGATGCGATCGAGGCAGGCGGCGACCAACTCTTCGGCTGACACAAAGCCGTCGCCAATGCTGGCCGCCGCTTGCGCGGCGGTTAACGCCGATAAATCGTCGGTGGCCAATGCGAGATTCCGTTCAGTTTCCGTAGAGATAGTTCGGCAGCCAAAGGGTCAGACCCGGCCAGAAATACATGATCACCATGCAGACGATCACGATCAACATGTACGGCATCATGCCGCTGAAAATCTGGTTGAGCGTGACGTGTTTCGGCGCGACTCCCTTGAGATAGAAGGCCGACATCGCCACCGGCGGCGACAGGAAGGCGGCCTGAAGGTTCACGAACACGAGCACGCCCCACAATACCGGATCGATGTGGAAATGCTTGAGCAGCGGCAGGAAGATCGGCACGAAGATGACAATGATCTCGGTCCATTCCAGCGGCCAGCCCAAAATGAAAATGATCGCTTGGGACAGCATCATGAACTGGATTGGCGACATGTTCAACGAGAGCACCCACTGTTCCACCAGCGCCTGGCCGCCGAGGATGGCGAAGACGCCGGAGAACAAGGCGGAGCCGACGAACAACCAGCACACCATCGCGGTCGTCTTCGCGGTGAGAAAGACCGCCTCCTTGGTGCGTTTCCAGTCGAGCGTGCGCGCCTGTAAGGCGAGCAGGAAGGCGCCGGCCGCGCCAACGCCGGCCGACTCGGTCGCGGTCGTGATGCCGAACAGGATCACCGCCAGCACGACGACGGTGAGAATACCGAGCGGCATGATCGAGGTGGACAGGAGCTTGATCACCATGAGCCGGTCGACGTCGAGCCGCGTGTAGTAACGGATCTGCCAGAGCAGGCAGATGACTGCGATGCCGCCGAACCACCAGTAAAAAGCCGCAGGCGGCCCGAGATCCGCCGGCGTCACGGTCTTCTGCACCGCCATGCCGAGCTGCTGCACGCCTTCCACCGCCGCTTCCGGCGCAGGCTGCTGGTGGATCACCACGTACCACCAGGTCAGCGCCAGGGTGCCGACGACGATGATGAAGGGCACCAGCGAGTAGGCGAAATTGCTGACAATGGTGAAGTAGTTGACCGGGCCCTTGTCGGTCCTGATGGCCATGGCGCGCCCGGGCGACACCAGCGCGGTGGAAAGGCCTGCAAAGATGTTGCGCGGCGAATAAGCCGCCTGCAACTGCCGCATCCAGTCCGGCACCGGTATGCGCGTCTGCTCTTCCGGCAAGGGCGGCGCGACCTTCCGATTCAGCATCGCCCAGCCGATGATGTAGACGAGGTATAGGAACGACAGGAAGAAGCCGGGGAACATCGCAGCCGCGTAGAGCTTCACCACCGATTGGCCGGCGACCGCCGCGTAGACGATAATCATCACCGAGGGCGGGATGAGAATGCCGAGCGTGCCGCCGGCCGTAATCACGCCGGAGGCAAGCCTCACGTCGTAGCCGGCCCGCAGCATGGGATTGAAGGCGATGACGCCCATCAGCACGACCACCGCGCCGACGAGACCGGACGCGATGCCCCAGAAGGTGCACACGATCAGCGTCGCCACCGCGAGCGAGGCCGGCACGCGTCGGAAGGCGAGCTGGATCGAATAGAACATCTTGTCGACCAGCGCACCGCGCTCCATCACGTAACCCATCAGGACGAAGAGCGGGATGGATATCAGTACGTCATTGGTCATCGCGCCGTAGGTGCGCTGGACCATCAGGTCGAACACGCCGTTTTCCCACCAGAACTGGTGGGCTTTGAAATAGGCCATGAAGCCGAAGACGATGCCGAGACCCATCAGCGTGAAGGCCGTCGGGAACCCCATCATGATGACCACCACGATAAGGCACAGCATCAACAATCCGAGGACGGGGTCACTCATTTCTGCAAATCTCCCGCCATTCCACGCTGGCGCGCGACTTCGTCGATTTCGTGCGCGCGCTCGATCGCAGCCTTGCGCGCTTCCTCATCGACATATTCGCTGTGCGCTAGCTGCTCCTCGACGACGTCGATTTCAGCAACATCCTTGAGTCGGCTCGGCCACTCGCCGGTGCGCAGACAAACGACGCACCGTATGATTTCGGCGAGGCCCTGGATCATCACCAGCGTACCCGCGAGCGGGATCATGAACTTGAACTGCCAGACCGGGGGGCCCTCCGCGGTGACTGTGGAATGCTCATTGATCCGGAAGGAGTCAACGGCAAACGTCCAGCCGGCGTAGATCAAGGCGGCGATGCCGGGCAGAAAGAACAGGATGTACAATGCCAGATCGAGGCTTGCCTGCATCCGCGGCCGCATCGACGAATAAAGGAAGTCGCCGCGCACATGGGCGTTCTGCGCAAGCGTATAGGCGCCGCACAGCATGAACAGCGTGCCATAGAGCATGTTCTCGGCGTCGAAGATCCAGGCCGTCGGCGCGTTTAACATGTAGCGCTTGAATACTTCGACGCATACGACGGTCATCAGCACGACAATGAGCCACGCGAAGGCTTTGCCGACCCATGTGCTGAGCTCGTCGACCGCATACAGCACTTTCTGAACGGTCATCTATCCCCCTTCGCCGCGCCGTTTTCCGGCGCGGCATTCTTCATGAACAACAAAGCACCATCCGGTCGCCAGCCGAATGGCGCTTTGCAGCTTTTTAGGTATCGTCAGATCGGCGCTTTTGCGTTCGGTCCGAAATAGTGCTCGTACGCCATCTTGCGGCTGATGACGGTATCCTGCTCCCACTGCACCGCACGCTTGGCGAAAGCCACCTGCGACAGCACGAAGATCGGAA
>JAKAHJ010000102.1 GCA_021815055.1 Pseudomonadota bacterium | reverse complement strand
CCGGCTGGTCGGCCGCCTCCGGGATCGCCAACGCGAAGGCAGGGAACGGGCGATCGACCTCGACCCATTCGGACCGGCTGGGCGGAACCACACTCAAGATCAGGCTCGGCGATTGAAAAAGCAGCACCGCGCCTATGGCAAGCAGCGCCAGCCCACCCAGATAAGCCGTGAGACGGGTCAGGGTGGCGGACGCTTCATCGTGGCGCAGAATGAGACGCATGCCCCCTCCGGCAGGCGGCCGTTGTCTTAAGGCTAATTGTCCCTTAGAAGCACCTGCCGCCCGGTTTTCCCCGAAGGGGACCGGAGCGTTAATTTTTTCGGAGCGTTAACAATGGGTTACAAGGTCGCCGTGGCGGGTGCCACCGGCAATGTCGGGCGCGAGATGCTCGCGATCCTGGCGGAGCGCAATTTCCCGGCCGACGAAGTGGTCGCTCTCGCCTCGCGCAAGAGCGTGGGGACCGAATGCTCGTTCGGCGACGCGACGCTCAAAGTCAAAGCGCTCGACCATTACGATTTCTCCGACGTCGACATCTGCCTGATGTCGGCGGGCGGCGCTGTGTCGAAGGAATGGTCGCCGAAGATCGGTGCGCAGGGCGCGGTCGTCATCGACAACTCGTCCGCTTTCCGCATGGACCCCGACGTGCCGCTGATCGTGCCGGAGGTGAATGCCGACGCGGTCGAAGGCTTCACCAAGAAGAACATCATCGCCAATCCGAATTGCTCGACCGCGCAGCTCGTGGTCGCGCTCAAGCCGCTGCACGATGCGGCGAAGATCAAGCGCGTCGTGGTCGCCACGTATCAGTCGGTGTCGGGCGCCGGCAAGGACGCGATTGACGAACTGTTCGCGCAGACCAAGGCGGTGTTCACGCTCGACGAACCGCAGACGAAGAAGTTCCCGAAGCGGATTGCGTTCAACCTCATTCCGCAGATCGACGTCTTCATGGAGGACGGCTACACCAAGGAAGAATGGAAGATGGTGGTCGAGACCAAGAAGATTCTCGATCCCAAGATCAAGCTGGTGGCGACCTGCGTGCGCGTGCCGGTGTTCGTCGGCCATTCGGAAGCGGTGAACATCGAGTTCGAGAACCCGATCTCGGCCGACGAAGCGCGCGAAATCCTGCGCAATGCGCCGGGCTGCCTCGTCATCGACAAGCGCGAGCCGGGCGGCTATGTCACGCCCTATGAATGCGTGGGCGAGGATGCCACTTACATCAGCCGCATCCGCGAGGACGCGACGATCGACAACGGTCTCGAAATGTGGGTGGTGTCGGACAATCTGCGCAAAGGCGCCGCGCTCAACGCCGTGCAGATCGCCGAGTGCCTGATCAACCGCGGCCTGATCAAGGCGAAGAAGCGCGCGGCATAGGCTTTTCTGCAATTGTTGTTGTTGCTTCGGCGAAAGCGGAGGCCCCAGTACTTTGCGGCCTGTCCCGGCAACCGGCCCCATGGTTCGAGACGGCGCTTCGCGCCTCCTCACCGTAAGGCCGGCGGGCCGCGTTACTCACTGCATTACTCACTGATAGCGCCCCCGCCTTCGCCGCGCTATGGTCCGGCCCGCAAAGGACAATTTCCCATGCCGGCAGCGCGCGACGAGACCCATTTCGGCTTTAGAACCATCCCGCTCGGCGAAAAGCAGGCGCGGGTGGACGACGTGTTCCATTCGGTCGCCCGCCGCTACGACCTGATGAACGATTTGATGTCGGGCGGGCTGCATCGGGCGTGGAAGGAAGCGCTGGTCACCGCGGTCAATCCGCCCAAGTCCGACCGCGATTTCACCCTGCTCGACCTTGCCGGCGGCACCGGCGACATCGCCTTCCGCGTGGTGGAGGCCGGCGGGTCGGGCACCCGCGCAACCGTGTGCGACATCAATGCCGAGATGCTCGCGGTCGGCGCCGAGCGGGCCGAAAAGCGCGGGCTTGACCAGTCCGTGAGTTTCGAACAGGGCAACGCCGAGGAACTGCCCTATCCCGACCGTTCGTTCGATTGCGTCACCATCGCCTTCGGCATCCGCAACGTGCCGCGCATCGAGCGCGCGCTCAGCGAGGCCCACCGCGTGCTCAAGACCGGCGGGCGTTTCCTGTGCCTGGAATTTTCGTCCGTCGACGTGCCGGGGCTCGACGCGCTGTACGAGCTCTATTCCTTCCGGGTGATCCCGCGCATCGGCCAGGCCGTGACCGGCGACCGCGAGGCCTACCAGTATCTGGTCGAGTCGATCCGCAAATTTCCCAAGCCGAAGGTTTTCGCCGCGATGATCGAAAATGCGGGCTTCCGCCGCGTCTCGTTCAGGCTGATGACCGGCGGCGTCGTGGCGCTGCATTCGGGCTGGAAATTGTGATGGTGTCGATACGCGCAATGATGCGGACGCCCTCGCCCTTAACGTCCCCTCCCCCCTTGAGGGGGAGGGAGCGCGCTGTGCCTACAACATGATCGCCGTCGTCTCACACTTTTTTCGGCTTTCGCGCGCCGGCTACGTGTTCGCGCGCGAAGGCGTATTCGCGCTGGTCGACACGCGGCCGCTGCCGCTGCCAGCAAAAACCGCGCTTTCGCTCGCCCGCCTGATCGAGCGGCCGACAATGCGCACCGGCGAAGCCCGCCTCGCCGCCGCGCTGACGAGGCTCGGGCCGACTTACGTCAAACTGGGCCAGTTTCTCGCCACGCGACCCGACGTGGTCGGCACCGCGATCGCGCTCGACCTCGAAAAGCTGCAGGACAAGCTGCCGCCATTCCCGCAAGACCAAGCGGAAGCGGCGGTCGCCGCCGCCTTCGGCAAGCCGCTCAATGCCGTCTTTGCGAGCTTCGGCCCCGCCGTCGCCGCCGCCTCCATTGCACAAGTGCACCGCGCCGAGATCGAGCACGACGGCCTGCGCAAACCGGTCGCGGTAAAGGTGGTACGCCCGGGCGTCGAGCGCCGCTTCAGGGTGGACCTCGACGCCTTCTTCTACGCCGCGCGTAAAGCAGAAAGCCTGTCGGCGGAAGCGCGCCGCCTGCGCCTCGTCGAAGTGGCGGCGACGCTTGCGCGCTCGGTCGCGATCGAGATGGATTTCCGGCTCGAGGCCGCCGCGCTCTCGGAAATGGCCGAGAACACGCGCGAGGACCGCGAATTCCGCGTGCCAGCGGTCGACTGGGACCGCACCGCGCGCGAAGTGCTGACGCTGGAATGGATCGACGGCACGCCGCTCAACGATCGCACCGCGCTCGAGGCCAAGGGCTTCGATCTGCCCGCGCTCGGCCGCACGGTGATCCAGAGCTTCCTGCGCCACGCCCTGCGCGACGGTTTCTTCCACGCCGACATGCACCCGGGCAATTTGTTCGTCGACGATAAAGGCCGGCTGGTGGCGGTCGACTTCGGCATCATGGGCCGGCTGGGACCGAAGGAGCGGCGCTTCCTCGCCGAAATCCTGCTCGGCTTCATCACGCGCGACTACATGCGCGTCGCACAGGTGCATTTCGACGCCGGCTATGTGCCGCGCCATCATTCGGTGGAGGCCTTCGCGCAGGCGATTCGCGCCATCGGCGAGCCGATCCACAACCGCACCGCCGAAGACATTTCGATGGCGAAGCTGTTGACGCTGCTGTTCGAGGTCACCGGCCTGTTCGATATGCGCACGCGGCCCGAGCTTCTGCTGCTGCAAAAGACCATGGTGGTCGTGGAAGGCGTCGCACGCTCGCTCGATCCGAGACTCGATATGTGGAAGACCGCCGACCCGGTGGTGCGCGAATGGATCGCGCGCAATCTCGGGCCCGTGGGCAAGCTGGAAGGCGCCGCGCAGGGCGCCGGCGAGCTCGGCCGCTTCGCCGCGCAGGTGCCCTCGCTGCTCGCGCGCGCCGGCACCTTGCTCGAGCAGGTCGACGCCATCACCCGCGACGGGCTGGTGCTGGCGCCGGAAACTGTGGCGGCCATCGGTGCGGCGGAAGCACGCCGCAACCGTTGGACCGCCGCCGCGCTATGGGTGATCGCGATCCTGCTCGGCTGGATCGCCTGGATGCTGGCGTGATCTTTCTCGTTCAGTTGCCCGCGTAAGCGCGCTCGATCGCCCCGAGATCGAATTTCTTCATTTGCAGGAACGCATTCGTGACGCGCTGCGTCTTCGCGGCGTCGGGGCCGTTCATCAAATTCGGAAGTATAGAAGGAAAAATCTGCCACGACAGGCCGTATCTGTCCTTCAGCCAGCCACAGTGTCCTTCCTGACCGCCTTCGCCGAGCTTGTTCCAGAAATAGTCGATCTCTTCCTGAGTGTCGCAAGGCACCTGGAACGAGATCGCCTCGGTGAATTTGTATTGCGGCCCGCCGTTGAGAGCCACGAACGATTGTCCGTCGATTTCGAACGTCGCGACCATCACCGAACCCGGCTTCTTGCCGTGAACGTCCTGTCCCGCCTCTCCATAGCGGCTGATCGTCCCGAGCTTCGCGTTCTTGAAAATCGAGACGTAAAAATTCGCCGCCTCTTCCGCCTCGGTATCGAACCAAAGGCACGGCGTGATCTTGTGCTTGCCGAACTGCATATGTCGTCCCTTTCCGGTTTCCGGTCGGCTGGCATTCGCGCCGCGTCCTACGGCTCGACAATCACCATCCAGTGCACGCCGAATTTGTCCCGGCACATGCCGAAGCGCGGCGAGAAGAAGGTCTTGCCCAACGGCATGACGGTATCGCCGCCGTCGATCAGTGCATTGAATTTGCGGTCGGCGTCGGCCTCGTCCCTGGCGTTGACCGAGAGCGCGAAGCCTTCGAATTTCGGATTGCCGGTATTGCGGCCGTCGGAGGCCATGACGCGGGTCTCGCCGATCTGCAGGCTCGCATGCATCACCTTGTTCTCGTTGCCCGGCGTGCACATGGATTTGTCGGGAGCGTCCTTCCAGCGCATCAGCATGCCGACCTCGGCGCCGAGCGCGTTCTTGTAGAATTCGATCGCCTCGTCGCAGCGGCCATCGAAAAACAGATAGGGTTGAACTTGCATCGCATTCTCCTCATGTCGTTTTGCGCCTATGCCGTCGCCCCGTTTTTCCGCCGGTGGACAACGCAGAAAGGCTGCCGGCGGATCATTGACATTTACGTTGATATCAACATATTACGCTCATGTCAAAGCGCCCGGATCTGTCGCGAGAGATGACGCTGCATGTCCGCGACACCTGCCTGTGCCTGCACGCGCAACGGGCGGCGCGGGCGCTGGCGCGCCGCTTCGACATCGCGCTACAGCCGGTCGGCCTCACCAACGGCCAATTCTCGCTGCTGATGTCGCTCAACCGGCCGGAACCGCCCACCATCGGCAGCGTCGCTGGTCTGCTCGCGATGGACCGCACCACCCTCACCGCCAATCTCAAACCGCTCGAACGGCGCGGCTTGCTGAAGATCGCGGTGGACGAGGAGGACGGCCGCAGCCGGCGCCTGGCGATCACCGGTGCGGGCCGTGCGCTGCTCGCCCGCGCATTCCCGATCTGGCAGGAGACGCATGCCGAGATCGAGAAAGGCCTTGCGGCTTTGGAACCGGACAGGCTGAGGGCCGGGCTGGCGGCATTGTCGCGGGATTTGCGCCCAGCGGACTGATCCGGCCATTGCGTTGATTGCAATGATTGCATCGCAATCAAACCGGTGCTAAAGCCGGGCCGCAGGGAGTTCCCGCCATGGCCTCGCTCACCGTCCGCCAGCTCGACGAAGCGCTCAAGCAGCAGCTCCGGCTGCGCGCGGCCCGCAACGGCCGCTCGGTAGAGGACGAAATCCGCAACATTTTGCGCAGCGCCGCCGCCGAGGTCGAGGCCACCGCCCCGATGGTTGCCGCGGCGGCGGAAGCCAAGGCTTCTGCGCCCGCGCGCCACCCGGACGTGTCGGTCAATCGCGTGCTGCTGATCGTCGGCGGCGGTATTGCCGCCTACAAATCGCTCGATCTCATCCGCCGGCTGAAAGAGCGCGGGCTTTCGGTCCGCTGCATCCTCACCAAAGCGGCCGAGCATTTCGTCACGCCGCTCGCCGCAGGCGCGCTTGTCGGCGAGCGCATCTTCACCGACCTGTTCGATCCCAGGACGGAATTCGATGTCGGCCACGTCCGGCTCGCGCGCGAAACCGATCTGATCGTGGCGGCGCCGGCCACCGCCGATCTGGTGGCCAAGCTCGCCGGCGGGCATGCCGACGATCTCGCGACTGCGGTGCTGTTGGCGACGACGGCGAAGATCCTGCTGGCGCCCGCCATGAATCCGCGCATGTGGGCGAACAAGGCCACGCAGCGTAATATTGCGCAGCTTGCCGCCGACGGCTTCGTTTTTGTCGGCCCGAACGAAGGCGAGATGGCGGAAGCGGGCGAGCGCGGGCGCGGCCGCATGGCCGAGCCACTGGAAATCACGGCAGCGGTCGAGAAACTTTTGGGCGCAAACCAGGTCCGGCCGCTCAAAGGCCGCCGCGTGCTCGTCACTTCGGGACCCACGCACGAGCCGATCGACCCGGTGCGCTATATCGCCAACCGCTCGTCCGGCAAGCAGGGCCATGCCATCGCCGCGGCAGCGGCGCGCGCAGGCGCCGAGGTGACGCTGGTGAGCGGCCCGGTCAGCCTGCCCGATCCGCCGGAAGTGAAGACGATCCACGTCGAAAGCGCACGCGACATGCTGGCGGCCGTCGAAGCCGCGCTGCCGGTCGATATCGGAATCTTCGCGGCGGCCGTGGCCGATTGGCGGGTCGCCGGCGAGGCGCAGCAAAAGATCAAGAAGAGGGCCGGGGCGGCCACGCCCGAACTATCCCTCGTGGAAAACCCCGACATTCTCTCGACGATCGCGCATCGCAAGGCCCAACGTCCCCGGCTGGTGATCGGCTTCGCCGCGGAGACTGAAAACGTGGTTGCGCACGCGAAGGAGAAGCTGGCGAAAAAGGGCTGCGACTGGATCCTCGCCAACGATGTCTCGCCGGAGACCGGCATCATGGGCGGCGATATGAACACCATCCAGCTCGTGCGCGACTCCGGAGTCGAATCCTGGCCCCCGCAATCGAAAGAAGACGTGGCGGCGATGCTCATCGAACGCATTGCGCAACAGATGGCGGCGGAATGACGCCATGACCATTGAAGTGTTCATCACGCGCCTGCCGCATGGACGCGACCTGCCGCTGCCGTCTTACCAGAGCGCGCTCGCGGCCGGGCTCGATCTCATCGCCGCGCTGCCGGCCGAGGCGCCGCTCGAGCTTATCCCCGGCGCGCGCGCGCTGGTGCCGACCGGCATCGCCCTCGCACTGCCGGCCGGTTACGAGGCGCAAGTGCGGCCGCGCTCGGGACTCGCGGTGCGTCATGGCCTGACCGTGCTCAATACGCCGGGCACGATCGACGCCGATTACCGCGGCGAAGTGAAGGTCCTGCTGGTCAATCTCGGCGCCGAGCCGGTCGCCGTCGCACGCGGCATGCGGATCGCGCAACTGGTCATCGCGCCGGTCGCCCATGCGGCCCTTCGCGAGGTCGCAGCGCTGGATCCGACCGATCGCGGAGCGAACGGGTTCGGCTCTACCGGCAGTTGAAGTAACCAAAAAGCCATAATTCGTCTGGACGGGCATTAGTCTGTAACGTATTACCGCGGAGCTTTTTTTCGTTGCACGTGCGACTGGTGCCGTCTCATGCCGCTGGTGTCTCGCAAAGGCGTCCTGGCCATTGCCGCTGTCATCGATGTTGCGCTCAATGCCCGCAGCCGGCCGGTCTCGGCCAAGGCCTTGGCGGCGCGTCACAAACTTCCTCCTCGCCATCTCGAGCCGGTGCTGCAGGCGCTCGTGCGCGACGGCATTCTCAAAGGCATCCGCGGGCCGCACGGCGGCTATGCGGTGGCGCGCGACTTCCGGGAGATCACCGCGGAGGACATTCTGCGGGCGGCCGGCACGGCGGAGGAGAATGGCGATGCGCCGCTCCCCACGTCGATCCTGGTCGACAGCGTGGTGCATCCGGCGCTGCTGGAGGCCGAACGCTCCTTCTCCTCTGCGCTCGGCCTGATCAATGTCGCCGACATGGCCCGGCAGGCCGAAGCGCTGAAGTAAGCGGTCGTTCCGGATTCGCGCGTCCGGAAATGACGAGATATCGCCCGTTCACGATCTGGACTCTTACGGCGCGATTCCCCTTGGGCGTAAAGTCCAACGATTCGTGAAGCGGTGTGGCGAACACCGTCTCGCATCCCTGGGGCTGGTCGGAATGCCGGAGTCGATCCGGACGGCGAACGAGAGGCTGCGTTCTCGTCCGTGGCGAGGCGGAATCCTCGCCGCCTCCGTCACCGTAAATCTGCTGGGCACGTCGAGCACGCCGGCGCATGCCGAAAGCGGGCCGCTCGTCGCCGTCGCGCGCGCCGTGCACGAACTCGTCGGCGGCATGGGCCAGCGCGAGCTGGCCACGCTGACGTTGACGCTCGGGCTCGTCTGCTTCGCGCTCTATGCGGTTATCGTTCTCTTGCGCACGCGCCGCGTCGCCAATCACAACCAGGCCGTCTCGCGCGAGGAAACCTCCGTGCTGCACGCTGAGATCGACCGGCTGAAGGCGCTACTTTTGGCCGAGCCGCAGGTGCTGGTAGCCTGGCCGGCCGGGGCCGACCGGCCGGACATTGTCGGCGACACCACATTGATTGCACCCGATGCAGGCGGCGAACGCGTGCTGGCCTTCGGGACCTGGCTCGCGCCGGAAGCCGCGCAGCAAATGGAGCACGCGGTCGAGCTGCTGCGCAGCGAAGGGCGCGGCTTCGCGCTGAACCTCACGACCACCGCCGCGCAGCCGATCGAGGCGGAGGGCCGCGCCATCGGCGGCAGCGCCATTCTGCGCCTGCGCAATGTCGGCGGCATCGAGCGCGAGCTAATCGATCTGGCCGCCGCCCATGACCGGCTGAAGGGCGACGTCGAGACCATGAAGGCGTTGCTCGACTCGCTACCCGCACCGGTCTGGGCGCGCGACGCGCGCGGCCGTATGATCTTCGTGAATTCGGCCTATACGCGCGCGGTCGACGCCGTCGATCCGACCGATGCGGTGACGCGCGAGGTCGAGCTGCTCGACCGCCCCGCGCGCGAGGCACTGGCGCGCGCCCACGCCGCGGCCGAGCACTATGCCGCGCGCCTGCCGGCGATCGCGGCCGGCGAACGCCGCATTTTCGATGTGATCGATTGCCCGAGCGGCGCAGGCCGCGCCGGCATCGCCATCGACCGCACCGAGGTGGAGGCCATGCGCGCCGAGCTCGCGCGCATGATCGAGGCGCACCGCCGCGTGCTCGACCAGCTCGCCACCGGCGTCGCCATCTACAACGTGGACCGCAAGCTCGTGTTCTCCAATACGGCCTTCCGCTCGCTGTTCGAGCTCGATGCCGGCTTCCTCGATCAAGGGCCGACCGATTCGGCCGTACTGGACGCGCTGCGCGCCAGGCGCAAGCTCCCGGAGCAGCAGGATTTCCGCGGCTGGAAGCAGGAGCTTTACGAGGCCTATCGCGCCCTCGATGCGCGCGAGCACATCTGGCACCTGCCGGACGGACGCACGCTACGCGTCGTCACCACCCCCAATCCGGAGGGTGGCGTCACTTATCTCTACGACGACGTCACCGAAGGCCTCGACATGCGCCGGCGCTACGACGCGCTCATCAAGGTGCAGAGCGAAACGCTCGACCATCTGGCGGAGGCGGTGGCGGTGTTCGGCAGCGACGGGCGGGTGCGGCTGCACAACCCCGCGTTCCAGCGCATGTGGAAACTCTCCGCCGAAGCGCTCGACCAGCATCCGCATGTCGAGGCCGTCACCGCCTGGTGCCAGGCGCTGCACGACGACAATGCGGTCTGGCGCCGCCTGCGCGCCGCGGTGACCGCGATCGACGGGCGCGAGCCCGCCGCCGCGCGCATCGAGCGGCGCGACGGAATGGCCCTCGAACTGATGACCATGCCGCTGCCCGACGGCGCGACGCTGGTGACGTTCCAGGACGTCACCGACGGCGCGAAGGTCGAGCGCGCGCTGCGCGAGCGCAACGAGGCGCTGGAGACCGCCAACGGGATCAAGATCGGCTTCGTGCACCACGTTTCGTACGAATTGCGCTCGCCGCTCACCAATATCATCGGCTTCGCCAATTTGCTCGGCGATCCGGCCTTCGGGGCGCTCAACGACAAGCAGCGCGAATATCTCGGCTACATCACCGTCTCGACCAATGCGCTGCTGGCTATTATTAATAATATTCTTGATAGATCGGAA
>JAKAHJ010000101.1 GCA_021815055.1 Pseudomonadota bacterium | reverse complement strand
CCGACGTCTCAAGGCTTCGCCCCTACCCTTGCACGATCATCGTTCCGACGCACTCCAGCGAATCCCGCATGGAGATGCCGCCCTGTGCTCCTTCGACTTGACGAAGGACATCAGAGCGAAACCCATCGCCTTGCGATTTTGCTAAGCTGCGCCAATGGTCAGGTATCGGCGCAACTTCATCGCGGGCGGAAGCTTCTTCTTTACCGTCAATCTGGCTGAACGGCGGCTGCGGCTGTTGACCGAGAACATTGATGCCTTAAGGACCGCCTTTCGCGATACGCGGGTGGCGCACCCATTTACGATCGAGGCTATCGTTGTTTTGCCCGATCATCTGCATGCGATCTGGACGCTACCGGAAAATGATCACGATTTTGCGACCCGCTGGCGGCTGATCAAGTCAGGGTTCTCGCGCGTCTTGCCGACAGGCGAGCGGATATCCGAGAGCCGCGATAGCAAAGGCGAGCGCGGGATCTGGCAGAGGCGCTACTGGGAGCACACCTTGCGCGACGAACGCGACCTCGCGTGCCACATGGATTACATTCATTTCAACCCGGTGAAGCATGGGTATGTCGCGCGAGTCGCCGATTGGCCGTATTCTTCTTTTCACCGGATGGTGCGAATGGGCATATATCCGCCCGATTGGGCAGGCGATGCCAAGGATGAGGGAATAAATTTCGGCGAATGATCGTAGTTATCGTCATCGTCGTAGGATGGGTTGAGCAAAGAGCGAAACCCATCATGTTGATCGCCGGGAAGTGATGGGTTTCGCAAGGGCTCAACCCATCCTACGGGCTACTACGGGCTACGGGCTCTCAGGATGAGGCGGAGAGGTCACAGCGCCTTAT
The DNA here is from genome assembly GCA_021815055.1 of Pseudomonadota bacterium. Classification (GTDB taxonomy): domain Bacteria; phylum Pseudomonadota; class Alphaproteobacteria; order Rhizobiales; family Xanthobacteraceae; genus Pseudolabrys. The sequence goes on along the minus strand of JAKAHJ010000101.1, from coordinate 9,329 downwards.
TACTCTCCTTTACCTTCTCCGCATCGAGATAGACCTCCCCACCCATCTCCTTGAACCTCTCCGACATCTCGCGCATGCCTCTCTCGGCCTCATCCTTCGAGACGCCCGGCTTCGCTGAAGCTACGCCGGGCTCCTCAGGATGAGGGGAGAGGCCGATGCGCGAGGCGTCCGGATAAAGCGCGGCCTTCTCATTATCGCTCAGGCCCGCCGCATACTCCCGTACATCGGCGGTGATCTTCATCGAGCAGAACTTCGGGCCGCACATGGAGCAGAAATGCGCCAGTTTGTGCGCTTCCTTGGGCAGCGTCTCGTCGTGCATGTCGCGCGCGCTGTCGGGGTCCAATGACAGATTGAACTGATCCATCCAGCGGAATTCGAAGCGCGCGCGCGAGAGCGCGTCGTCGCGCAGTTGCGCGGCCGGGTGGCCCTTGGCCAGATCGGCCGCGTGCGCGGCGATCTTGTAGGCGATGACGCCGTCCTTCACGTCGTTGCGGTCGGGCAGGCCGAGATGCTCCTTTGGCGTGACGTAGCAGAGCATGGCGCAGCCGAACCAGCCGATCATGGCGGCGCCGATCGCGCTCGTGATGTGGTCGTAGCCGGGCGCGATGTCGGTCGTCAGCGGCCCGAGCGTGTAGAACGGCGCCTCGCCGCATTCCTTGAGCTGCTTGTCCATGTTGATTTTGATCTTGTGCATCGGCACGTGGCCGGGGCCCTCGATCATCACCTGGCAGCCCTTCTTCCATGCCACTTGCGTCAGCTCGCCCAGCGTTTCGAGCTCGGCGAATTGCGCGCGGTCGTTGGCATCCGCGATCGAGCCGGGGCGCAAGCCGTCGCCGAGCGAGAACGAGACGTCATACTGGCGCATGATGTCGCAGATCTCGTCGAACCGCTCGTACAGGAAACTCTCCTTGTGATGCGCGAGGCACCACTTGGCCATGATCGAGCCGCCGCGCGAGACGATGCCGGTGACGCGGTTGGCGGTGAGGTGGATGTAGGGAAGCCGCACGCCGGCATGGATGGTGAAATAGTCGACGCCCTGCTCGCACTGCTCGATGAGCGTGTCCTTGTAGCATTCCCAGTCGAGCTTGACGGGATCGCCATTCACTTTCTCGAGCGCCTGATAGATCGGCACGGTGCCGATCGGGACCGGCGCGTTGCGGATGATCCATTCGCGCGTGTTGTGGATGTTGCGCCCGGTGGAGAGGTCCATCACCGTGTCGGCGCCCCAGCGGATCGCCCACACCATCTTCTCGACTTCCTCCTCCACTGACGAGGTGACGGCGGAGTTGCCGATATTGGCGTTGATTTTGGTGAGGAAGTTGCGGCCGATGATCATCGGCTCCAGTTCGGCGTGGTTGATGTTGGAGGGGATGATGGCGCGCCCGCGCGCGACCTCGCTGCGCACGAATTCCGGCGTGATGAAGGCCGGCACCGCAGCGCCGAAGCTCTCGCCGTCGGCGAGTGCTGCTTGCGCGCGCTCCAGCATTTTCTTGCGGCCGAGGTTTTCGCGCTCGGCGATGTAGACCATTTCCCTGGTGATGACGCCCGCGCGCGCCCATTCGAGCTGGGTGAGGGGGTGATATCCTTCCCCTGAAAGGGGAGGGTCCGCGCGTAGCGCGGGGGTGGGGTCACCTTTCAATTGCGCGCTCACCCCACCCGGCTCGCTTCGCTCGCCACCCTCCCCGCTGAGCGGGGAGGGATAAGGAGCCGCCCGCCAGGGCTTCGGCGTGTGGGGGAAATTGCGCGCCAAGTGTTTGCCGGTGACGTTGCCGTTGTCGACCGGTTGGATCGCGCGGCCCTCGTATTCTTCGACGCCGCCGCGCTCCTTCACCCAGTCAAGGCGCGTGCGCGGCAGACCCTGCTCGACGTCGATCGTGAAATTCGGATCGGTATAGACGCCGGTGGTATCATAAACTGGGAGCGGTGCCTCGCCGGATCCTTCCGACAATTCGATCAGCCGCACCGGCACGCGCAGATCGGGCGCGCAGTCGGGCGCGGAATAGACCTTGCGCGAGGAGGGCAGGGGGCCGGTGGTGACCTTCGGGGTGACCAGATCGGCGGACGTGACGGGCTTGTTCATGGCTTTCTTCCTGCTCTCTCTGCTCCTCAGGATGAGGCCCGGGTGCCGGAAAGGGGGAGGAAGTAAGGTCCCAGTCCCTTCGCCGGCATGACCCGGATCAGGTTCAAAGGGTTTTTCTCAGCCCCGCGCGGGGCACCCCTCGGAACAGGGCTTTAATGTAGGCTTGAGAGCGGGGGTGTCAATGTCGCTGCCGACGTCCCTGTCAAGCGAGCGGTAGCGCGCGCGAATTGACGGCGAGCGCGGCGGCGCCCGCCCTGTTCGCGGCCGCGATGATGGGCGTTGCGCTGGCGCGCTTTCGCGTCGCCAGCCGCGCGAGTGCCGGTTGGCCCGGCAAGCAAAGCGACCGGAGATTACGTGCGCCTCCGACCTATGCCTTGTGCTCGAGCTCGAGCCCTTCATGCGGATGACGTCGATCGCCGCGCTGGTTGGACTTTCGGACATAGGTCACGGCCGCGTCCGGATTCTCGATCTTCGAGATGATCGCGGCTCGCAGCGCGTCCGCCGCCTCGATGGTCAGAGTCCGGGAGCCGGTTTCAAGCTTCAATCCTACCATGTATGTCGTCACGACCGCCTCCGATCGTATCGCCATGTAACGGTGCGCCGCCGGTATGGCGGCCGCTGCGGTATTAACCCGGCTGTCAGGCCGGGGTTCCCATACGGTGCAGCTTGAGCGCGGCGTAGATGGTGTCATTGACCGGCGTCGGCACGCCGAATTTTTTGCCGAGGCGGCAGACCTGGCCTGCCAGCCAGTCGAGTTCGAGCCGGTTGCCGCGGTCGAGGTCGTTCGCCATCGAGGCTTTCATGGTCGGCACCAGATTGTCGGTGAAGGCCATGCGTTCGTCGATATAGCTCTCGTCGATGGCGACGCCCTTGGCGCGCCCGACCGCCCAGGTCTCGCGCATGATGTTGCGGAACAGGGCGCGCGTGTCCGGGTCGGCACGGACCAGCCCCATCGGCATGCGCGTGACGGCGGTCGCGCCCGAGGTGGCGGAGAGAAAGATGAATTTCTCCCAGCGGTCGCGCTCGATGTTGGCCGACAGCGTGATCGGAATGCCGGCGGCCTTGGCGGCTTCGACAAAGCCGGCCAGCGGTGCATCCGCTTTTCCGTCGACGGTGCCGCAGATGATCGACTGGAATTTGCTGGTCTGCGTGATCACGCCCGGCCGGTCGATCACGGTGACCACATAGGTGACGCCGGGAATGGCACGCTCAAGCCCGACGATGGGAGCGATGCGCTCGTAGCTGTCGACGCCGTTCTGCAGCGTGATGACGCGCGTATCGGGGCCGAGCAGGGGACGCGCAAGTTCGGCGGCCTTTTCGGTATCCCACAGCTTGACCGTGAACAGCACCACGTCGACCGGGCCGACCTCGGCCGGGTCGTCGGTGACGTTCGGGTGCGGCAGGTGCAGGTCGCCATTGGCGCTTTCGATCGTGAGGCCGTTCTTCCTGATCGCCCGCAGATGCGCGCCGCGCGCGATGAAATAGACGTCGTGCCCGGCCGCCGCCATGCGCGCGCCGAAATAGCCGCCGACCGCTCCCGCCGCCATTGCCGCAATACGCATGGTGTCCGATCTCCCGGATGATGGAGAGCAGGTATAGCGATTAGTGACGGGGCGAAAAAGCGGTACCTTGGCAGCCTGCTCAGGCGCAAATGACTATGCCCTCTCCCACAAGGGGAAAGGGCACAAATAACCGGCGCTGCATTTTCGGCGTCGCTGTGCCTAGCCCGCGCGCGATCACCGCGCCGGCGCCGGCCGCACCGTGATCGAGGTCCGCTTGAGCGGGCGCCGATCCGGCGGCACCTGGGCAAAGGCGTCGAGTCCGTCGCCGGTGGGCGTCACGCTCCGATCGGACACATGGCGCAGCGTCGCCGGTGCACGCGCCTCCAACGTCTGCGGCAGCACGATGACTTTGGCGCCGACAGTCACGCGGCTGAACAGGTCGATCACGTCCTCATTGGTGAGGCGGATACATCCGCTCGATACGTTTTTGCCGATGGTCGACGGATCGTTGGTGCCGTGAATGCGATATTCGGTGCCGCCGATATACATCGCGCGCGCGCCCAGCGGATTGCCCGGACCGCCGGCGGTCATGCGCGGCAGATAGGGTTGCCGCTTGATCATTTCGGTGGGCGGATACCAGTCCGGCCATTCAGCCTTGCGCGTGATCGTTTTCACACCCGACCAGGTGAAGCCCTCGCGGCCGACGCCGATTCCGTAGCGCAGCGCCTTGCCGCCGCCCAGCACATAGTAGAGGTACGTATGCGGCGTATCGACGATGATGGTGCCGGGCGCCTCCCGGCTCGCATAATTGACGATCTGTTTGCGCAGGCGCGCCGGAAGCTGGGCATCTTCGCCGTCGATTGCACCGGCGAGCGGCGCCGCATTCGTCCGCGGCGCGGCGTTCATCGGAGGCGGTGAGCCGCCTTGCTGAAAGTCCGACGGAAAAAAGGGGGCGAGAGGCTGAGCGGCCGCCGGGATGCCGCCGGGAATAGCCGCAAGTGCGGCGAACGCCGCCAAAGCCGCGCGTGAAAGCAAAGAGCGCATGGGAGCTTCTCCTTGTCCACCCGTTGATCCATCCTCCGGTGTTGAAAAGCGTGGAACAGTTCCAATTGTTCCGCGCGCGCAGCGCTCAAATCCCCGCGCGTCTACGGAACCGGGCACGTCTTTGCGCGTTGCAGGCGACTTTGAGCGCGCGGTCAGCCGCGTTTGCGCTTGTGCCAGCCGACCACGGCGTCGGGGACGGAATCGGTCGAGGCGAAATAGGGCTTGATATCGAGGAGCGGCGTGCCGTCGAGGCAGTCGAGCCCTACGACGGACAGTTTGTTGTCTTCGACGCGCAACAGCTTGACCACGCTCATGGCGATGGGATTGGGCCGCGCCGGCGAGCGCAGGCTGAAGGTGCCGTGCTGGTCGCCGTAGTGCCCCGGCACCTGCAGCACCAGATTACGCGGCGCCTTGTCCATCCAGTAAAGCAGCACCAGATGACTGCAGGTCTCGACGTCCTTGAGGCCGTCGGCCCAGCGCGGATCGAGCTCGACCGTGCAGACCGCGTCGGACTCGCGCGCGTTCTTCGGGCAGTCCTTGCGCTCCTTCCAGGGGGTGCGGATACGGCCGAGGAAATAGACCCCGGCGTCGAAATCCGCGGGCAGTTCGACCGTCTTTTCACCGGAGCGGACCCCGAAACTGTTCGTGTCGTTCATCGCAGGTTCCTTAGCGCGACTAACTCGCGTTTTTAACGGAGAACAGCAGCAATACAGGGCGGGAACGCCGCTGCCGAGGGGTGGGGTGCGCGGGGGCAGGACTTGCTACGGTGCCGCCGGATCTTGCACGCCTCTGTCTTGCGCGCCTCTTGTTAAACGTATAAAGATGTCTTTATATAGTGGGACACGGCCCAAAGGCAGAGGCCCAGGAAATCGCCAATGACGCCCGGCACAAGGCTCGGCTTCGAGGCTCTCAATGCGGCACTGAAAGCGTCCGGCGAGGAGACCCGCCTGCGCGTCCTCGCCCTGTTGTCCGAGGCCGAGCTGACCGTCTCCGACCTCACCGACATCCTGCGCCAGTCGCAGCCGCGCATATCGCGCCATCTCAAGTTATTGGCCGAGGCCGGGCTGGTCGAACGCTTCCGCGAAGGGACCTGGGCCTTCTTCCGGCTGGCCGAGCACGGCGGCGGGGCCGAGGTCGCCCGCGCGCTGCTCGATCACCTCAACCCCAACGACCAAATTATTGCGCGCGACCGCGAGCGGCTCGCCGCGGTGCGGGCGGCGCGCGCCGCCGCCGCGCAGGCTTACTTTCGCGCCCATGCCGCCGAATGGGACCGTATTCGCAAGCTGCATGTGGCTGACGCGGCGGTGGAGGATGCCATCCGGGCCGCACTCGCCGGCAAGCCGTTCCGCTCGCTTCTGGACCTCGGCACCGGCACCGGCCGCATGCTGGAAATGTTCGGGCCCGACCTCGAGCGCGGGCTCGGGATCGATCTGTCGCTCGACATGCTGCTGCTCGCGCGCGACCGGCTGGAACGCGCCGGCCACAAACATTGCAGCGTGCGCCAGGGCGACATCTACGACCTGCCGCTCGCCAACGATTCCTTCGATGTCGTCATCCTGCACCAGGTGCTGCACTTCCTCGACGATGGGGGCCGCGCGGTGCGCGAGGCCGCGCGCGTGCTGCGGCCGGGCGGACGGCTGCTGGTGGTCGACTTCGCTCCGCACGAGCAGGAATTCCTGCGCGAGCAGTTCGCGCATCGCCGGCTCGGCTTCGCGCCCGAGACGGTGACGCAATGGATGATCGCTTCCGCGCTCGAACCGGTCATGCACAAGTCGCTCGCGCCGGAGCCCGGGTCGGATGGCAAGATCGCGGTCTCGCTCTGGCTCGCGCGCGACACCCGCGCACTGATGGCCACGCCGCTGCGCCGCGAGGTGGCGTGATGCGTGCCGCTGACCAAATCGGCGTTGTGAACAAGATTGCGTGCCGCTTGTTGCAGCGCGCTCCCTCCCCCCTTGAGGGGGAGGGTTGGGGAGGGGGGTATCGGTGCAATTCAGGAAGGGTACCCCCCTCCCTGTCCCTCCCCCGCAAGGGGGGAGGGGACGCTAGAGCCGCGAGGCAACAATGAACTCCCCCGTCCGCCTCAGCCGCTTCGACCGCCGCCGCATGGCGGTGTCGTTCGAATTCTTCCCGCCCAAGGACGAGGCGATGGAGAAGGTGCTGTGGGAATCGATCGAACGGCTGAAGCCGCTGGCGCCGAATTTCGTATCGGTCACCTATGGCGCCGGCGGTTCGACGCGCGAGCGCACGCATGCGACCGTCAAACGCATCCTCGGCGAGACGCCGCTGACGCCGGCCGCGCATCTGACCTGCGTGGCGGCGACGCGCGCGGAAATAGAGACGATCGTGCGCGGCTATCATGACGCCGGGGTGCGCCACATCGTGGCGCTGCGCGGCGATTCCGTCGAAGGCGCGGGCGCGCGCTATGCGCCGCACCCGGGCGGCTATGCCAATGCGGCCGATCTGACCGCCGGCATCAAGCGCATCGCGCCCGATATCGAAGTCTCGGTGTCGGCCTATCCGGAAAAGCATCCGGACTCGCCGACGGTCGAAGCCGACATCGACATGCTCAAAGCCAAGGTCGATGCAGGCGCCACGCGCGCCATGACGCAGTTCTTCTTCGAGAACGATCTTTATTTCCGTTATCTCGACCGCGTGCGCGCACGCGGCATCGATATCCCGATCGTGCCGGGCATCCTGCCGGTGCAGAACTACAAGGCGATGACCGGCTTCGCCGCGCGCTGCGGCGCCTCGGTGCCGTCGTGGCTCGCCGAACGCTTTCATGGGCTCGACGACGATCCGGCCACGCGCAAGCTGATCGCGGCGGCGGTTGCGGCCGAACAGGTGATCGACCTGGTCGACCGCGGCGTGACCGCATTCCACTTCTACACCATGAACCGCGCCGATCTCGTCTACGCGATCTGCCATCTGCTGGGCTTAAGGCCGGAGAGCTCTTTTCTTTCCCTCTCCCGTAGGGAGAGGGTGCCCGAGCGAAGCGAGGGCGGGTGAGGGGTTATGGCTTCGCTTGTCGGCACAGCAAGACGACTGCGGCGCGATCAGACCGACGCTGAACGGAAGCTCTGGTTTCGGCTGCGCGATCGGCGTCTCAACGGAATGAAGTTTCGGCGGCAGATGCCGATCAAATCCTACGTGGTCGATTTCTGCTGCGAGTCCGCTCATCTCATCGTTGAGCTGGATGGCGGGCAACACGTCGAACGGCGTGATCTGGATGTAAGACGAACCGCGGAGCTGGAAGCTCACGGCTATATGGTCCTACGTTTCTGGAACAACGATGTGCTGAGCAATATCGACGGTGTGCTGGAATCGATCGTCGCTATTGCGACTCATGTACCCCCTCACCCTAACCCTCTCCCCAACGGGGAGAGGGAATACCTCTGAGTATTTGGCTCGACCATGTCCGATAAGAACGTTCGAACGGAGTTCCTCGATCTCCTGCGCCGGCGCATTCTGGTGCTCGACGGCGCCATGGGCACCATGATCCAGGCGCTCAAGCTCGACGAGGAAGGCTATCGCGGTGCGCGCTTCGACGCCTGGAACCGCGAGGTGCGCGGCAACAACGATCTGTTGAACCTGAGCCGTCCGGATGCCATCCGCGACATCCACCTCGCTTATTTTCGTGCCGGCGCCGACATCGTCTCCACCAACACGTTTTCCTCCACCAAGATCGCGCAGGCCGATTACGGCATGGAGGACATCGCCTACGAGCTGAACCAGGCGGGCGCCCGGCTCGCGCGCGAAGCCGCGCTCGAGGCGGAGAAAGAAGACGGCAAGCGCCGCTTCGTCGCGGGCGCTGTCGGTCCGACCAACCGCACCGCTTCGATCTCGCCCGACGTCGCCAATCCCGGTTTCCGAGCCATCACCTTCGATGGGTTGCGCGAAGCCTATGGCGAGCAGATCCGCGGCCTGATCGACGGCGGCGCAGACCTCCTGCTGATCGAAACCATCTTCGACACGCTCAACGCCAAGGCGGCGATCTACGCGATTTCCGAATTATGCGAGGAACGCGGCATCGACGTGCCGGTGATGATCTCCGGCACCATTACCGACCGCTCCGGCCGCCTGCTCTCCGGCCAGACGCCGGCGGCGTTCTGGAATTCGGTGCGGCATGCGAACCCGGTGACCGTAGGTTTGAACTGCGCGCTCGGCGCGCTCGAGATGCGCGCACATGTGGCCGAGATCGGCCGCGTCGCGGACACCTTCGTCTGCGCCTATCCGAATGCGGGGCTGCCGAACGAATTCGGCTATTACGACGAGAGCCCGGAATACATGGCCGAACTGCTCGGCGAATTCGCCGAGGCCGGTCTCGTCAATGTGGTCGGCGGCTGCTGCGGCACCACGCCCGAGCACATCACCGCGATTGCGCGCGCCGTCGCCGGCAAACCGCCGCGCAAAATTCCGGACGTGCCGCGCCAGCTTCGCCTGTCGGGCCTCGAATCCTTCGCGCTCACGCCGGAAATTCCTTTCGTCAATGTCGGAGAGCGCACCAATGTCACTGGTTCGGCCAAATTCCGCAAGCTGATTACCGCCGGCGATTACGCCAGCGCGCTTTCGATCGCGCGCGAGCAGGTCGAGAACGGCGCGCAGGTGATCGACGTCAATATGGACGAGGGGCTGCTCGACTCGGAAGAGGCGATGGTCACCTTCCTCAACCTGATCGCCGCCGAGCCGGATATCGCGCGCGTGCC
>JAKAHJ010000100.1 GCA_021815055.1 Pseudomonadota bacterium | reverse complement strand
GAGATATTCCCAGTCCCGATTCAGAAGCGATTCGTGAGTCATCCCACCTTGAATCACAAATCGATTCCGATATCCAACAACATTTTAACGCCTATGCGCTTTCGCGGGTGATGACGGCTGAAATGGTGGCGGTCGCCGCCGCGCGCCTCGAGCCTCAATGCCCCTCGAATGCCATCAGCGTCCGCACCGGCACGCCGAGCTTGCGCAGCTTCTCGGCGCCGCCGAGATCGGGCAGATCGATGACGAAGCAGGCGGCCATCACGTCGGCGCCCAGTTGGCGCAACAGCTTCACCGCCGCTTCCGCCGTGCCGCCGGTGGCGATCAGGTCGTCGACCAGCACCACCTTCTCGCCTTCGACCAGCGCGTCGGCATGCATCTCGATCTCGTCCTCGCCGTATTCCAGCGCATAGGCGACGCTCACCCGCTTGTGGGGGAGCTTGCCCTTCTTGCGGATCGGCACGAAGCCGGCCGAGACCTGATGCGCCACCGCGCCGCCGAGGATGAAGCCGCGCGCCTCGATGCCCGCGACCTTGTCGATCTTCATGCCGGCCCAGGGCTGCACCAGTTCGTCGACCGCCCGCCGGAACGCGCGCGCGTTCCCTAAGAGCGTGGTGATGTCGCGGAAGACGATGCCTGGCTTGGGATAGTCCGGGATCGAGCGGACGGCGGAGCGCAGGTCGTTTTCGAGGATGGATGAGATCATGGCTATCCGTCATGGCCGAGCTTGTCCCGGCCATCCCGATGAGGAGAGCACAATGCCTACCTAAGCGGGATGCCCGCGGCAAGCGCGGGCATGACGAAGGCTAAGCTTTGCCCAGCACCCTTCCCGCCACCGCGCCGAGCTTGGCGACCAGTTCCGGATCGCGCGCCTCCGGCGCGGTGATGAGCGCGGTGTCGAGCGCGCGGTCGGAGCCGATCGGACACGGCTCGTGCTCGCGCGGAAAATCGCGCGCAAGCCGTGCCACCAGCCGCTTGGCACGGTCGGCATTGTCTAGAAGCACGGCGACGATCTGCTGCACCGTCACCGCGTCGTGGTCGGGGTGCCAGCAGTCGAAATCGGTCACCATGGCCACCGTCGCGTAACAAATCTCTGCTTCGCGCGCGAGCTTGGCCTCCGGCAGATTGGTCATGCCGATCACCGAATAGCCGAGCGTCTTGTAGGTCATGCTCTCCGCATAAGTGGAGAACTGCGGCCCCTCGATGCAGACATAGGTGCCGCCGAATTTCGGCTCGATGCCTTCCAGAAGCGCCGCCTCGCCGATGCGCGCGCGCAGCCGCGGGGCGACCGGATGCGCCATCGACACATGCGCGACGCAGCCTTTGCCGAAGAACGAGGTCTGCCTGAGATGGGTGCGGTCGACGAACTGGTCGACCAGCACGAAGGTGCCGGGCGGCAAGTCCTCCTTGAACGAACCGCAGGCCGAGAGCGAGACGAGGTCGGTCACGCCCGCGCGCTTGAGCACATCGATATTTGCCCGGTAGTTGATGTCGGAAGGCGAGAGCCGGTGGCCCTTGTCGTGGCGCGACAGGAACACGACCGGTAGCCCCTCGACCTCGCCGATGCGCACGGGGCCGGACGGCTCGCCCCAGGGGCTTTCGATGCGCTCCTCGCGCACGTTCTCAAGGCCCGGCAGGTCGTAAATGCCGGAGCCGCCGATGATGCCGAGAATTGATTTGGTCATGAATTCCCCAGTCTGGATTTCTTAAGGTCCCGCAAGGCGGCCATTCCGCCGAAGCAACAGGTGAGCGTCATCGTCGTTGCGCCTTAAGGCTCGCGCACGAATTCGATCATGTGCTGCGAGCGCGGATGGTTCCAGGCGCCGATGCGCGTCGCGCGCCACGGCAGCCCGCGGCAGCAATGGACCATGTCGACAAACCGGTAATGGTAGGGGTCGCGCGCACCATAGGAGGTGATGCCGCCCGGGTGGCTGCAGGGCCGGTGGGTAGGATGGTCGTCGGCTATTTCAAAGATCGTGACATAGAAGCGCGCGCCGGGCGCCGCCGCGTCCTGGAGCCGCTCGAGACAGACGCGAAGATGATTCAACGGCAGATGCGTGAACACCGACTGCGCGAGCACGACATCGAACGGCGCCTGGCACCATGAGAAGTCGAATTCGCCATCGGTCACCAGTTGCGCGCGCGGCAGCTTGTCGAGCAGGCCTTCGTTCCTGATTTCAATGTCGTAGCCCGCCATCAGCAGGGATTCGTTGATGTCGGTGCCGTAATAATTTCCCGCATCGAGATAGCGCACCAGCTTGACGCCGGCGCGCAGGCTGCCGCAGCCGATGTCGAGGAACTTCTGGTCTGGCCGCAGCCCGCGCGAAACGAGAAAATCGAGCTGCAACCGGCCGACTTCCTCCCATAGCCCGCCGATCGCCGCACGGTGGGCGCCCGCGGCCACAGCCGCGGCAATCCCGGCCGTGTCGAAGTAATGTGTCGGGTTGCCCATCGGCGCTGCACCCCCATCTGACATCAAAGCGACGATCGCGGCATGTTGCGCCGGCAAGACCGTTTCGTCAAAACGAAAGGGCCCCGGTGCGGGGCCCTTCGCATTTCCGGTTGTCTCGATCGCGCACCTTCAGTGCACGCTGGACCACACCTTCTTCTTGGTGAAGTACATGAGACCGGCGAACACGATCAGGAAGATCATGACCTGGAAACCGATGCGCTTGCGCGCGTCGAGATGCGGCTCGGATACCCACATCAGGAAGGCGGCGACGTCCCGGGAATATTGCGCGACCGTCTGCGGCGCGCCGTCGTCATAGGTCACCTGGCCATCCGAGAGCGGCGGCGGCATGGCGATGACGTGGCCGGGAAAGTATTCGTTGTAGTGGCCGCCGGACGGCACGTTGAAGCCCTTCGGCGCGTCCTTGTAGCCCTGCAGCAGGGCGTCGATATAGTCCGGCCCCAGTTCCTGGTACTGCGTGAACATGTCGAACACGAACCAAGGGAAACCGCGCGTATAGCCACGCGCCTTGGCGAGCGTCGACATGTCGGGCGGCGCCACGCCATTGGCGGCGGCCGCGGCGAGCGCATTCGGGAACGGCGGCGGGAAATAGTCGGCCGGCCGGCCGTTGCGCTCGATCGGCTCGCCCTTGTCGTTCAAATCCTTGATCTTGTACTCGGACGCGAGCGCGGCGACCTGCGCCTCCGAATAGCCGGGGCCGCCGGGATCGGCGAGGTTGCGGAAGGCCAGCATGTCGATCGAATGGCAGGCCGAGCAGACGTCCTTGTAGATCTTGAAGCCGCGCTGGAGCTGGGCCTGGTCGTATTTGCCGAAGGGCCCGGCGAATGACCAAGTCTGCCGCGGCGGGGCAACCTGATGCACCTGCGCCATTGCGGGCGCCATGGCGACGCCGAACGATCCGGCGAGAACGGCGGCGATGATGATGCGTTTAAGGGTCATGACCGTCTCCCGCTCAGTGCTTCGCGCTCAGAACCGATTCCGAAATCGAATTCGGCACCGGCTTGGTTCTCTCGAAAATCCCGAGCAGCGGCAGGACGACCAGGAAGAAGCCGAAGTAGTACAGCGTGAACAGGCGCGACAGCACGACGTAGATGCCTTCCGGCGGCTTGGAGCCGAGCCAGCCGAGCCCGATGCAGGCGATCACCCACAGCCAGAAGAACTGCTTGAACAACGGCCGGTAGCGTCCCGAACGCACGCGCGAGGTGTCGAGCCAGGGCAAGAAGGCCAGGATCAGGATCGATGAAAACAGCGCGATCACACCCAACAGCTTGTCCGGGATCGAGCGCAGGATCGCGTAGAACGGCAGGTAGTACCATTCGGGCACGATCTCCGCCGGCGTGACCGCCGGATTGGCCGGGATGTAGTTGTCCGGGTGGATGAGATAGTTCGGTATGTAGAACACGAACCAGGCGAGCAGGATCATGAACACGGCAATGAAGAATCCGTCCTTGATCGTCGCATAGGGCGTGAACGGCACCGTGTCCTTGTCCGACTTCGGCTCGATGCCGGTCGGGTTGTTCTGACCGGCGACGTGCAGCGCCCAGACGTGCAGCACCACCACGCCGGCGATCACGAAGGGCAGCAGGTAGTGCAGCGAGAAGAAGCGGTTGAGCGTCGGATTACCGACCGCATAGCCGCCCCACAACCAGGTGACGATGGCATCGCCGACGCCGGGGATGGCCGAGAACAGATTGGTGATCACGGTCGCCGCCCAGAAGCTCATCTGGCCCCAGACCAGCACATAGCCCATGAAGCCGGTGGCCATCATCAGCAGATAGATGATGACGCCGAGAATCCACAGCACCTCGCGCGGCTCCTTGTAGGACCCGTAATAGATGCCGCGGAACATGTGGATATAGACGGCCAAGAAGAACATCGAGGCGCCGTTGGCGTGCAGATAGCGCAGCAGCCACCCGTAGTTCACGTCGCGCATGATGCCTTCGACCGACTTGAACGCCAGGTCGACATTCGGCGTGTAGTGCATCGCCAGCACGATGCCGGTGACGATCTGCACACCCAGCATGAAGGAGAGGATGCCGCCGAACGTCCACAGATAGTTCAGGTTGCGCGGCGTCGGATAGGCAACGAAGGAGGAATGGATCAAGCCGCCGATCGGCAGCCGCTTCTCAAGCCATTGAAGCGCCTTGTTCTGCGGCTGGTAGGTCGAGTGTCCGCTCATGATCGAACCTTTTGAGAAACAATCCGTCGCGGATCAGCCGATCCGGATCTTGCTGTCGGTGAGGAATGCGTAGGGCGGCAGCGCCAGATTTTTTGGCGCCGGACCTTTGCGGATGCGGCCCGAAGTATCGTACTGCGAGCCGTGGCAGGGGCAGAACCACCCGTCATATTCGCCCTGATGGGCGAGCGGGATGCAGCCGAGATGGGTGCAGATGCCGATGACGACCAGCCACTGGTCGTGCCCCTTCTTCACGCGCGCCGAGTCGGGCTCGGGATCGGGAAGGCTCGCGACATTGACCTTCTGCGCTTCCGCGATCTCCTTCGCGGAGCGATGGAAGATGAAGATCGGCTTGGAACGCCAGAACACCTTGACGATCTGGCCGTCCGCGATCGGCGCCAGATCGACCTCGATCGGCGCGCCGGCCGCGATCGTCGAGGCGTCCGGGTTCATCTGTGTGATCAGCGGCACCAGGACCGCGGCAGTTCCGACCGCGCCGACGGCGCCGGTGGCGATGTAAAGGAAATCGCGGCGCGTGTGCTCCGCCGAAGACACGGTCGTCACGTCTAAGGCCCTCTCCTCCGGCTGGCTTAAGTCATCCGCCCGCGGCTGGGGCCCTGGGGACATAAGCAGTCCCCCGGGCTGCGGGGCGGCCCGGTCGCAGCAGCCCTGGTAACGGCAGGACGGCGCTTCGGTGGCGTTCTATTGGCACCCTTGCCGTGAGAGCGCAAGCCCGCTATCGCCCCGCGATACCGGAACGCTCATAAATTCCCTTTATGAAACCGTTCTTTGCGGGGCACCTGAACGAAAAATCGGGCCGTGAAACCATGCGGATCGCGCTCTACGAGCCGGATATCCCCCAAAATACCGGCACGATCCTGCGCACCTGCGCCTGCCTCGGCGCCGAAGCGCATATCGTCGAGCCCGCCGGTTTCCCGGTCACCGATCGCGCTTTCCGCCGCGCCGGCATGGACTATCTCGAGCGGGTCACCATCCTCCGGCACGGCTCATTCGCGGCATTCGAGGATTGGCGGCGCAGCCAAGGGCTCAAGCTCGTGCTCGTCACCACCGCCGCGTCCTCCTCTTACCTCGATCACGCCTACGAACGGGATCAGGTGCTGATGTTCGGGCGCGAAAGCGCCGGCGTGCCGGAGGCAGTGCATCGCGCCGCCGATGTCCGGTTGCGCATCCCGATCAGCGAGGGCCTGCGCTCGCTCAATATCGCGGTGGCGGCGGCGATGGTGATGGGGGAAGCGCTCAGGCAGGCTGGGGACCTACCCCGATGACGCCTTGCATGCGCGGTGTATATTAGTATAATATACAGCCATGATCGACCTGACCGCCGTCGAAGGCTTCGATTGGGACGAAGGCAACGGCCGCAAGAATATCGACAAGCACGGTGTGAGCCAAACGGAGGCCGAGCAGGTGTTCAACGGCGCGCCGTTGCTCGCCGACGACGTCAAACACAGCGCTACGGAAGAGAGATTCCAAGCACTTGGCGAAACTGCCGAAGGCCGGCTTTTGCACGTGACCTTCACCCTACGTGACGACGGCAAGAGGCTTCGCATCATTTCGGCGCGCGACATGAACCGCAAGGAAAGGGCCAACTATGAGCAAAGCACTTAAGCCCATCCCCAATTTCCGCAGCGAAGCAGCGGAACGAAAATTCTGGGAAACGCACGATTCCACCGACTATGTGGATTGGAGCAAAGCCCGGCGTGTGCGCTTCCCGAATCTCAAATTGTCGACCACCACGATATCGCTGCGTATGCCGCAGGGCACGCTTGACCGCATCAAGATCGCCGCCAACAGGCGCGATGTGCCCTACCAGTCCCTCATCAAGGTCTGGCTGGACGAGAAACTGAAAGAAGAAACGTGAGCCAGATTTCCGCTTTAGAGTCCCGCCGATCCCGCGCGCGCGCCTGGTTCGAGGCTTTGCGCGACGATATCTGCGCTTCGTTCGAGGCGGTGGAAGACGCCCTGCCCGCTGCCGCGCCGCTCGCGGAGCGCGCGCCGGGCCGTTTCGTGCGCACGCCGTGGGAACGAAACGACCACAGCGGAAAACCGGGCGGCGGCGGCGTCATGTCGATGATGCACGGCCGCGTGTTCGAGAAGGTCGGCGTGCATTGCTCGACCGTGTTCGGCGAATTCGCGCCGGAATTCCGCGCGCAGATTCCCGGCGCGGGTGACGATCCGCGCTTCTGGGCCTCCGGCATCTCGCTGATCGCGCACCCGCAAAACCCGCACGTGCCAGCCGTGCACATGAACACGCGCTTCGTGGTTACGACCCAGGCCTGGTTCGGCGGCGGCGCCGATCTCACGCCAGTGCTGAACCGCCGCCGCACGCAGGACGATCCCGACACCGTTTCTTTCCACGCCGCGATGAAATCCGCCTGTGACGCGCATGCCGCCGTCGCGCCCTACGATAAATACAGGAAGTGGTGCGACGACTATTTCTTCCTGAAGCACCGCGACGAGCTGCGCGGCATCGGCGGCATTTTCTACGACTATCTGGAAGCCGACTGGGAGGCGAGCTTCGCCTTCACGCAAGCTGTGGGCCGCGCCTTCCGCACGATCTATCCGGAACTGGTGCGGCGCAATTTCACCACGCCCTGGACCAAGGCCGAGCGCGAGGAGCAACTGATCCGCCGCGGGCGCTATGTCGAATTCAACCTGCTCTACGACCGCGGCACCATTTTCGGCCTCAAGACCGGCGGCAATGTGGAGTCGATCCTCTCGTCCATGCCGCCGGTGGTGAAGTGGCCGTGAGCCGCCCAACCGCAGCCGATCGCGCCTATGGCGCGGGCGCCAAATCCGCCGGCGAAATCAGCACCGAGAAAGCCTCGCACCAGATCACCACGCTCGGATAGTTCTTTAGATCGACGCCCGCGGGAATCGGATAACGTTGGCTACCCTTGAATGCGCGCAATCGGCCGAGATCCACGAACATGACATCCTTCACCGCCGCGGAATCGCGGATCTTGGCTTTCGGCACCAGGTAGACGTGATATTTCGGCCCAGGTCCCACTTCGAAGTCCGGCTCTAGGAACACCGCGCGCCGATAGACGCTCACCTTGCCCTTGCCGTAGTGTACCGGATCGGTCGGATTGGCGTGGATGAACGTGCCGCTGGCAACCAGCAGCGAACGATCGGCCTCTGTTAGTTGCTCGGCCGCGGGCGGCGGGGGAAATACGAACGGAAAGAAAAAGAACCCGAGAGCGACCCCAAAACCAGTGCCGAGAATGCCTCCAAGAAAAAAGATCGCCAACCCTCGCCAAAAGCCCCGCATGCGCCCCCCTTTAACGGCACGGAATTATTTCAGTCACAGGCTCAATCCGCCGTCGGGAGCCGCCGCATGGTGAATTCGATGCGGTCGCCGGGCAGCTCACGCCAGCTCTCGATTTCGGTCATATAGGCGGCTTTCGGATAGCGGCGGAACATTTCGCGCGCCTTTTCGCGCGCGGCCTCGCGCGGCAGGGAAAAAGTCTCCCGGCGGTAGGTGCTCGCGCGCGCGAGTTTGGCGCGGCCGCGCCTGCGCTCAAGCCGGGAGGCAAGATCGCTTGGCCCTTTCGGGCGGTCGTCGGTCGGCATTGCGCAGACCCCTTAGCACTGTTGCAATACTACCACACCCGCCGGTTTTTAAATGTGAATAAAAGCGGTTTCCGGCCGCGTTTCGCAGCCCGCAATTTGAACAGCGGTGCGCGCGCTTGATAGGTTAACAAACTATCCAATTTTGTCGGCGGCGGGGGTGGGTCATGCGTGTCGCTTTTGTTTGTTCATGCGTAATCGCCATCGCGTTGGCTGTGTCGTCAGCGGCATGGGCGGCCGACATGCCGGTCAAGGCACCGCCCAATCTTTCGGCCGTTCCGGCGCCCTATAGCTGGTCGGGTTGCTACGTCGGCGCGCATGCCGGCGTCGCCTGGGCCAAGACTAAGTGGACCAACACCGCCGACACTTCGCTGTTCGGCGACCTCGTCCCCGGCGACAGCCTGTCGAAATCCGGTTCCGGTCTCGTCGGCGGCGGCCAGGTCGGCTGCAACTATCAGATCAATGCCTTCGTGTTCGGTCTCGAAGGCACGCTCGCCGCCTCGACCATCGACGACAGTGTCACAAACACGACGTTTGGCGCCGCCGATGACATCTTCACGACCAGGATCAACGGCATCGCCACCGTGGTCGGCCGCATCGGCTATGCGTGGAATAACTGGCTGATCTATGCCAAGGGCGGCTATGCCGGCGCGAATGTGAAACTCGGCGTGTCCGATACGGTTGCTCCCAACAAGGGTTCGGGCAGCGCGACCAACTGGCACAGCGGCTGGACCGTCGGCGGCGGCATCGAATTAGGTCTTTCGCCCCATTGGATCGTGGGCATCGACTACAGCTACATGGATCTGCAGACGATCAACGACAATGTCGCCGGCGGCTCGGACGGGGTCTATCGATTCGATGTGCGCCCGCGCATCCAGCAGGCGGTCGTGCGGCTGAGCTACAAATTCTAGCCGCGTCACGGCGACAGCCGGCGCTCGCGCTCTGTCAAAATGGACCCGTTCTTCATGCGCGCCGCAACGGCGGCGCGGGTGGAATGATACCGTAGACGCGGTCGTTTGAATTTACCCCGGTTGCCTTCATCGCGCTGCGGAGGAGCGTTCGCGACCGGCGCGCCGCTCACAGGCCGGCGGACGCATTTATCGACGATTGTTGTTTTGCGGCAACAAACACGATTTTTCTTTGTGAATTGAACGACATCCGCATGCTTTGATCTGAGGCCGCTGTCCGAGCGGACTTATCTGCGAAGAACTTCGAACGAGTCGCGGAGTTGTGGTTCCGCATTTCGATCGAAGTCCGCGCATTACGCGCGCAACCGTAGGAGAAGCGAATGCCTCGTTTCATGACAGCTTTGCTGGCTGCAACAGCAATGGGCATCGTGAGCGCCAACGCCGCCGATCTTCCGATCAAGGCACCGCCGCCGCCGCTTGTGCCCGCCGTGCCTTTCTATACCTGGACCGGCTTCTATGTGGGCGCCGCCGGCGGCTACGGCTGGGGCCGCGCCACGCAGACCGATTCCACGCCGTTCAGCAGCGGCCGCTACGACACCAATGGCGGCATTATCGGCGGTACACTCGGCTATAATTGGCAGCTCGGTCCTGCCGTGCTGGGCCTGGAAACAGACTTGTCCTGGGCATCGATCTCCGGCTCCACGATCGGTACCAACCCGCCCTCCGGCACCTGCGGCGCCCGGCATTGCGCATCAAGAATTCAGGCATTCGGGACGGTGCGCGGCCGTCTCGGCTATGCGTGGCAGAACTTCATGCCCTACATCACGGGCGGTCTCGCCTATGCCAATGTGCATGGCGAGGAAGGAAACGGCGGCCCTCCCGGTGCCTTCGGTTCCGGCGAGAGCTGGATGGCCGGCTGGACCGTGGGCGCGGGGATCGAAGCGAAATTCGCGCCCAACTGGAGCGGCAAGATCGAATATCTCTATGCCGATCTCGGCAGCAAGGGCGTGTTCACCGACAGAATCCCCGCCGTTGGCCGCTTTACTGAAAACCTGGACGTCACCGCGCAGATGGTCCGGGTCGGCGTGAACTACCACTTCTAATCGCGCGATCGGTGAAGGCGCGCCGCGCTGTCGGCAATCGCGTCGAGCATCCCGGCATCGTCCGGAAAGCCCGCCGCGATCCACGCCGCCTCCGCGGCGCGCAGGGCATCTCCGAGCGCCGGCGATCGGAA
>JAKAHJ010000099.1 GCA_021815055.1 Pseudomonadota bacterium | reverse complement strand
GTATTTGTGATGGTGCTGGCCGGCACCTATGTCGGCATCGGCGCGCTCGCCCATGGCTTCGGCCTGACATCCTGGTGGCTGGCGGCCTCCACCGTGCTGGTCTGGGCCGCGCCCGCACAGGTGATCATGATCTCGGCGCTGGGCGCCGGCGCGCCGCTCCTCGAGGTGGCGGTCGCGGTGACACTGAGCGCGATCAGGCTGTTTCCCATGGTGGTGGCCCTCTTGCCGCTTTTGCGCGGCCACGACACGCGGCCGCGCGACCTGCTGCTGCCGACGCATTTCACGTCGGTGAGCATGTGGGTGGAATCGCTGCGGCTCCTGCCGTCGATGCCGCGCGAGCACCGCATCGCGTTCTGCAATGGGTTGTCGGTCGCCTATATGAGTACGGCGGTGATTTTCGGCTTCGCCGGCTTTTACCTCGCGGCCCGGCTGCCGCCGCTGCTTGGCGCCATGCTGCTGTTCATGACGCCGATGTCGTTCCTGCTGTCCACGACGCGCAGCGCGCAAGCGACGATCGACCGGATGGCGCTCGCCTTCGGCCTCGTGCTGGGACCGCTGCTGGTCTATTTCCGCGTCGAGCTCGATCTGATGTGGACCGGCGTGATCGGCGGCACGCTCGCCTATGCGGTGCATCGTCTGCGCGGAGCATGGGCATGAGCGGCATCGGCGAATTGTCGCCCTATCTGGTGCTGATTCTGGTCGGCTTCCTGCCGAACGAGGTCTGGCGCGCGCTCGGGCTGGTGCTGGCGCGCGGGCTGAACGAGGACTCCGAGATCGTGCTGTGGTCGCGGGCGGTGGCGACGGCCATTCTTGCCGGGGTCATCGCCAAGCTGATCCTGTTTCCGTCCGGCGCTCTGGCCGATATCCCGCTCGCGGTGCGTTTCGGCGCGGCACTGATCGGTTTTGCGGTCTTTCTGGCCGCCAAGCGCTCGATGTTCGCCGGCGTGCTGGCGGGCGAGGCGGCGCTGCTCGCCGGCGGATATTTGTTAGAGCGTTGATTTGTCTGGAACGTGAACCAAAATGCTCGCAGCGCGCTCGTCATTGCGACATGTCAAAAGCCGTGGCAGCGACAGTTCACGAGTTCATTGTTCAGCTCCCGTTCAGTCGCGTCATCCCAGCCGCGTCCTTTGTAATTCCGCACGATGCAAGCTTCCGTGCGGCCACGGATATTGTGGATGTTGGCGAATAATGTTGCGAGGTGGCCGAAAACCGGAGCACGTTTTCCGCCGGAGTCCTTGTCGGAGGGCGGTTGGCCGGTTGCAATTGCTCGACAACCGCCGTTCACCGCCAAACGTGGAAAGTCGTCGCGCGTAAGTCCACGGCGATCGAGATCCTGCTCCGTGTGGCGCGACAACGCTTCGTATCGATTCCATATAGCCATGCCGTCGCGGGCGCCGGCAATGATGTCGCTCATCCATCGAGTGAATGCGTAATAGCGTCGCACTTGGAACGCAGTGTGGATAGTGAGCATGAAGACACCTCTTTGGCATTATCAGCCGCAGACACCGGTCCGCGGTCTGTGGCGTGCCTCGGTGCGGAATTCCGCGCCGAGAAGCGGAAGCGTTTACCGACCTATGTCGGGCCGAATCCTTTCATGCCTGGTTGGCCTTTAGCGCCGACAACTGTTCGGTGTCGTAGCGAAGTCTCAACGCCGCAATGGCATTGGCATCAGGCGGGCCACTACGGGTCACCAGTTTCACAAGCTCTTCGAAATAGTGTTCGTGACCGGGCGGCGATACGGTCATGATCATCCTTGCCGGCTTGTCGCTGGCGTTGGCGATATTGTGAGGCACGCCCGGGGGAATAAATACGTATGTGCCGGGTTTGGCGCGGACCGACCGGCCGCCGATCTGCCATTCACATTCGCCTTCCAACACGTAGAAGGTTTCTTCCTGGACGCGATGAACGTGCAGGCCTGTGGAGAAGCCGGGCGATACCGTCCAGTCAAACATGGACGTATGCTTCGTGTCCTCGCCGGTGACGAGGAAGGCCATCGGCTGGCCGGCCAAGGTGACGTGCTTGCCCTCACCGGGCATTTGAATGACAGCTTTTGCACTCATCATGCTCCCCCATCGTTGGCGCTCGTAACGCGCAGCCGCCGTGGCAAAATGATCCCGCAGGCGTCTAGAGTCGTGAATTTCTCCCGAAAAAGTTGCAAAAAATTTCCGAATAGTATCGAATTGCGATATGGCACCGATCCACCAGTTCGGCCCGTTCCGTCTGGACGCGGATGCTGAAATATTATTTCGGGGTGCCGAGCCGATCATGCTTGGGCAACGCGCGGTTTCCTTGCTTCGGCTATTGCTGGAGCGGGCGGGCGCGCCGGTTTCCAAAGACGCGCTGATCGAGGCGGCGTGGCCGGGACTTGCGATTGAGGAAAGCAATCTGACGGTTCAAATTGCGGCCTTGCGTCGGATCTTCGACGAAGTTGCCGGAGGTGCGAGCTGGATCGAGACTCTGCCGCGTCGGGGTTATCGCTATGCCGGGCCAGCGGTATCGCCTTGTAGTCAATCCGCCGCAGCGAACCCGCTGACATCGATTGCACTTGCGTTGCCCGACAAGCCGGCTATCGCGGTGCTTCCTTTTCTCAATTTGAGCGGCGATCCCGAGCAGAACTATTTCGCCGATGGTCTTACGGAAGATATCATCACCGCCTTGTCGCTCTGGCGTTCGTTTCCTGTAATTGCGCGTACTTCGACTTTTGCTTTCAAGGGAAAGGCGGAAAGCGTCCAAGAAATCGGCCGGATACTCGGAGCCCGCTACATTTTGGAAGGCAGTGTCCGCAAAGGCGGAGCCAGGGTTCGAGTTTCAGCTCAGCTCGTCAATTCGGAGACGGGTCATCATCTGTGGGCCGAGTCATTCGAGCGCCAACTCTCGGATTTATTCGATCTGCAAATTGAGCTGACAAACAAAATTGCGGCAATCGTGGCTCCCAAATTGGAGTACGCCGAATACAGTCGTTTGTTGGCGCGAAAACCGCGAAATCTCGATGCGTGGTACTTCGTTCAGCGCGGCACGGCGGACCTCGACGAATACACGAAGGAAGGCAATCTTCGTGCACGCGAAATGTTTGCTCAAGCCCTCAAGCTCGATGCCGATTACAGTCGGGCGTTTGCCGGCATCGCATTGAGTTACAATCGTGACCTCATGTTGGGTCACGCGCACTCGCGCAAGGAAACGGCCCAAGAAGCCCTGCAGAATGCGAGAAAGGCGGTTGCGTTGGACCGGTCGGACTTTTTTGCGCATAGCGTGCTGGGCATGGCGCATTTATGGTTCGGTCAGCAAGATGACGCGAAATTGTCCTTTCAACGGTCCGTGGAGCTAAATCCAAGTAATGGGTACGGGCGTGCATCGCTTGGAAACATCCTTGATCTGATGGGGCAACCCGCGGAAGGCATTTCAATGATGCAGGACGGAATTCGATTGAATCCGGACGCACCAAATATGCGCCACATCTATACCTTTCTAGCTCGCGCTCTGATCGGCGCGCACCGCTATGAAGAAGCCATAGAATGGGCAAGGAGGGGCATTAGTGCCGACGCCGGAAATCCTAACGCACAGTACCTGCTGGCAGTGAGTTTGGCGCACCTAGGCCGCCTTGCGGAGGCGGGTGTGGCGCTTGACCGATGCGAACATCTACAGCGCGGTTTTGTCGCGGCCCGCGCTGACTGGCGACCCTATCAAGACGCGGCCCGCAACGGGCATATCCTGGACGGTATCCGTAAAGTGCCGCGGACGGACAAAAATCGGATTTCCGCCCCGGCTTGCAGTGAAGGCGGAGAGCTGCCGTGACGAAACCGACAACCACCGCGACCGCCATCTTTCGAACAGCGCCACCATCTGTGTCTGCTTTTCCAACAGCATGATGCCCCCGCGCTGGAATTTGATCGGGGAATCTCAACTGGCCGCGATGGCGGCGGCGAGCTTCTTGGCGAGTTCGGCGAGTACGTCCGGCTTTTCCTTCTCGCTCGCGGGCGGCTTCATCATCACGCCCGCCTTGCGCGGAATGATGTGCACATGCAGGTGGAAGACGACCTGGCCGCCGGCGCCCTCGTTGAATTGCTGCACGGTAATGCCGTCGGCCGCGAACACCTTCATCGCCGCTTGCGCAATCTTCTGCGTCACCTTGGCGACGTGGGCGAGGTCGTCGGCCGGGCAGTCGAGAATATTGCGTGCCGGCGCCTTCGGCAGCACCAGCGTATGGCCGGGCGCGCGCGGCATGATGTCGAGGAAGGCGAAGGCCCTGTCGTCCTCGTAGACCTTGTAGCAGGGCAACTCCCCGCGCAGGATCTTGGCGAAGATGTTGTTCGGATCGTAGGCGTGCATCGGCGTCCCCTGGTCATTCCTGCTCGGCCAAATCCTTACGGAACGGCGCGGCCTCCGCAAGCGCCTCGGCGTCGGCCTCGACATAGGCGCGCTCGCGCGCGAGGTAGTCGGCGATCGCCCGCCGCAAGGCCGGATTGGCGATGAAATGGGCGGAATAGGTGGTGTGCGGCAGGTAGCCGCGCGCGAGTTTGTGCTCGCCCTGCGCGCCGGCTTCCACCCGCGCGAGCTTGTGGGCGATCGCGTAGTCGATGGCCTGGTAGTAGCACAATTCGAAATGCAGGAACGGGTGGTGCTCGATGGCGCCCCAGTTGCGGCCATAGAGCGTGTCATGGCCGATGAAGTTGATGGCCCCGGCGATCCAGCGGCCGGCGCGGCGCGCCATCACCAAAAGGATACGGTCGGCCATGGCGCGGCCTACGATGGAGAAGAATTCGCGGGTGAGATAGGGCCGGCCCCATTTACGCGAGCCGGTCTCCATGTAGAAGGCGAAGAAGGCGTCCCACACGTCTTCGGTCAGGTCCTGGCCGGTGAGCCAGCGCACCTCGATGCCGGGCGCAAGTGCGTCCTTGCGCTCGCGCCTGATGGTCTTGCGCTTGCGCGAGGAGAGGGCGGCCAGGAAGTCGTCGAACGTGCCGTAGCCTTCGTTCTCCCAGTGGAATTGCCGGTCGGTACGCTGCAGGAATCCGCGCGCGCCGAGCGCCTCCCATTCGGCTTCGGTCAGGAAGGTGACATGGGCCGAGGACAGCTTGCTCGCGCGGGTGATCTCGGCGAGCGCATCGGCGAGCGCTCCGCGCACCGAAGCCGCGAGCACACCGGGGCGGGCGAGCAGGCGCGGACCGGTCACCGGAGTGAACGGCACCGCAACCTGGAGCTTCGGGTAGTAGTCGCCGCCGGCGCGCTCGAAAGCATCCGCCCAGCCGTGGTCGAAGACGTATTCGCCGCGCGAGTGGCCCTTCACATAGCAGGGTGCGGCGCCGACCAGGGTGCCGTCCGCGGTTTCGGCCAGCAGGTGGCGCGGCTGCCAGCCGGTGCGGGCGCCAACTGAAAGAGATTGTTCAAGGGAGTAAAGAAAATCATGTGAAACAAATGGGTTAGATATTTTTCCTCGTGTGGATGATCGAGCGCAAAACTTGTCCTCAGGTTCCGAATAAGCGTGTTCAAGTCTTGTTTGAATATCAGATGCTGCGGGATCGCCGGCCGCGCAGGCGTCCCAGGCCGCGGCAGACACCTCGGCCAGCGATTGCGCGATGCGTATGCGGAGTTCGATGTCGGTCATCCGGACTTGTCTCGCCCGACTTTATGCCGGAAATAAT
Organism: Pseudomonadota bacterium; assembly: GCA_021815055.1. GTDB lineage: Bacteria > Pseudomonadota > Alphaproteobacteria > Rhizobiales > Xanthobacteraceae > Pseudolabrys. The sequence continues at coordinate 4,777 of JAKAHJ010000099.1, read as the reverse complement.
GCAAACGGCAGTCATTGGCCGCCACGGCGCCATACCGAACCATCAAGGCCGCCAGCCCTCGAAAATCATCTGGTCGGCCCAACGCAAAGCGCGCCGCCGGTCCTCCTCGCTCCTTACTGTCCAGGTCAACAGTGGCAGGCCGAAAACATGGCGCGCGATCAGCGGGACGGCCGCCGGCAGGTCCCTCACCGCGTAGGCAACGAAATGCGGCCGCGTGCGCAGCGCATGGGTGAAATACGCCAGGCGCCGCTTCTCGGAGGCCGGCAGACGATCCCATTCGGCATGGCGGTAATGGCGCTCGGCCACCATACCGCGCGGCAGGCCGGGCGCGATCGAACGCGCGGCCTCGATCACCGCCGGATCGAACGACATCACCGCCACCGGACCGGCATAATTCGCCAGCACGTCGGCGGTGCGCTGCGCCAGCCGGCGGTCGCCATCGAAACGGCTCTTGAGCTCGATTGCCAGCGTCGCGCGGCCGGCGACGAGATCGCATAATTCGCCGAGCGTCAGGATGCGGTCAGCGCTGCTTCGGAAACGCACGGCCTTGATCGCCGCCGCGCTCATGCCGGCGAGCCGGCCGTGACCTTCCGTGAGACGGCCGAGCGCATCGTCGTGATGCACCATGGCCTCGCCGTCGTCCGTCACCTGCAGGTCGCATTCGATGCCGTAGCCGCCGGCGATCGCCGCGGAAAAGGCGGAGGCGGTGTTCTCGATCACGCCCGCCGACGCATCGTGCAGGCCGCGATGGGCGATCGGTCGCGCGATGAGCCAGTCGAGTCCGGCCATTGCAGGTTCACGAGACCTCGAACAGGCCCTCAACTTCCACCGCCGCGTCGGCCGGCAGCGCCGAGACACCGACCGTGCTGCGGGCATGGCGGCCCTTGTCGCCGAACACCTCCACCATCAGGTCCGAGGCGCCATTCATGACCTTCGGTCCGTCGGTAAAGCCGGGCGCCGAATTGATGAAGCCGCCGAGCCGCACCACGCGCGTCACCCTGTCGAGATCGCCGAGCGCGGCCTTGACCTGCGCCAGCAGATTGATGGCGCAGGCGCGCGCCGCCTTCTGTCCATCCTCGACCGAAACCGCGCCGCCGAGCTGGCCCTTGGCGACAAGCTTGCCGTCGGCGCCGAAACAGAGCTGGCCGGAGACGACGAGCAGGGCGCCGCTGCGCACGCTGGGCACGTAATTGGCGATCGGCGCCGCCGGGGTGGGCAGCGTGATTCCGAGGGTTGCGAGCTTTGCTTCGATCGTGCCGGACATGCGGGGCTCCATGGCGATGCGCAACAACCCGATCCTTGGCCGATCGCCGGGCGATGCGCAAGCGCGCCGCCGCCGCTCATTGCCGGCCGGCGGTTCGGCCCCTATCTTGCCCATATCTTGCCGCTAACTCTGCCGCGACAACGGCGCGCGCGCCGTTGCATGGAGGTCGGCATTCGCCATGAAGAAATCCGCTCGCATTCGCGAATCCCTGCGCTTGGCCCTGCTGGCCGGTCTGGCGGCCGTGGCCGTTCATGGTTCCGCCCGGGCCCAGATTCCCGCCAAGCCCCAAAAGCCTCAAGCGGGCGACACCGCGGTATTTCTGGCGCCGCACCGCGCGGTTTACGATCTCAAGCTCGCCAAGTCGCGCGGTTCGCGCGGCCTCGAAAGCGTGCGCGGGCGCATCCTCTACGATTTTTCGGGTAACGCCTGCGAAGGCTATGCGCTCAAGTTCCGGCAGGTCTCCGAGCTCGACTCGGGCGAGGGCAAGGCGGCGCTCAGCGACTTGCGCTCGACCACCTGGGAAGACGCAGCCGCCAAGAGTTTCCGCTTTCAGTCGCAGAACCTGCTGAACGAGCGGACGACCGATTCGGTGACCGGCAAGGCCGAGCGCGACCGCGGCGCCGTCGCGGTCAGCCTGAGCAAGCCGAAGGCGAAGAATTTCACGGTTCCGGTCGGCGCGGTGTTTCCGACCGAGCACATGCGCCGCATCATCGAGGCGGCGCGCGCTGGCAAGAGCATTTTGGAATTCCCGGTCTATGACGGCTCGGAAAGCGGTGAGAAGATCTACAATACGCTGACCGTCATCGGGCGTCCGATCGCGCCGGGAGAAAAACCGACGGCCGACGCGGCGGCGAAAGTGCCGGAGCTTGCGCATCTCACGCGCTGGCCGGTGACGGTGAGCTATTTCGAGCAGAAGGACGCCCAGGCCGAGCGGAAGGGCGAACAGACGCCGACCTATTCGATCGGCTTCGAGCTCTACGAGAACGGCATCTCGCGCGCGCTCACGCTCGACTACACCGACTTCACCATCTCGGGCGAGATGACCTCGCTCGAGATGAAGAAGGCGAAACCGTGCCCCTAGACGTCATTCCGGGGCGCCGCGAAGCGGCGAACCCGGAATCCAGAACTTGTTCCGTGCGTGCCCTCTGGATTCCGGGTTCGCGGGCTTACGCCCGCGCCCCGGAATGACAGCTTCACTCCTCATCGATCGCCAAGCCCCGCACCACGGCATCGCGCCCGAATTTCGAGCGCAGCTTATCGACCGCGTGCTCGGCCTGCGCCTCGCGCCGGCCGATGAGATCGGCGAGATCGTCGTCGCCGCTCGCTTCCACCAGGTTGCTCACGCCGATGCCGATCAGCCGGAAGCGCGTGGCGCCGATCTCGTGGCGCAAGAGGTCGCGCCCTGCCGCGAAAATACTCCCCGCCAGTTGGGTCGGGTGCGATAGCGCGCGCGCCCGCGTACGCAGCTTGAAATCGGCGCTCTTGAGCTTGAGCGTGACCGTGGAGCCGGCCAGCGCGGCCGCTTTGAGCCGGTGCGAGACCTTCTCGGTCAATTCCCACAATGTCTGCTCGAGCGGGCGGAATTCGCCGATGTCGCGCTCGAACGTCGTCTCGGCCGAAATGCTCTTGGTCTCGCGCTCGGGATCGACGCGCCGCTTGTCGATGCCGCGCGCGAGGTTCCAGAGCCGCGATCCTTCTGCACCGTAACGTACCGCGAGCTCGCGCCCGTCGGCCCGTTGCAGGTCGGCGATCGTCCGATAGCCGTCGGCGGCAAGCCGCGCCGCACTCGCATTTCCGACCCCGTAGATGAAACCGACCGGCTTCGGTGCCAGGAACGCGGGCGCTTCGCTCAAGCCCAGCACAGCGAAGCCGCGCGGCTTGTCCAGGTCGGAGGCGATCTTGGCGAGGAATTTGTTGGCCGACAGCCCGACCGACATGGTGATGGCAAGCTTGCGTTCGACCTCGCGCGCGAAGCGGGCGAGCACGCGCGCCGCGCCGGTGCCGTGCAGGCGTTCGGTGCCGGTCAGGTCGAGAAAGGCCTCGTCGATCGATAAAGGCTCGACCTGCGGCGTGAGCGCCAGCATCATCTGCCGCACCTCGCGGCCGACGGCCGCGTATTTCGCCATGTTCGGCTTCACCACCACCGCCTGCGGGCAGCGGCGCAGCGCCTCAAACATCGGCATGGCGGAGCGCACGCCAAAGGTGCGCGCGATATAGCAGGCGGTGGCGACCACGCCGCGTTTTCCCCCGCCCACGATCACCGGCCTGTCGGCGAGGGCGGGATCGTCGCGCTTCTCGATCGTGGCATAGAAGGCGTCGCAATCGACATGCGCGATGCAAAGCCGGTCGAGCTCGGCGTGGCGCACGAGGCGGGGCGAGCCACAGGCCGGGCAACGCCGGGCCCGATCCGGCGCCTCGGCGAGGCAATCGCGGCAGAAGGCGCTCACGGCACCGCGCGCTCCCAAGGGTTGCCGCCGAGCGCCGCATATGCGCGCGCGATGTCGGCGGGATCGACACCGCGTTCGGCGGCGAAGGCGGTCACCAGCCTTTCGTCGCCGGCCAGATAGTCGAGCACGCCGGCAAGAAATCCCGGCTCGGCTGCGGCGGCGCGAATTTCCGCCGGACCTATACCACTGATAGCGAGAAAACGCCCGAGCCGCTCTTCATCCGCCGCAATAAAGCTAAGCGCTTGAATCGCCAGCCCTTCGGCTGCCTCTCGTGTTACCGTGCTGCGCCTTTTCTGCAATTGGATTTGCCTTTCCGTAATGAATCGGCACTACGGTGTTCCCATGATAATGCCCGATGGCGCGGGCCGTTGCGACGGCGGCTGCAAGGGCGATGGGGGCCCTGGGGAAAAGGGGCGGGGGAATGGCGAAGACCGTCCTGATCGTGGAGGACAACGAGCTGAATATGAAGCTCTTCCACGATCTCCTGGAAGCGCACGGCTATCACACGATCGGAACCCGCAACGGGATCGAAGCGCTGGGACTCGCGCGCCAGCATCGGCCCGACCTTATCCTGATGGACATACAATTGCCGGAAGTGTCCGGCCTTGAAGTGACCAAATGGCTCAAGGACGATCCTGAGCTGAAAGTAATTCCCGTCGTGGCGGTGACTGCCTTCGCCATGAAAGGGGACGAGGAACGCATCCGCGAAGGGGGGTGCGAAGCCTATCTGTCGAAGCCGATTTCGGTAGCGAAGTTCATCGAGACGGTACGGCATTTTTTGGGGCCGGCGTAATCGATATGGTGTTGTCATGAGTGCTCGCGTCCTCGTGGTCGACGATGTGCCGGCCAATGTGAAGCTCCTGGAAGCGCGGCTGACGGCGGAATATTTCGACGTCGTCACGGCCAATGGCGGCGTCGAGGCCTTGCCGCTGTGCGAGCGCGCCGAATGCGACATCGTGCTGCTCGACGTGATGATGCCGGACATGGACGGCTTCGAGGTGTGCCGCAGGCTGAAGTCCAATCCGGCGACGCACCACATTCCGGTCGTGATGGTGACCGCGCTCGA
>JAKAHJ010000098.1 GCA_021815055.1 Pseudomonadota bacterium | reverse complement strand
TCTCGCCGAATGCGACATCGTGCTGCTCGACGTGATGATGCCGGACATGGACGGCTTCGAGGTGTGCCGCAGGCTGAAGTCCAATCCGGCGACGCACCACATTCCGGTCGTGATGGTGACCGCGCTCGATCAGCCGTCCGACCGCGTGCGCGGGCTGGAAGCCGGCGCCGACGATTTCCTCACCAAGCCGGTGACCGACATTGCGCTCATCTCGCGCGTGCGCTCGCTCGCGCGGCTGAAGATGGTGACGGACGAACTGCGCATGCGCGCGATGACCACGAGGGAAATCGGCATCCAGAGCCCCGAGCGCGACGCGGTCACGGACACCGGACGCAATGGGCGCATCCTGATCGTCGACGACCGCGCCTCGTCCTACGAGCGGCTGGCGGCGACGCTGAAAACCGAGCATGCCGTGGAGATCGAGAGCAATCCGGCCGATGCGCTTTTCCACGCGGCGGAAGGCAATTTCGACACGCTGATCGTGTCGCTTGGATTTGAGAATTTCGACGGGCTCAGGCTGTGCAGCCAGGTGCGCTCGCTCGAGCGCACGCGCAATATCCCGATCCTGGCGGTGTCGGAGCCGGAGAATACCGCGCGGCTGGTGCGCGGTCTGGAAATCGGCGTTAACGACTATCTGATCCGCCCGATCGACAAGAACGAGATGCTCGCGCGCGTGCGCACCCAGATCAAGAAGAAACGCTATACGGAACGGCTGCGCGACAATGTGCAGCTCTCGATCGAAATGGCGCTCACCGACGCGCTCACCGGCCTGTTCAATCGACGCTACATGGAAACGCATCTGGCGACGCTGGTCGAGCAGGCGGCGACGCGCAGCAAGCCGATCTCGCTCCTGATTCTGGACATCGACTATTTCAAGTCGATCAATGACGGCCACGGGCACGATGCCGGCGACGACGTGCTGCGCGAATTCGCGCTGCGCATCCGCAAGTCGATCCGCAATATCGATCTCGCCTGCCGCTATGGCGGCGAGGAATTCGTGATCGTGATGCCGGAAACCGACATGGCCGTCGCCACCAAGGTGGCCGAGCGGCTGCGCCGGCGCATTGCGACCGAGCCCTTCGCGATCCAGAACGGAACCGGCCAGCTCGACGTGACCATCTCGATCGGCATTGCCGCGCTCGGCGGCGCCGGCGACAGCGCCGGCGCCGTGCTCAAGCGCGCCGATCAGGCGCTCTATCGCGCCAAGCGCGACGGCCGCAACCGGGTGGTGCCGGACGCCGCCTGACGGACGTCCGCCATCGGCTTAAGGCCGGATGATCGGCCAGCCCTTGGCCGAAAGCTCCATCAAGGTGATGACGCCGGCAGGGACGCGCTTGGCATTGTCGACCAGCGGGGGCTCCTTGCCCTCGGCCTTGGTCATGGCGGCCAGCGTATTCTCGCAGGCATCGAATGTGACGTTGGGCATGCCTTGTTTGAACGCCTTCAGGCGCGGCAGCACCGGCGACTTGTCGGCCCGCAGCATGTTCAGCCCGGCATTGAAGGCGACGATTTGGATTTCGACGTCCTCGCCCTTGTCCGAATAGTACCGGGAGACGTTGGCCGCCACGTTGAGCACGGCGTTCATCTTGGCCGGATCGTTGTCGCTGATTTGCAGCGCAAGACGATGGGTTTCAGCGGCATGGGCCGAACCGAAGCCGAGCGGCATGAGCAGGAAGGCGACGAAAAAAGCACGCTGCAGAACGTTCATTATGTTTCTCCCCTGAGGCTGTCTTATGACGTAATTCTAGAACACTTGCCCCCGGTTGAATATTCCAAAATTAGAATATAATCGCCACCCCGAATGCCGGTCCCGCCCGAAAAAGTGAAGGGCGCCCGAGTGGCGCCCTTGCATTGCCCGGCGAAAACGGGCCGGTTACTTGATCTTGGTTTCCGTGTATTCCACGTGCTTTTTCGCGACCGGGTCGTACTTTTTCTTCTTCATCTTGTCGGTCTGGGTGCGCGAATTCTTCTTGGTCACGTAGTAGTGGCCGGTGCCGGCGCTCGACACGAGCTTGATCTTGAGACTGATGGCTTTGGCCATGGGGTCAGGTCCTCGAAACGGTCAATGGCGATAGGGGGTACCTTTGGCGCGGAAACTAGCGTCCAAAGGCCAAATGTCAAGAAATGCCGGTTTTTGGGCGTCCTATAGCAGTTCCCGGTGAAACTGCCGGTTTTCCATGAAATAGAACGGCACCGGCAGGGAGTGGGCCATGCCGGCTTGGACCCGGGCCAGCAGCTCCTCCAGTACGATGCCCGTTATGGTCGGCATGTCGAGCTTTGCGGCGTCCTCGATCGGCACCCAGACCAGCTCTACCAGTTCGGAATCCGGACCCACCACGCCCTCGATGGTATGGGCGACGGCAGAGGCGTCGGCGGTGAGAAAGCGGCTATCGAAGCGCTTCGGCCGCCGCGGCGGGGTGATGGCGCGGGCGATGAAATGGAGCTGGCCGAGGTCGGGGTGGACCTTGGCCTTGGCGAACTCGGTCCAGATTTCGCCAGGCGTTTGCGGCGGCGCGTCGCGTTTGACCCCGAGCATGAGCCCGGTCTCCTCGGCCAGTTCCCGGACCGCCGCGAGCGCAAAGGCGCGCGGCAGTTCGGGGCTCGCCTGCCGCTGCAACAGCGTCTTCGCGGTGTCGGGGTGAAGCTCGCTCACGGCGCTCATCTCGCGGTCGAGCGGCTCGACGCGCCCGCCCGGGAACACGAACTTGCCCGGCATGAATTTGTGGCCGTGATGGCGCCGCCCGAGCAGGACTTTCGGCGTCGGCCCGGAGCGGTCGATCAGCATGATGGTGGCGGCGTCGCGCGGAACGCTGTCGGGGAACGACTGGTCGCGCTCCTGCATGCTCATGCGCTCGGTGAAGAGCTTGGCCATGTCCTTTCCGGCCGGATCTCTCGTCTTCAAATCGTCGCTCATCGCGCCTTCCGTTGTTTCCCGCGTGTCCGGCCGGAGGGCCGGCGTTCCTGCCGCCGCCGTCCGGCGCGTCCCTCCGACATAAGCTCGAATCTGAGCGCTCCCGCAACCGGGGCCGCTTCCACGAGTTTGACGGTCACGCTGTCGCCGAGCCGGTAGGTCGTGCCGCTGTCGCGGCCGACCATGGCGTGGCCCTTCTCGTCATAGGCGAAATATTCGTCGCCGATGGTCCGCGCCGGCACGAAGCCGTCGGCGCCGGTCTCGTGCAGCTTCACGAACAGGCCGGCGCGGGTGACGCCCGAAATGCGCCCGTCGAAACTGGCGCCGACCCGGTCGGCGAGATGGTGCGCGATCAGCCGGTCGGCGGTTTCGCGTTCCGCCAGCATGGCGCGCCGCTCGGTGGCGGAGATTTCGGCGGCCACCTCGGCGAGCTGTTTGACCTCGACTGTCTCGGGCAGGGCGCCTTGACCGAGCTTAAGCGCGCGGATCAACCCGCGATGCACGACGAGATCGGCATAGCGGCGGATCGGCGAGGTGAAATGCGCGTAGCGGCGCAGGTTGAGGCCGAAATGGCCGTAATTTTCCGCCGCATATTCGGCCTGTGCCTGCGTGCGCAGGACGATCTCGTTGACCAGCGGCTCGGCGTCGCGGCCTTTCATCATGTTGAGCACGCGGTTGAAGGCCGATGGCCTGAGCGCGCCCGATTTGGCGAAGTTGATGTCGAGCGTGGCAAGGAATTCACGCAGCGCATGCACCTTCTCGAGCGCCGGCTCGTCATGCACGCGATAGATCAGGGGCACGCGCGCCTTTTCCAGCGTCTCGGCGGCGGCGACATTGGCGAGGATCATGTATTCCTCGATCAGCCGGTGCGCCTCCAGCCGCTCTGGCCTGATGACGCGGTCGACCGTGCCGTCGGCCTTGAGCAGGATCTTGCGTTCCGGCAGGTCGAGATCGAGCGGCTCGCGCTCGTTGCGGGCATGCATGAGCCGCTCATAGGCGGCGAACAGAGGGGTCAGGATCGGTCCGACCAAGGCCTCGCTGTCCTCGTCCGGGCGGCCGCCGATGGCGAGTTGTGCCTGTTCATAGGACAGCTTGGCAGCCGAGCGCATCACGATGCGGTGGAAAGTGTGTGAACGCTTGCGCCCGTCGGCGCCGATGACCATGCGCACGGCGAGCGCGGCGCGGTCTTCGCGCGGGCGCAGCGAGCACAGGTCGTTGGAAATGCGCTCCGGCAGCATCGGCACCACGCGGTCCGGAAAGTAGACCGAATTGCCGCGCACCAAAGCTTCCCGGTCGAGCGCGGAGCCGGGCGTCACGTAATGCGCGACGTCGGCGATGGCGACGCTGAGAATGTAGCCGCCTTTGTTATTATCGGCCTCGTCCGCCGCCGCGTGCACCGCGTCGTCGTGATCCTTGGCGTCGGGCGGATCGATGGTGACGAAGGGCACATGCCGCCAGTCCTCGCGGCCGGCGAGCGTCGCCGGGCGCGCGGCGTCGGCTTCCTGCAAAGTCTCCCGCCGGAACACGTGCGGGATCGAATGGGCGTTGATGGCGATCAGGCTCACCGCGCGTTCGGAGGCGAGCGAGCCGAGCTTCTCCATCACGCGCCCGGTGGGCGGACCGAAGCGGGCGACGCGCCTTGTTTCGACCGCGACCAGGTCGCCGTCCTCGGCACCGTCGTCGGCGCCCGGCGGAATGACGATTTCCTTGCCGAGCATCTTCTTGTCGACCGGCTCCAGCCGGCCGCCGCCGTGCGGAGCTTTACGGAAAATCCCGAGCACGCGGTGCTTGGGGTGATCGATGATCTTGATGATGCGGCCGCGATGGCGGATGCCGTCTTCTTCTTCGGTCTCCTCGACGCGCAAGAGCACGCGGTCGCCAAGACCGGCGGCTTCGCCCGGGCGCATCTTGCGTGGGACGTGAATGCGGATTTTCGGCGCGGCTCCGTGCGCTTCCTCGTCCCATTCGTCGGGCGTGGCGATGAGGTCGCCGTCGGCATCGCGCGCGGTCACATCGGCGAGCACGGTCGAGGGCAGGGCGCCGGGATGATGCAGCTTGCGGCGGCGCTTTTCGACCGTGCCCTCATCGGCAAGCTCGCGCAGCAACTGTTTGAGCTCGGCGCGCAGCGCGTTCTTCAGCCCGAAGGCGCGCGCGATTTCGCGGGTGCCGACTTTGCCGGGCTGTTCGCGGATGAAGGCGAGGATCTCGGCCTTGGCAGGAAGGGCCGCGGCGGTTTTGCGTGATCTCTTCAAATGAACGGTCCTGCGCCGGTGAGGCGCTGCGCGATCAATGTAATAGGCGGTGGAATGCGGCGCCAGCCTCGGCCCGTCATCCTGAGGTGCGAGCCGCGCAAGCGGCGAGCCTCGAAGGATGGCGGGTGGAGGTCGGCCGATCACCCTTCGAGGCCGTCGCTGTGCGACGGCGCCTCAGGGTGACGGGGATAGCGCGGCGGGTGCCGCTACCGTTCTCACTCCGCCGCCTTGGCCTTGCGCGCCGGTTTGGCTTTGGCGGCGGGTTTCTTGGCCGCGGTTGGTTTGGCCGGTGTTTTGCCGGCAGCCTGCTTGCGACCGACCGGGCGGCGCGCCGTCGGCGCCGCGCCGGCTTCCGCTTTGGCCTCGGCCTTCGGCTTGGCGGCCTTCTTGCCCTTGCCCGCCGATTTGCCCGGCTTGCCGCCACCTTTGACGATGCGTGCCTCCAACAGGCCGACCGCCTGCTCCAGCGTCACCGCGTCGGGCGTCATGTCGTTGGGCAGCGTGGCGTTCACGCCGTCGTGGCTGACATAGGGACCGTAGCGGCCCTTCTTCACTATGATCGGCCCGCCCTTTTCCGGATGGTCGCCCAGCGTTTTGCCCGGGTCGGCGCCGAAGCGGCGGCCCTTGCCCGGCTTGAGCTTTTTCTCGGCAATCAGCGTGATCGCGCGATTGAGGCCGATATTGAGGACGTCGTCACCTTCCTCGAGATTGGCGTAGACCTTGCCGTGCTTGACGTAAGGCCCGAAGCGGCCGATGCCGGCGACGATCGGCTCGCCGTCCTCCGGATGGATGCCCACTTCGCGCGGCAGCGACAGCAGCGCCAATGCGCGCTCGAGATCGATATCCTCGGGCGCGACGCCTTTGGGTAGGCCGGCGCGTTTGGGCTTCTCGGCGCCCTTCTCCTTCGACTGCTCGCCGAGCTGGAGATAGGGGCCGAAACGCCCCGCGCGCAGCGAGACTTCGAGCCCGGTAGCGGGGTCCTCGCCCAGCACTTTGGTGCCCGCGACCGCGCCTTCGGCGCCCGGCGTCATCTGGCGGGTGAAATTGCACTCGGGATAGTTCGAGCAGCCGATGAAGGCGCCGAAACGTCCGAGCTTGAGCGAGAGCTTGCCGGTGGCGCAGTTCGGGCACTGGCGCGGATCGGCGCCGTCTGCGCGCGGCGGGAAGACGTGCGGCGCCAAGAGATCGTTGAGCGCATCGAGCACTTGCGTGACGCGCAGGTCCTTGATGTCGTTTACCGCGCCGATAAAGTCGGTCCAGAAATCCTGCAGCACCTGCTTCCAGTCGATCTCGTGATTGGCGATGCGGTCGAGCTGCTCTTCCAGATTGGCGGTGAAATCGTATTCGACATAGCGCTGGAAGAAGCTCTCGAGGAAGCCGACCACGACCCGGCCCTTGTCCTCCGGCATCAGGCGCTTCTTCTCGATGCGTACATAGCCGCGGTCCTGCAGCACTTGCAGGATCGCCGCATAGGTCGAGGGGCGGCCGATGCCGAGTTCTTCCATGCGCTTGACGAGAGCCGCCTCCGAATAGCGCGGCGGCGGCTCGGTGAAGTGCTGCGAGGAATTGATCGCCTGCTTCTCCAGGATCTCGCCCCGGTTCATGGCGGGGAGGCGGCGGGCCTCGTCGTCGTCGGCCGGCTCGTCGAAGCCTTCCTGATAGAGCGTGAGGAAGCCGTCGAATTTGACCACCTGGCCGGTGGCGCGCAGGTCGAGCATGCGGGCGCCCACCTTCGCCGCGATGTCGACGGTGGTGCGTTCGAGTTCCGCCGATTGCATCTGGCTCGCCACCGCGCGGTTCCAGATCAGCTCGTAGAGCCGCGCCTGGTCGCGGTCGAGATGCTTGGCGACCTGGTTCGGCAGCCGGTTGGGGTCGGTCGGGCGCACCGCCTCGTGCGCTTCCTGCGCGGTCTTCGATTTCTGCTGAAAGGCGCGGGGTGCATCCGGCACGTAATCCTTGCCGTATTGCTTGCCGATCATGCCGCGGATGGCGGTCACCGCCTCCGGCGCGACGTCGACGCCATCGGTACGCATATAGGTGATGAGGCCGACCGTCTCGCCGCCGATGTCGATGCCTTCATAGAGGCGTTGCGCCAGCCGCATCGTGTGCGCCGGCGAGAAGCCGAGCTTGCGCGAGGCCTCCTGCTGCAAGGTCGAGGTGGTAAAGGGCGGCGGCGGGTTGCGCCGCGCGGGCTTGGCCTCCACCGAAGCGACCTTGAACACCGCGTTTTCGAGATCGCGGGTAAAGGCTTCCGCTTCCGCGCCGGAGCCGATGTCGAGCCGCTGGATCTTCTTGCCGTCGGCGCCGACCAGGCGGGCTTCGAAAGTATCGTTGCGCGGCGTCGCGAGCCTCGCCACGATCGACCAATATTCGTGCGCGACGAATTTCTCGATGTCGAGCTCGCGGTCGCAGACGAGGCGCAGCGCGACCGACTGCACGCGGCCGGCCGAGCGCGCGCCCGGCAGCTTGCGCCAGAGCACCGGCGAGAGCGTGAAACCGACCAGGTAATCGAGGGCGCGGCGCGCCAGATAGGCGTCGACCAGCGCCGCGTCGATCTTGCGCGGGTTCTTCATCGCCTCGGTCACCGCTTGCTTGGTGATGGCGTTGAAGACCACGCGTTCGACCGCCTGCGCCTTGAGCGCTTTCTTCTCTTTCAGCACCTCCAGCACGTGCCAGGAGATCGCCTCGCCTTCGCGGTCCGGGTCGGTGGCCAGGATCAGCTTGGTCGCGCCCTTGAGCGCGCGGGCGATGTCGTTGACCCGCTGGTTCGACTTGGGGTCGACCTCCCAGAGCATATGGAAATCGGCGTTGGGATCGACCGAGCCGTCCTTGGCCGGCAGGTCGCGAATGTGCCCGAACGAGGCGAGCACCTCGTAGCCGGGACCGAGATATTTGTTGATCGTCTTCGCCTTGGCCGGCGACTCAACCACGACGATATTCATGAATTTCCAATGGGTTATCCGCCTGACAGAGGCCATGTCGTGGCGGAATCGGCCGCCCGCCTCGGCCGGAACATGGGGAAGCCGACCCCGGCTGTCAAATCGGGCGGCTTGGCAATGGCGTCTCACCAGGCGATTTGGGCGGCAGGGAGGCAGGCCCTTGCTGCACCCGAATACAATCAAAAGATGTATTTTATAAAAAACACACTTTTATGATTACACCCTGTCTGCAACCATGTATTTGTCTCGGTGGGGGCTGCGCCCGGCTAGCAAAATCCGTTGGCACAGGAATCAAATGCCCGAACCTGTCAGAATCAACGAAAACATCAACGAAAGCGGCGGTTCGGCGGTGGCCAGCTACGTCGCTTCGCTGTCGGCCGACCTGGCCGGCATGGCCCGCGCGACCGGTCTGGAAACGCTGGGCTACCTCCTCGAAATGGTGCGCCTCGAAGCCGAAAGCGTCTCGCGCCACAACGGTACGGGGAACGCTAAACGCTGATCAACGCGTTGCGATACCGAGCTTTTCGAGCAGCAAACCGGTCGGATTACCGTCCGGTTGCATCCCGAGCCGCTTCTGCTCGGCGCGGATATTGTCGCGCAAGTCGAAATCGATATGCGCTTCGAAGTCGTTGACCCGGTATCCCAGGGCCGACAGTTTCTTTTGCAGCGCGATACGCGCGTCGCGCGACAGCGGATGGTCGTCCGCCGGCCATTTGGCCTTGATCGGCGGACCGCCCTGTATGCGGTCGGCCAGGTGCCCGACCGCGATCGCATAGGCGTCGGAGTTATTATACTCCTTCAGCACGGCGAAGTTCTCGGTCGCAATGAAGGCGGGGCCCTTGGCGCCGCTCGGAAAGAACAGGATGCCGTTGCCCGCGGCCGGAAACGGCTTGCCGTCGGCGCGCCGCAGGCCGAGCTTCGCCCATTCCGCAAAGCTCGCGCGGCTTTTCATCAGATCGAAGCCCTTCGGCACCTCGACCTCGAAGCCCCAGGGCAGGCCGTGCTTCCACTTCCATTGATGCAGGTAGTTGGCGGTGGAGCCGAGCACGTCCGGCACTTCGTTCCAGATGTCGGTGCGGCCGTCTCCGGAAAAGTCGACGGCATAGTCGACGAAATTCGTCGGCATGAATTGGGTCTGTCCCATGGCGCCGGCCCAGGACGACACCATCTTCGCGCGCGCGATGTGACCGTCCTGCATGATCTTCATGGCGACGAGCAGTTCGTTACGGAAATAGGGCTCGCGGAATTTCACGAAGGCGAGCGAAGCCAGCGAGCGGAATACGTCCCACCGGTCTTTGGCCGCGCCGTAGTCGGTCTCCATGCCCCAGAGCGCCAGCAGCACCCAGCGCTCGACCGCGAATTTCTTCTCGACTGCATCGAATGTCTTGGCGAACTCTTTGGCCTTGGCGCGCCCGCGTGCGATGCGCCCCTTCGACGCGATCGCATTGATGTAGTCGCCGACCGGCTTGCCGTATTCCGGCTGCCGTTTGGTTGCGGCGATCACGCGTGAATCCGGCGTGACGCCCTTGAGCGCAAGATCGAAATTGGCACGGCTGATGCCCTTGGCCTGGGCGTCCGGCCAGAGCTCCTTGACGAAGACGGCGAAGGATTGCTCAGCGGCGGCAACGCGCGTCTGCACGGTAAAAAGCGCGAGGACGATCGCCAGGACGGACAACTGCCGGAGGTGCATGCGCGCTCCAATCCCATCGGAATCGACGGCAGTCTACACCAGCGAGACAAGCTCGGAGCGGCGGCACGTGTGCCTGAAGGCGAAATTGCCTCCTGCAAATAGCCTTGCGGAAGACATCCCATATTGACCTGAACATCCATTACGGGGCGGTCCTGTGCTCTCGGAAGAAAAACGGTACTATGTGAAAAACGGTACTATGTTGCGTTCTCCCAAAAGTTGTTGAATAATTAAACTAACCAAAAAAGAATTGGGGGTAGTTGTGCGCGTGTTTCCAATTTTGGGCTTTATGTGCCTTTTAACGGGCTGCGCCGCATCAGGCGTAAAGGTCGACGAGCAGCAGGCTCAGTCCTTTAAGGTTGGAACCTCGACCTATTCAGATGTTGTGGGCAAACTCGGGCCGCCAACGACAAACAATCTCGCTTCGGATGGAACACGATCGGCTGTTTACGCATACGATTCAATGCGTTCTCAGCCGCAGAATTTCATCCCCTACATCGGTCCGCTCGTGGCGGGCTATGATAGCCAGTCGAGTTCCGTCACGTTTACTTTCGACCGAAAAGGCGTACTCACTGGGACCACATCAAGCCAAACCGGCTTGGCCGCTGGTGCAAACTTGGCAGCAGGCAGCAACGCGGCGACACGTCCATACCAAGGCGTGAGATAGCATCACACCAGCGACACCAGACCGCCGCCGTGACG
>JAKAHJ010000097.1 GCA_021815055.1 Pseudomonadota bacterium | reverse complement strand
GGCCGCGGACGAATTGCGCCGCACGCTCGATGCGCGTGACGTGCTGGTCACGCGCAGCGAAGCCGGCATGACGCTGGTGGGCGAGGGCGCGGCCGTTCATGTGCCGGCCTATCCGGTGCGCGTGCGCGACGTCTCCGGCGCCGGCGACACCGTGGTGGCGGTGCTCGCGGCGATGCTCGCGATGGGCGCCGATTTCGAATCCGCCATGCGCGCGGCCAATGCCGCCGCGGCGGTGGTCGTCGGCAAGCGCGGCACCGCGACGCTCACCGCGGCCGAGCTGCGCTCGCGCATCCTGCCGGCGGCCTCGCTCGCGTCGGAAGAAAAGATCGTGTTCGACTGGACGCAGCTCGAGGACCATCTCGGGCCCTGGCGCCGACAGGGGCTGCGCATCGGTTTCACCAACGGCTGTTTCGATCTCCTGCATCCCGGCCATGTCAAGTTGTTGGCGGCGGCGCGCGCGGCCTGCGACCGCCTGGTGGTGGGGCTGAACGGCGACGCCTCGGTGACGCGGCTCAAAGGTCCGAGCCGCCCGGTGCAGAACGTCAAGGCGCGCGCCGAGGTATTGGCGGCGCTCGCGGCGGTCGATCTGGTGGCGGTGTTCGACGAGGATACGCCGGCCGAGTTGATTGCGCAGGTGAAGCCCGCGGTGCTGGTCAAGGGCGGCGATTATACGCGCGAGCAGGTTGTCGGCGCGGACCTTGTCGAGGCGTTGGGCGGCGAGGTGATCCTGGTCGATCTCGTGCCCGGCCAGTCCACCACGTCAATGGTGGAGCGATCGCGCGCGTCGAAGGCGCGCCGACCATAGCGGTAAGAACCCATGTCACAAACTTCGTCTCGACCGGACCGTGAAAAGCTGCTGGTGCGCGAATTTTTCGGCGGCAGCCGAGGCTTTTTTGTCGAAGTCGGCGCCAACGATCCGCGGCAAGGCTCGCAAAGCTGGCATTTGGAGCAGGGCGGATGGCGCGGGGTATTGGTCGAACCGCAGCCCGATCTCGCCGCCAGATTGCGCGAAGCGCGCTCGGCCAAAACATTCGCCGTGGCCTGTTCTTCGCCGCGGAACGCCGGTCGCATGTTGACGCTGCACCTCGCAGGGCCGCTGTCGGGGCTCGATCGCACCCGCTTGGCCTACGGTGCAACTCCCGAAGGGACGATCGACGTGCCGGTCCGCACGCTTGACGATGTTCTTACCGAAGCCGGGGCGCCCACGCCGCTGGACTTCTTGTCGATCGATGTCGAAGGTCATGAGATCGAAGTGCTCCGCGGTTTTGATTTCTCGCATTGGCGTCCGCGTCTCATTCTAATGGAGGATCACGTCTCCAATCTGTCCAAGCATCGGTTTCTGCGGCAGGCACGGTATCGTCTCGTGCGGTATATGGATAATAATGGCTGGTACGTGCCAAATGACGCAGCGGTTAAATTCGGCTGGTACGAGCGTTGGAAATGTTTCCGAAAATATTACTTGGCCTTGCCTTTGCGTAAATTGCGCAACTTCTCGCGCGGACTGCGGCAATAGTAGCAGGGTGGGACAACGGCGTAAAAGCTGGCTCAGGACGCGGGATCATGTCTGAATCGGGCCCGCGGCAGACCGGGCACATCCTGATCTTCGAGCCGCGGGTGGAAGGGCACCATCTCGGTTATCTCAAGACCATCGCCGACCGTCTGCTCGCGGACGGCTATCGTCTGACGCTGGCCGTCGACACGTCACCGGATGCCTATGCTTCGGTGCGCCGGGAATTGGGTGCGGCGCTCGAGCGGGTGGCGGTCGTCGCAGCCACGGAGGAAACCAAGCGAAGCGGCGCGACTGTCGGCCGCGTCGCCACACTGCTCGCGCAAACCGGCGCCGATCTGGCTTTCCTGCCGAACCTCGATGAGATCGCATCGGCGATGCTGCGCGATGCCGCGCTCGGCCGCATGCCGCCGGCGCTTCTGCGCGGACGTCTCGGCGGCATTTATCTTCGGCCGCGATTTCTCCAGAGCCTCGGCCTGTCGCCGAATCTCTGGCTCAAGTCCGTCGGATTCCGGCGGCTGATACGCGGCGGCTGGTTCAGCCATTTGCTGCTGCTCGACCCCTATCTCTGCGCGCGGCTCAAGAGCCGGGAGCCGGACGCGCCGGCATTCTTCCTGCCGGATTATTTCCCGGCCGATTTCGTCGCCGACCGCGCGGAGGCGAGACGGCGGCTGGACCTGCCCGAGGACAAGCGCGTCTTCCTGTTCTACGGCGCGGGTTATCGCCGCAAGGGCCTGGGGCTGGCGGTCGCGGCGATGCTGGCGATGCCCGCATCGTCGCACGTCCTCCTGCTCTGCGCCGGCCGGCAGGCGTCCGATGCCGGGATCGCGGCCGGGCTGGAACGGCTCGCGGGCGAAGGCCGGGCCCGGGTCATCGACCGCTACGTTTCGAACGATGAAGAGAAGCAGCTTTTTGCCGCGAGCGACGCGGTGCTGTTGCCATACATCCGGCATTTCGGCAGCAGCGGCGTGCTCATGCGCGCGATCGGCGCCGGTCTGCCGGTCATCGCCTCGGACGAGGAACTGGTCGGCCGGCTGGTGCGCGACCATGGGCTCGGCGTCCTGTTCCGCTCGGGGGATACCCGCGCGCTCCGTGGCGCGATCGAAAGCGTCGCGCGGGCGTCGTCGGCGCAAATGGCGCAATGGCAGGCCGCGGCGCGCGCCGTCGCGCCAACCCGTACGCAGCGGGCCTTCGGCGAAGCCTTGAGCGAGGCGTTTCAGCATGCCCTGTCGCGAGGGCTCGGCCGATCCCCCTCAATTCCAGGCGCGGAGGACCGCCGGCATTGACCGTTCACGGCATGAACATGTATGCTCACGCCGTGAACACGGTGGCGATTCGTCCCGTGCCGCCAACCTGAACTGAGGGTAAGCGCTAACCGTGGCGCGCAACAGCAATCTGACGGAAACGGTCGAACTGCTCGACAATGTTGCCGGGCAGGAAGCGGCCAATCAGCGCGCGCTCGCGCGCAAGCTCGGCATCTCCGTCGGTCTGGTCAACGCGCTCGTGCATCGCGCGGTGCGCAAGGGGCTGATCAAGATCAAGCAGGTGCCCGCCCGGCGCTATGCCTATTATTTGACGCCGAAAGGCTTTGCCGAAAAGAGCCGGCTGGTCGCCGAATACCTGGACCGGTCGCTGACCTTCTTCCGGGAAGCGCGGCAGGAATACAGCGACATCTTTGCACGCTGTGCGTCCGCCGGACACAAGCGCGTCGTCTTGTGCGGAGCGGGCGAACTGGCGGAAATCGCGACGCTGGCGGCTTCCGGCCTCGATGTCGCGCTCGTTGCGGTGCTGGATTCCGAAACCAACCAGTCGCGCGTGGCGGGCCTGCCGGTCATCCGCTCGATCGAGGCGCTTGGTTCCGGCGACGTCGTGGTGATCGCCGACGGACGCAATCCGCAGCAGGCCTACGATCGTCTCGTTTCCGCGCTCGCGCCGGAGCGCGTGCTGGCGCCGCCTTTCCTGCGGATTTCACCCGCGCCGCAACCCGATCGGGGCCGATCCTGATGTGCGCATCTTGGTTCGTCGTGCAGACGCAGCCGCAGGCCGAATCCAAGGCCAAGCGGCACCTGATCAACCAGGGCTTCACCGCCTATCTGCCGTATTATCGGCGCCGCGTGCGGCATGCGCGCCGTAACGAGGTCGTGTCCCGGCCGCTGTTTCCGGGCTATCTGTTCGTCCAGCTCGATCCCGACTTGCAGCGGTGGCGTTCGATCAACGGGACGGTCGGCGTGCGGTGCATTCTCGCCGACGGCGACCGGCCGCGTTGCGTGCCCGATCGTGTCGTCGACGAGATCGTCGCGCGGCAGGACGAAACCGGCGCGGTGAAACTGTTGTCGCCCGTCTTTTCCCCGGGGCAGGCGGTCCGCCTGCTGGCGGGTCCGCTGACCGAAGTGGCGGCGCTGTTCGAAGAGGCGCGCGACGACAACCGCGTCGTCCTGCTGCTGTCGCTCTTGGGCCGCAAGGTGCGGGCGCTGGCCTCCGTCGATGAAGTGACCGCGGCCGCCTGAACGTGATGCCGCCGCTGCGGAGGGGTGAAGGGTGAGTACGCAAGCTGAAATTCTCGTCACCGGCGCTGCCGGCTTCATCGGCTTCCACGTCGCCCGCCGCCTCTTGGAAAACGGGCGGACGGTGGCCGGCCTCGACAATCTCAATGCCTATTACGACCCGAAGCTGAAGGCGGCGAGGCTCGCCGAACTCGGCCAATATCCCGGCTTTCGGTTCGCGAAGCTCGATCTCGCCGACCGGGCCGGCGTCGCCGCGCTGTTTTCCGAGCACCGCTTTCCCTACGTCGTGCACCTGGCCGCGCAGGCCGGCGTGCGCTACTCGCTCACCGATCCGCGTGCCTATGTCGACGCCAATCTCGTCGGATTTACCAACATCCTCGAAGGCTGCCGGCACTATGGCTGCCGCCATCTCCTGTATGCGTCGTCGTCGTCGGTCTACGGCAGCAACACGAAAATGCCGTTCTCGGTGCACGACAATGTCGATCACCCGCTCAGCCTGTACGCCGCGTCCAAGAAGGCCAACGAACTGATGGCGCATGCCTATGCGCACCTGTTCAAACTGCCCACGACCGGCTTGCGTTTCTTCACCGTTTACGGGCCATGGGGCCGTCCGGACATGGCGATGTGGCTGTTCGCCAAGGCCATCCTCGCGGGCGAGCCGATCAAACTGTTCAATCGCGGCGAAATGCAGCGCGATTTCACCTTTATCGACGACGTGGTGGAAGCGGTGGTGCGGCTTATCGAGCGCGCGCCGCAGGGCAATCCGGACTGGACGGGGGCGGCGCCCGACCCCGGCTCGAGCGCGGCGCCGTGGCGCGTCTACAATATCGGCAACAACAATCCGGTGGAACTTCTGGAGGTCGTGCGGCTGATCGAAGAATCGATCGGCAAGCCGGCGATCCGCGAACTGCTGCCGATGCAGCCGGGCGATGTTCCGGCCACCTATGCCGATGTCGCCGACCTGATGAGCGAGGTCGATTTCAAGCCCGCCACGCCGATCGCCGTCGGAATCCGCCGCTTCGTCGACTGGTATCGCGATTTCCATCGTATATAGTGGGCGCCGACATTGGACGCGGAACGAAAATCATGACGCCGACACTGGATCGACTGAAGGTCAAGCTGTTCACCGACGGCGCCGACAAGGCGCAGATCGTGGACATGGCGACGCACGCATGGATCGCCGGCTTCACCACCAATCCTTCGCTCTTGAAGAAGGCCGGCGTGCGCGACTATGCCGTCTATGCGCGCGATCTGGTGGCCGCCGTGCCCGACCGGCACATTTCCTTCGAGGTCATTTCCGACGACATTCCGGAGATGGTCGCGCAGGCGCGCGTGATCGCGGGCTGGGGCCGCAACGTCTATGTCAAGCTGCCGGTCACCACGACCCGCGGCGAGCCGCTGTTCGACGCGGTGCGCGCGCTCTCGCGCGACGGCGTCAACGTCAACATGACGGCGATCTTCACCGCCGATCAGGTCGCCCGCGCGGTCGAAGCGCTCGACGGCGGCGCGCCAGCTTGCGTGTCGGTTTTCGCGGGCCGGCTCGCCGATTTCGGCATCGACTACCGCCCGCTCATGCAGGACGCGGTGGCGCGCGCGCGCAGCACGAAAAACGTCGAGATCATCTGGGCGTCCACGCGCGAGGCGTTCAACGTGGTGGAGGCCGACGCCATGGGCTGCCATATCATCACCGCGCCGGCCGACGTGCTCAAGAAGCTGCCAAGTCTCGGCACACGGACGGCCGCGCAACTTTCGCTCGCCGCGGTCAAGGCGTTCCGCGACGACGCGGTCGCGGCCGGACTGGGGCTCGCGCTGCCGGCCTCGCGCGCCGCGGAGTAGCGCTGCGCCGCGCGCCATAAAGGTTATTTCGATTTTTCCTGTCGCGATTGTAACGGTTTGAATCAAAACGTGTCCGGTTTGCTTGCGGGCACGGTCGTCAGCCGTGTATGCCCATGCTACGCAAGGCTGGGGCCCGCATGGCGGGCAAGGGGACAACAGTTAACGCATGAGTCAGGGTGCAGCACCGAGCGCGGAACGTCCGCTGCGGGTCGGAGTGGTCGGCGTCGGCGTCATGGGCAGCAACCATGCCCGGGTGTTCGCGGGGCTGCCCGGCACCGAGCTCGTGGCGGTCGCCGATCCCGACGGCAAGCAGGCCGACTTCGTTGCGCGCACGCTCGGCTGCGCGGCGGTCGCGGATGTCGGCGCCTTGCTCGGCCTCGGTCTCGACGCGATCACCATCGCCGCGCCGACCCATCTGCACCGCGACATCGCGCTGACCGCGATCGCGCGCGGCGTTCACGTCCTGGTCGAGAAGCCGATCGCCTCCACGGTCGATGAGGGCCGCGAGATCATCGAGGCCGCCCGCTGCGCCGGCGTGACCTTGATGATCGGCCATGTCGAGCGCTTCAATCCGGCGGTCGAGGCGATCAAGGAGGCGATCCGCAACGAGGACATCCTCTCGATCGCCATCACCCGCGTCGGTCCGTTCCCGCCGCGCATGTCGAATGTCGGCGTGGTGATCGACCTTGCCGTTCACGACATCGACCTGATCCGCTGGTTCACCGATTCCGACATCGTCGAGGTGCAGCCGCAGCTTTCCAGCGCGGTCGCCGAACGCGAAGACATCGCGCTCTTGCAGTTCCGCACCGCGTCCGGCGTGCTCGCGCACATCAATACGAACTGGCTGACGCCGTTCAAGGCGCGCAGCGTGACGGTCGCCACGCGCGGCAAATACGTGATGGGCGATCTGCTCACGCGCCAAGTCACCGAATGCTTCGGCTTCCAGCCGGACGGCAGCTATTCGATGCGCCATCTCTCGGTCGGCCATGCCGAGCCGCTGCGTTCCGAATTGCTCGCCTTCCTGCGGGCGGTGCGCAGCGGCGCCTCGCCGGCCGTGACCGGCGAGGAAGGCGTTGCGAGTCTCGAAATCGCGACGCGCTGTCTCGTCCTCGGCATACCGGCGCTCGCACCGATGCAACACAAAGGCCCGCGCGTCGTTGCCGGCTGACGCGATGACCGCCCTTTGATTTGGAACATGCGATGAACGTGAGAACCCAATTGCCGAGCATTCCGTTCATCGACCTCGCCGCCCAGCGCCGGCATCTGGGCGCGGCGATCGATACGGCGGTGGCGCGCGTACTCGACCATTGCCAGTTCATCATGGGGCCGGAGGTGCGCGCCTTCGAAGCGCAGCTCGCGGAGTTTTGCGGCGCCCGCCACGTCGTGACCTGCGCCAGCGGCACCGATGCTTTGGTGCTGGCGTTGCGCGCGCTCGGAATCGGACCGGGCGATGCGGTGATCTGTCCGTCCTTCACCTTCTGCGCGACGGCCGAAGTCGCGGTTCTGGTCGGTGCCACGCCGGTCTTCGTCGATGTCGATCCGGTCAGCTTCAATATCGACGTGAATGGCATCGCCGGCGCGGTCGAAGCCGCAATGGCCGCGGGTCTCGTGCCAAAAGCCATCATCCCCGTCGACCTGTTCGGTCTGCCGGCCGACCATGCCGCAATTGCCGCCGCGGCCAAAGCCTACAGCCTGTTCACCGTCGACGACGCCGCGCAAGGTTTTGGCGCGACCTATCATAACCGCCGCCTCGGTACCTTCGGCGAACTGACCTGCACGAGCTTCTTTCCGGCCAAGCCGCTCGGCTGTTACGGCGACGGCGGCGCGGTGATGACAGATGACGATGCGCTCGCCGATCTTCTGCGCAGCCTGCGCGTGCACGGGCAGGGCAGCGACAAATACGACAATGTGCGTATCGGTCTCGCCTCGCGCCTCGACACCATCCAGGCGGCGGTGCTGAGCGAGAAGCTCAAGATATTCCCGGATGAGATCGCGGCGCGCAATCGCATCTCGGCCCGTTACGCGCAGGGGCTCGCCCAGGATCTTGCCGATGTCGCGGCGGTGCCGACGGTGCCCGAAGGCTATCTGTCGGTGTGGGCGCAATACACCATCCGCGTTGCGGGCGGCCGGCGCGACGCGCTGGCGGCGGCGCTCAAGGCGGAGGGCATCCCGACCGCGATCTATTATCCGATCCCGCTGCACCGGCAGGTCGCCTACAAGCACTATCCGGTGGGCAAAGCAGGGCTCGCCGCGAGCGAGCGGCTCGCAGGCGAGGTGATCAGCCTGCCGATGCATGCCTATCTCGACGAGGCGACGCAGGACCGCATCGTCGACGCCATGCGGCGGGCGTTGAAATAGAGCGGTTTACGATCGGGATGATCCGTCATTGCGAACCCGAGCGAAGCGAGGGTGAAGCAATCCAGAAGCTGAATGCTCGACAGTGGATT
Organism: Pseudomonadota bacterium; assembly: GCA_021815055.1. GTDB lineage: Bacteria > Pseudomonadota > Alphaproteobacteria > Rhizobiales > Xanthobacteraceae > Pseudolabrys. Next base: position 2,206 of record JAKAHJ010000097.1, on the reverse strand, counting down.
GCTTCGTCGCCCTTTCAGGGCTCCTCGCAATGACGGGCCATCCTCATCGGAACACGCGTTAGCGGGCGCCGTCACCCGCGCTTATAAATATCTTCCAGCCGCACGATGTCGTCCTCGCCGAGATAGCTGCCGGTCTGCACTTCGATCAGTTCGAGCGGGATGCGGCCGCGATTGGCGAGCCGATGCACTTCGCCGATCGGAATATAGATCGACTCGTTTTCGTGAACCGCCCGCACGCGCTCCCCGACCGTGACCTCGGCGGTGCCGCGCACCACCACCCAGTGCTCGGCGCGATGGTGATGCTTTTGCAGCGACAGCACGCCGCCCGGGCTCACCACGATGCGCTTGACCTGGAAGCGCTCGCCCATGTCGATCGACTCGTAATAGCCCCAGGGCCGGTGCACGCGCTTGTGGTCGGTCGCCTCGGGGCGTTTGTCCGCTTTGAGCTCGGCCACCAGTTCGCGAACCTCCTGCGCGCGCGCGCGCGGCACCACCATCACCGCGTCCGATGTGCTCACCACCACGAGATCCTTCACGCCCACCGCGGCCGTCAGCCGGCCGTCGGAATGGATGACGCAATCCTGCGCGTCCCTGGTGACGACCGGGCCCTGCAGCACATTGCCGTGCGCATCGCGCGGCGTGATATCGAACAGCGCGTCCCACGAGCCGATATCCGACCAGCGGAAGTCGCCGGCCACCACCGCGGCGCGGTCGGTCTTTTCCATCACCGCATAGTCGATCGAGGTCTGCGGCGCGCGCGCGAACTCGGTCGGATCGAGGCGCAGGAAGCCGAGATCGGCGCTGGCCTTGGCGGCGGCCGCCTCGACCGCCTCGGCCATCGCGGGCTCCAGCCGCGCGAGCTCCGACAGCAGCACGTCGGCGCGGAACAGGAAATTGCCCGAATTCCACAGGTAGCCTTCGGTCAGGTAGCGCGCCGCCGTGGCGGCGTCCGGTTTCTCGACGAAACGGGCGACCCGGTTCACCCCCTCCGCCCCGACGGCCTCGCCCGGCAGGATGTAGCCGTAACTGGTTTTCGGCTCGTTCGGCTTGATGCCGAAGGTGACGATTGAGCCGGCCTCGGCCGCCGCGCGGCCGGCCAGGCAGGTGGCGCGGAAGGATTCGGGATCGAGAATGATGTGGTCGGCGGCGAGCGCCAGTACCACCGCCTCCGGATCGCGCGCGCGGGCGACCGCGGTCGCCGCCCCGATGGCGGGGCCGGAATCGCGGCGCAGCGGCTCGATCACTACGGTGGCGTCGACCCCGACCTCCTCGGCCTGGCGTTTTGCAAAAAAGTGGAAATTCGGGCCGGTAATGACGATCGGCGGCGCGAACATCGCGTCCTGCACCCGCAGCAGGGTCTCCTGGTAGGTCGAGCGCTTGCCGATGAGCGGCAGGAACTGCTTGGGCAGGGCGTCGCGGGAGACCGGCCAGAGCCTGGTTCCGGCGCCGCCGGCGAGCAGGACGGGGATGATCGGGGACGGCATTATTATCCGGCTCGAGCTTGGCGGGACTGTTTCGGGCTGCTCTATGTTGGGAGCGCAGAATCGTCTTAAGGCAGTTTGCGCCGTCTGACTATCGCTATCGTTGCGCAGGGCGTAAGTCCAACTCAATCGCGACGTCTTTCTCCCACGCCGGCCGGAAACCGATGATCCAGCGTATTCTCACAGTCGGCGGCTTCACGCTGCTCTCGCGCCTCACTGGTTTCGTACGCGACATCATCCTTGCGGCGGTGCTCGGCGCAGGTCCCGTGGCCGACGCCTTTTTCGTGGCGTTCCGGCTGCCGAACCACTTCCGCGCAATTTTTGCGGAAGGCGCTTTCAACGCCGCTTTCGTCCCATCCTACGCCCGCGTGCGCGAGCAGGAGGGACCGGCGCGCGCGGCGCGTTTCGCCGACCGTATCTTCACGCTGCTGCTGGCGAGCCAGATTGTCCTTCTGGCGGTCGCGCTGGTCTTTACCCCGGCGGTGATCGACCTTCTGGCGCCGGGCTTCGCGCGCGATCCCAACCGTTTCGCGCTGGCGGTCGAACTGACGCGGATCACGTTTCCCTATCTGCTGCTGATCACGCTGGTCACGCTTTATGGCGGCATCCTCAATGCGCTGCAACGCTTCGCGGCACCCGCGGCGGCGCCGATCCTGCTCAATTTTTCGCTCATCGTCGCACTGCTGCTGGCGGCCTTTTTCCCGAATGCCGGCGTGGCGGCGGCC
>JAKAHJ010000096.1 GCA_021815055.1 Pseudomonadota bacterium | reverse complement strand
TCCGAGCAACTCGACGAGTCGACCGGCATCGCCAAGCGCGTGGTCATCGACTGGCGCACGGGCTCCTCGCGCAACCAGCAGGACCTGCGTCCGGCCATGGTCATCAAGGGCGGCGACGGCAAGATCCTCAAGCTCAGCCGCGGCGGCGAGGCGCGCTACCAGCTCGCGGTCGACGCGATCATCTCGGTCGATCCCGGCGGCCATGTGCAGGCCGGCGACGTGATCGCGCGTATCCCGACCGAAAGCGCCAAGACGCGCGACATCACCGGCGGTTTGCCGCGGGTGGCGGAGCTGTTCGAGGCGCGCAAGCCGAAGGATGCGGCGATCATCGCCGAGATCGGCGGCACCGTGCGCTTCGGCAAGGACTACAAGAACAAGCGCCGCATCACCATCGAGCCGGCCGACAAGAGCGAGGAGGCGCGCGAGTATCTGATCCCGAAGGGCAAGCACATCCACCTTCAGGACGGCGACGTCATCGAGAAGGGCGATTACATCGTCGAGGGCAATCCCGCCCCGCACGACATTCTCGCCATCCGCGGCGTCGAGGAACTCGCGGCCTATCTGGTGAACGAAATCCAGGAGGTCTACCGGCTGCAGGGCGTCGCCATCAACGACAAGCACATCGAGGTGATCGTTCGCCAGATGCTGCAGAAGGTCGAGATCGACGACGCCGGCGAGACCGATCTCCTGCAAGGCGAGCAGATCGACCGCATCGAGCTCGACGAGATCAACGAGCGGGCGGTCGATGCGGGCAAGAAGCCGGCGGCCGGCCATCCGGTGCTGCTCGGCATCACCAAAGCGAGCCTGCAGACGCGTTCGTTCATCTCGGCCGCGTCGTTCCAGGAGACCACGCGCGTGCTAACCGAGGCCGCCGTCAACGGCAAGGCGGACACGCTCGATGGGCTCAAGGAGAACGTCATCGTCGGCCGCCTGATCCCGGCCGGCACCGGCGCCATGATGAACGAGTTGCGCGAGGTGGCGGTGAAGCGCGACGCGCTCATTCTGGAGGAACGCGAGAAGGAGGCGGCCGCCAAGGCCGCCGCTCCGGTGGACGCGCCGGCGCTGCCGGCGGCAGAATAAAGCTTTCGCCAATACAAACAAAGCTTTCGCCAATACAAACGATGAAGGGCCGTTCCGCGGGGCGGCCCTTTTTCGTTGCGGGAGGAACACGGCTTCACATATTCCCCCCGCAGGCGTGCGCGCGCCAGTCGACACACGTTTTCGTAGCAATTGCGAGCCCTTGCGGTTGTGCAATTTCCCGTTGATGATGGTGCGGGGATATGGGCAGGGCTGTAAGCGATGAAAATCGCCGGCGATGCATTTGTGACCGCGGTCGAGGCGATCTACGACGCCGCGCCCGATCCCTCGCAATGGCCGCGCGCGTTGCAAGCCATCGCCGACTGTTTCGGCGACATGGGTGCGATCCTGATCTGGCGGCGCGACGACGGCGGTTTCGGCACGGTGGTGTCGCCGACGCTGGTGGAAGCGCAGCGCGATTACGAAGAGAACCAATGGTATCTGCGCGACCTGCCGACGCAGCGTTCGATGGAGAAGGCGCTTTGGTTGCGCAGTGACGCGATCACCGACAGTGACGGCGCGCATATCTCCAATGAGGAGATGGCAACTCACCCCTTTTACACGGACTTTTCCGTGCGGCACCGAATCCGCTGGCGCGCAGCGATCGGCGTTTCGCCCGATCCGCACATATCGGCGGCGATTGCGATACAGCGTGGGCATGGCAAACAACCCTACACGCGCGAGGAACTGGAAATTGCCACGCGCCTCGGCCACCACGTCGAGAAATCGTTGCGCCTCAGCATCCGGCTGCTTGACGCCGAATTGGCCAATCTCGGGCTGGGAGAGGCCCTGACACGGCTGGGCATCGGGGTATTCGCGCTCGATTCGCTCAGGCGCGTGGTGTTCGCAAATCCGGCGGGCGAGCGCTTGCTCGGCGACGGCATCGCCGTAGCCAACGAACGGCTGTTGGTCGGCGATGCGGCCGAGCGCGGCGCGCTCGAAGACGCGCTTGACCGCATGATCCGGGCCGAACCGGCCGACCTTGCGCGCGAGCCCAAGCCGATCCTGATCCGGCGCCAGAAATCGGCGCGGCCGCTCGCCGTCTATGTGCTGCCGGTATCGGCCGAAACCATGCCGGCGGCGCAATTCCTCACCCACACAAGGGCGATCGTGCTCGTCATCGATACCAGGGCGGACGAACCCGCCGATCCGGCGGTGGTGCGCGACGTGCTCGGCCTCACATTGGGCGAGGCGAGGGTGGCCGCGCTTGTCGGCGCAGGGATTCCGCCGCGCGAGGCGGCCGAGAAGCTCGGCATCGCCGAAGAGACCACGCGCACCGTACTCAAGCGCGTATTCGCCAAGACCGGTATTTCGCGCCAGAGCGAGTTGGCGGCGCTGTTGACGAAAATGGTATTGCGCTAACCTCAGGCCGGCGTCGGCCGCGTCCGAACCCGGCAAATCGCCCGCCAAGGCTGATTTTTCAGCCCTTTTCGCCTTGACTTGGACGATTCCCGCCGATACATACGCGACACTTTACGGCAGGCGGTGAGCTTCGCTTGTTCGGAACGGCCCGCCCGGCCAAGTCTTTGAGATAATTTACGTTTTCTCAGCGGCCTGCCGGCGCAAATGCCTCGACCAATGAAGCTCAGACGCTGCCTCTGACAGCCACTGTCAGGCTTTGGAAGCGACTGGTCGTTGTCCTGCCCCCTCAAAAAGGGGGGCGGGTAATGGTCGTTCGGAACGGGAAAGCGCCCCCGCGGTTCAAGCGGATGGCGCGATTTCGTTTTGCGCGTGGAATACCGCGCGAGAGTGCCGGGGCGAAAGCCCACATGCGGGGGCGGTCGGGTGCCTGCCCATAAGGATGCAAGGCGGGCGTTTGCCCGCGCAACGATTCCGGGCGATGAGCCCAAACCAAGGGTGCGAAGGCTTACGATGCCAACGATCAACCAGTTGATTGCCAAGCCGCGGGAACCGCTGAAGGCGCGCAACAAGGTGCCGGCCCTGCAGGCCTCTCCGCAGAAGCGGGGCGTCTGCACGCGCGTCTACACGACGACGCCGAAGAAGCCGAATTCCGCGCTGCGCAAGGTCGCCAAGGTTCGCCTGACCAACGGCTTCGAGGTGATCGGCTACATCCCGGGCGAGGGGCATAACCTCCAGGAGCACTCGGTGGTGATGATCCGCGGCGGCCGCGTGAAGGATCTGCCGGGCGTGCGCTACCACATCCTGCGCGGCGTGCTCGACACGCAGGGCGTCAAGAACCGCAAGCAGCGCCGTTCGAAATACGGCGCGAAGCGCCCCAAATAATCGAGGATCAGCGTCATGTCCCGCCGTCACGCCGCCGAGAAGCGCGAGATCATCCCGGACCCGAAGTTCGGCAATGTCGTCGTCTCCAAGTTCATGAATGCCATCATGTACGACGGTAAGAAATCCGTCGCGGAAGGCATCGTCTACGGCGCGCTCGAGACCATCGAGGCCAAGACCAAGCAGAACCCGCTCAGCATATTCCAGCAAGCGCTCGACAACGTGATGCCCTCGATCGAGGTGCGTTCGCGGCGCGTCGGCGGTGCCACCTACCAGGTGCCGGTCGAAGTGCGCACCTCGCGCCGCCAGGCGCTGGGCATCCGCTGGATCATCGCGGCCGCGCGCGACCGCAACGAACGCACGATGACCGAGCGGCTCTCGGCCGAGCTGCTCGACGCGTCGAATAACAGGGGAAACGCCGTCAAGAAGCGCGAAGACACCCACAAGATGGCGGAAGCCAACCGGGCCTTCTCGCACTACCGCTGGTGACGGCGGCCAAACGAATTTCAGGATCGGATCCCCATGCCCCGCAGCCATAAAATAGAAGACTACCGCAATTTCGGCATCATGGCCCACATCGATGCCGGGAAGACGACGACGACCGAGCGGATCCTCTATTACACCGGCAAGTCCCACAAGATCGGCGAGGTGCACGAAGGCGCCGCGACGATGGACTGGATGGAACAGGAGCAGGAGCGCGGCATCACGATTACGTCGGCCGCGACCACCGCTTTCTGGAAAGAAAAGCGGCTGAACATCATCGACACGCCCGGCCACGTCGACTTCACCATCGAGGTGGAGCGCTCGCTCCGTGTGCTCGACGGCGCGGTCTGTGTGCTCGATTCCAATCAGGGCGTGGAGCCGCAGACCGAGACGGTCTGGCGCCAGGGCGACAAATACAAGGTCCCGCGCATCGTCTTCGCCAACAAGATGGACAAGATCGGCGCCGACTTCTTCAAATGTCTCGACGACATCAAGGCCCGGCTCGGCGCCAAGCCGGTGGCGATCCAACTCCCGATCGGCGCCGAGTCGAACTTCAAAGGCCTCGTCGACCTCGTGCGCATGAAGGGCGTGGTGTGGGACGACGAATCCCTCGGCGCCAAGTACCAGGACGTCGACATCCCCGCCGATCTCGTCGACCAGGCCAAGGAATACCGCGAGAAGATGGTGGAAGCCGCCGTCGAGCTCGACGACGATGCCATGACCGCCTACCTCGAAGGCAAGGAGCCGGACGAGGCCACCCTCAAGAGGCTCATCCGCAAGGCGGTGCTCACCGGCGCCTTCTTCCCCGTGCTGTGCGGCTCGGCCTTCAAGAACAAGGGCGTGCAGCCGCTGCTCGACGCCGTGGTCGACTATCTGCCGTCGCCGGTCGACGTGCCTGCGATCAAGGGCACCGACGACAAGGGCAACGAGATCGTACGCAAGGCGGACGACAAGGAGCCGCTGTCGCTGCTCGCCTTCAAGATCATGGACGACCCCTTCGTCGGCACCATCACTTTCTGCCGCATCTATTCCGGCGTCCTGCAGAGCGGCACCGGCGTGATCAACTCCACGAAGGAGCGCAAGGAGCGGATCGGCCGCATGCTGTTGATGCATGCGAACAACCGCGAGGACATCAAGGAGGCCTATGCCGGCGACATCGTCGCGCTGGCGGGTCTCAAGGAGACGCGCACCGGCGACACGCTGTGCGATCCCGACAAGCCGGTGATCCTCGAAAAGATGGAATTCCCCGAGCCGGTCATCGAAATCGCGATCGAGCCGAAGTCGAAGGCCGACCAGGAGAAGCTCGGCGTTGCGCTCGCCAAGCTTGCGGCCGAAGACCCGTCCTTCCGCGTGTCGACCGACCAGGAGAGCGGCCAGACCATCCTCAAGGGCATGGGCGAACTGCATCTCGACATCAAGGTCGACATCCTCAAGCGCACCTACAAGGTGGACGCCAATATCGGCGCGCCGCAGGTGGCCTTCCGCGAGAAGATCACGCGCCAGGTCGAGCACAGCTATACCCACAAGAAGCAGACTGGCGGGTCCGGTCAGTTCGCGGCGACCACGATCGTGCTGGAGCCGGCCGAGCCGGGCACCCCGTTCGAGTTCGAGAACGAGATCGTCGGCGGCGCGGTGCCGAAGGAATTCATCCCGGGCGTCGAGAAGGGCCTTGAGTCGGTTCTCGGCTCCGGCATCCTCGCCGGCTTCCCGGTGGTGGACCTCAAGGTTCGCCTGATCGACGGCAAGTACCACGACGTCGACTCCTCGGCGCTCGCCTTCGAAATCTGTGCGCGCCAGTGCCTGCGCGAGGCGCTGCAGAAGGCCAAGCCGGTTCTGCTTGAGCCGATCATGAAGGTCGAGGTGGTGACCCCGGAAGATTATACCGGTTCGGTCATCGGCGACCTCAATTCGCGGCGCGGCCAGATCCAAGGCCAGGACATGCGCGGCAACGCCAACGTGATCAACGCGATGGTCCCGCTGATGAACATGTTCGGCTACGTCAACAACCTGCGGTCCATGTCACAGGGCCGCGCCACCTTCACCATGCAATTCGATCACTACGCAGAGCTGCCCGCGAACGTCTCGGCCGAAGTGCAGAAGAAATTCGCGTGACGGTCGTAACCTGAAGGATCCTGAACGGAGAGTTCCATGGCAAAAGAGAAATTCCAGCGCACCAAGCCCCATTGCAACATCGGGACGATCGGTCACGTCGACCACGGCAAGACCACGTTGACGGCCGCGATCACCAAGGTGTTGGCGGAGACCGGCGGCGCGACCTTCACGGCCTACGACCAGATCGACAAGGCGCCGGAAGAGAAGGCGCGCGGCATCACGATCTCGACCGCGCACGTGGAATATGAGACGACCAACCGCCACTACGCGCACGTCGACTGCCCCGGGCACGCCGACTATGTGAAGAACATGATCACCGGCGCCGCGCAGATGGACGGCGCCATCCTGGTCGTGTCGGCCGCCGACGGCCCGATGCCGCAGACCCGCGAACACATCCTGCTCGCCCGCCAGGTCGGCGTGCCGGCGCTGGTGGTGTTCATGAACAAAGTCGACATGGTCGACGATCCGGAGCTCTTGGAGCTCGTCGAGCTCGAAGTCCGCGAGCTCCTCTCGAAGTACAATTTCCCGGGCGACAAGATCCCGATCGTCAAGGGCTCCGCGCTCAAGGCGCTCGAAGGCTCCGATCCCAAGATCGGCCATGATGCCATCCTCGAGCTGATGAAGGCGGTCGACGAATACATCCCGCAGCCGGACCGCCCGATCGACCAGCCGTTCCTGATGCCGGTGGAAGACGTGTTCTCGATCTCCGGCCGCGGCACCGTCTGCACCGGCCGCGTCGAGCGCGGCATCGTCAAGGTCGGCGAGGAAGTCGAGATCGTCGGCATCCGCCCGACCCAGAAGACCACCGTCACCGGCGTTGAAATGTTCCGCAAGCTGCTCGATCAGGGTCAGGCCGGCGACAACATCGGCTGCCTGCTGCGCGGCACCAAGCGCGAGGAAGTCGAGCGCGGCCAGGTGCTGTGCAAGCCGGGTTCGGTCAAGCCGCACACCAAGTTCAAGGCCGAAGCCTACATCCTCACCAAGGAAGAGGGCGGCCGTCACACCCCGTTCTTCACCAACTATCGTCCGCAGTTCTATTTCCGCACCACCGACGTGACCGGTGTCGTGCATCTGCCGCAGGGCACGGAAATGGTGATGCCGGGCGACAACGTGGCGATGGAAGTGCACCTGATCGTGCCGATCGCCATGGAAGAGAAGCTTCGCTTCGCCATTCGCGAGGGCGGCCGCACCGTCGGCGCCGGCGTGGTGGCGAGCATCATCGAGTAAGGCGAATAGCGAAATAGCGAATAGCGAGTAGTTACTATTCGCTATTCGCTACTCACTACTCGCTGGCACGAGCCGAGCGGGTCGATTTGAGAAAGAGACGACAATGAACGGCCAGAATATCCGGATCCGGCTCAAGGCGTTCGATCACCGCATCCTCGATGCGTCGACGCGCGAGATCGTGAACACGGCCAAGCGCACCGGCGCCCAGGTCCGTGGGCCTATCCCGCTGCCGACGAAAATCGAGAAGTTCACGGTGAATCGCTCGCCGCACATCGACAAGAAGAGCCGCGAACAGTTCGAGATGCGCACGCACAAGCGCCTCCTGGACATCGTCGATCCGACGCCGCAGACGGTGGACGCGCTGATGAAGCTCGACCTCGCCGCCGGCGTCGACGTCGAGATCAAGCTCTAAGCCGCGTGGGGACCCAAATGCGTACGGGAGTTGTCGCACAAAAGGTCGGGATGACCCGGGTGTTCACCGAGAGCGGTGAGCATGTTCCGGTCACGGTGCTGCGTCTGGCGCAGTGCCAGGTCGTCGCCCACCGCACCAAGGACAAGAACGGCTACGTCGCCCTGCAGCTCGGCTCGGGGGAGCGCCGTACCAACAACATGAGCAAGGCCGACCGCGGCTATTTCGCCAAGGCCAGTGTCGAGCCCAAGCGCAAGCTCGCCGAATTCCGCGTCAGCGACGATGCGGTGATTCCGGTCGGCGCCGAGATTACGGCCGATCATTTCGTGCCGGGCCAGTTCGTCGACGTCTGCGGCATCTCGATCGGCAAGGGCTATGCCGGCGGCATGAAGCGCTGGAACTTCGGCGGCCTGCGCGCCTCGCACGGCGTGTCGATCTCGCACCGCTCGATCGGTTCGACCGGCGGCCGTCAGGATCCGGGCAAGACGTTCAAGAACAAGAAGATGCCGGGCCAAATGGGTGTCGAGCGGGTGACCACGCTCAATCTCAAGGTGGTGCAGCTCGACGTCGAGCGCGGTCTCATTCTGGTCGAGGGTGCGGTGCCCGGCGCCAAGGGCGGATGGATCACCGTGCGCGACGCGGTGAAGCGGCCTCTGCCGAAGGACGCACCGAAGCCGGGCAAGTTCCGCCTGGCCGAGGCCGGCGCCGAGGCTCCCGCCCAGCAGGAGGGCGCGTGACATGGAATTGAAGATCACCACGCTTGACGGCGGCGAGGCCGGCTCGGTGAGCCTGTCGGACGACATCTTCGGGCTCGAGCCGCGCACCGACATCATCCAGCGTTGCGTCAACTGGCAGCTCGCCAAGCGCCAGCGCGGCACGCACAAGACCAAGGACCGCAACGACATCATGCGGACCGGCAAGAAGATGTACGGGCAGAAGGGCACCGGCGGCGCCCGCCACGGCTCTGCGCGCGCGCCGAATTTCCGCGGGGGCGCCCGCGTGTTCGGCCCGGTCGTGCGCAGCCATGCCATCGATCTGCCGAAAAAGGTGAGGGCGCTGGCGCTGCGTCATGCGCTGTCGTCCAAGGCCAAGGACGGCGGCATCGTCGTCATCGAGAACGCGTCGCTGCAGGAAGCCAAGACCAGGGCGCTGGCCGCGCATTTCGGCAAGCTCGGCCTCGACAATGCGCTGATCGTCGACGGCGCGGAAGTCGACGCCAATTTCCGCACCGCGGCGCGCAACATCCCGAACATCGACGTGCTGCCGGTGCAGGGCATCAACGTCTACGACATTCTGCGGCGCAAGACCCTGGTCCTGACCAAGGCGGCGGTCGAGGCGCTGGAGGCGCGGTTCAAATGAGCACCAGCGATCCCCGTCACTACGACATCATTCTAGCCCCGGTGATCACCGAAAAGGCGACCGTGGCGTCCGAGCACAACCAGGTCATGTTCAAGGTGGCCCGGACCGCGACCAAGCCGCAGATCAAGGAAGCGGTCGAGAAGCTGTTCGACGTCAAGGTCAAGAGCGTCAACACGCTGGTCCGCGAGGGCAAGGTGAAGATGTTCAAGAACAAGGTCGGTCAGCAGTCCGACGTGAAGCGCGCGATCGTGACCCTCGAAGAGGGCCACCGGATCGACGTGACCACCGGGCTGTAAGGGAGCGGTGCGATGGCGTTGAAAACCTACAATCCGACCACGCCGAGCCAGCGGCACCTGATCATCGTCGACCGTTCGGGCCTCTACAAGGGCGCGCCGGTGAAGGCGCTGACCGAGGGGCAGAACGCGACCGGCGGGCGCAACAATACCGGGCGCATCACCTCGCGCTTCCGCGGCGGCGGTCACAAGCAGGCCTACCGCAAGATCGACTTCCGTCGCGCCAAGATGGACGTGCCGGCCACCGTCGAGCGGCTCGAATACGATCCGAACCGCACGGCGTTCATCGCGCTGATCAAATATGCCGACGGCGAACTGTCCTACATCCTGGCGCCGCAGCGGCTCGCCGCCGGCGACAGCGTGATCTCGTCCGAGAAGGCCGACATCAAGCCGGGCAATGCGCTGCCGATCGGCAACATCCCGGTCGGCACCATCGTGCACAATGTCGAACTCAAGATCGGCAAGGGCGGCCAGCTCGCGCGTTCGGCCGGCACCTATGTGCAGATCGTCGGCCGCGACCAGGACTACGTGATCCTGCGGCTGTCGACCTCGGAGCAGCGCCTGGTGCACGGCCGCTGCATGGCGACCGTCGGCGCGGTGTCGAACCCCGACAACATGAACACGACGATCGGCAAGGCCGGCCGTCAGCGCTGGCGCGGGCGCATGCCGCACAATCGCGGCATCACCATGAATCCGGTCGACCATCCGCATGGCGGACGCACCAAGGGCGGCGGCCACTGGGTCACCCCCTGGGGCTTCCCGACCAAGGGCAAGAAGACGCGCAAGAACAAGCGGACCTCGAAATTCATCGTGGTCAGCCGTCACGAACGCAAGAAACAGAAGTAGAGATCGAAGTCATGACCCGCTCAGTGTGGAAGGGCCCCTTCGTCGACGGCTACCTGCTCAAGAAAGCGGAAGCCGCGCGTTCGTCGGGCCGTCACGAAGTGATCAAGATCTGGAGCCGGCGCTCGACCATCCTGCCGCAGTTCGTCGGCCTGACCTTCGGCGTCTACAACGGGCAGAAGCACGTTCCCGTAATGGTGACCGAGGAAATGGTCGGCCACAAGTTCGGCGAATTCTCGCCGACCCGGATTTTCTACGGCCATACGTCGGACCGCAAAGCCAAGCGGACCGCGTAAGGCAGGGATGAAAGATCAAGTCATGGGCAAGCGCGCACGCGAACGGGATCTTCCCGAGAACGAGGCCAAGGCGGTCTCCAAGATGCTGCGGGTCTCTCCGCAGAAGCTCAACCTTGTCGCACAGCTGATCCGCGGCAAGAAGGTGGCGAGCGCGCTCGCCGACCTGGAATTCTCGCGCAAG
>JAKAHJ010000095.1 GCA_021815055.1 Pseudomonadota bacterium | reverse complement strand
GCGGTTCACGATCAGGTTGATCCGTCATTGCGAACCCGAGCGAAGCGAGGGTGAAGCAATCCAGAAGCCGAATGCTCCACGCTGAATTGCTTCGTCGCCCCTTCAGGGCTCCTCGCAATGACGGAACTGATTCTATCTCATCGGGATATGATCTAGCGTCGTTCCGGAGCCGCCCCGGAATTACAGGCCCTACGCGCTCAGCCGTTCGAAGAACAAGTCCACTTGCGCACGGATGCGTCCGGCCACGTCGCCGAGATCGTCGGCCACCGCCTTGACCGCGGTCGCGCTTGCGCGGGTATCTTCAGTCGCCGTCCCGACCCGATTGACTTCGCCCGCGGTTTCTTCCGTGCGCTTGGCGGCGACCTCGACGCTGCGTGCGATCTCCTGTGTCGCAGCGCCCTGCTCGGTGACGGCCGCGGCGATCGCGGCGCTGATATTGCCGATTTCGCGGATGGTATGCTCGATGGCGGTGATCGCCTGGATTGAGCGCATCGTCGCGCGTTGCATGCCGGCGATCTGCGCCCCGATTTCTTCCGTGGCCCGGCTGGTCTGCCCGGCGAGCGCCTTCACTTCGCCGGCGACCACGGCAAAGCCGCGCCCGGCTTCGCCGGCGCGCGCGGCTTCGATCGTGGCGTTGAGCGCGAGCAGGTTGGTCTGCTCGGCAATATCGGTGATGAGCTTGACGACGTCGCCGATGCGCGCGGCCGCCTCGCCCAACTCCTTCACGGCCGTATTGGTCGCTTCGGCTTCGTTCACGGCCTTGGAGGCGATTTCATTCGATTGCGCCACCTGCCGGTCGATTTCGCTGACGGAGGCCGACAATTCGTCGGCGGCCGAGGCTATGTCGTGCACATTGGACGATGCTTCCGTCGAGGCCGCCTCCGCCCGCGCGGTTTTCGCCGAAGCGTCGTCGGCGGCGCCGGCAAGCTGGCTCGACGCCGCCAGCATCTGATCGGCGATGCGGCCGAGCTCGGAAAGCGTGGCCTCGACCTCCGCCGAAAAGCGGGCGATCTCCTCCGACATCCGCGCCCGATTGCGCTTTTGCGACTCGGCATCTTCGGCGATCGTGCCGCTGAGATCCTGGATGTGCGCCATGGCCTGCTTGAACACGCTGATCGAACGGGCCAGCGCACCGATTTCATCGCCGCGCTCGCTGAACGGGACCTCGACCGCCGCGTCGCCCTCCGCCACCGCCACGGTGACACGTGTAATGGCGGCGAGCGGCCTGGCTACATTGCGCATGATCACATAGGCGCCGGCAAACGCCAGCAGCACGGCAAAACCGGCGAGGCCGCTCAAGGCCAGTGCGGTGCGGTCGATCTCGTGGCCGATGGCGGTATATGTGCGCCGGGAACGGTCGGCATAAAAACGGCTGAGCTTGTCGAGCTCATTGCTCAAAACCCTGCGCGTCTGCGCAAGTTTGTTCTGTGCCGACCAGGTTCCCGCAGCGGCCGGCCCCTGGCTGCTGGCGATGCGGGCGAATTCCGTCAACGCATTGCGGTAGGCGGCGATCTGCACCGACATCCGGCTGAACTCGGCGGCATCGTGGTCGCGAATCGTCAACTGCCAGTCGGCCAAAACGGCTCCTATCTGCTCGTTGACCTCGGCAAGCTCGCGTCCATCCGCCGCCGCAGCATTCGTGTCCGTCGCCGTCGCGATCTCCCGGATTTCCAGGGTCGCGGCGGAAAGCAGACCGTTGAGGCGCTCGAGATTCCAGCTTCCCGAATTGTCGGCTTCGAAGTCCGTGGTCATTGCCGCGTGATGCCGGGCATTCGAGACCGCCGCCGCCGATAGCGCGACAGTGACGGTGGCCATCAATGCGAAGATCGCATAGAGCTTGGTGGCGATGGAAAGTTTCGGGAAAGTCACGACGGCACCGCCCGCGCAATACAGGTTTCCGGTTGGCTATTGTGACGGTAATATCTTAACGCTTTGTTTTCCTTGAATCTCCGGTTTCGACCGGCTGCCCGGAAAGTCCTCATGAGCCTGAATGTCGCGGTGCAGATGGATCCGATCCAAAGGATCAATATCAAGGGCGATTCGACCTTTGCCCTGCTCCTGGAGGCGCAGAAGCGCGGCCATGCGCTGAGCTACTACACGCCCGACCGGCTGGCGCTCTACCAGGCCCGCGTCTTCGCGACGGTCGAGCGGCTCGAAGTCCGCGACCAGGCCGGCGATCATTTCACGCTGGCGACTCCGCACCGGGTCGATTTGGCCGAATTCGACGTGGTGCTTCTGCGCCAGGATCCGCCCTTCGATCTCGCTTATGTGACGACCACCCACCTGCTCGAGCGCATCCACCCGAAGACGCTGGTGGTCAACGATCCCGGTGCCGTGCGCAATGCGCCGGAAAAAGTGCTGGTAACCGAATTTCCGCAACTGATGCCGGCGACGCTGATCACCCGCGACCTTTCCGAGATCAAGGCGTTCCGCGCCGAGCATGGCGACATCGTGATGAAGCCGCTCTATGGCCATGGCGGGGGTGCGGTGTTCCGCGTCACCCGCGACGACCTCAATTTCGGCTCGCTTTACGACATGTTCGCGGTCACCTTCCGCGAGCCCTGGGTGGTGCAGGCCTTCCTGCCCAATATCAAATATGGCGACAAGCGCATCATCCTGGTCGACGGCGAGTATGCCGGCGCGGTGAACCGGATTCCGGCCGCCGACGATTTGCGTTCCAACATGGTGCGCGGCGGCGCGCCGGCGGCGACCGATCTCAGCCCACGCGAGCGCGAGATTTGCGAGACCATTGGGCCGAGCTTGCGCGCGCGCGGGCTGCTGTTCGTCGGCATCGACGTGATCGACGGCTATCTCACCGAGATCAATGTCACCTCGCCGACCGGAATCCGCGCGATCAAGAATCTGGGCGGCGCCGATATCGCGGCGCGGATCTGGGATAAGATCGAGGCGAAGCGACGCGGGGCGTAAGCGACCGCCTGCCCTACGACCAGGAGATGACCGGCATGCTCACAATGATTGCGATTCTGCTCGCCATCCATATCGTCAGCGTCGTGTTCTGGGTCGGCGGCATGGCCTTCGCCTACACGATCTTGAGGCCGGCGGCCGGACCGATGGAGCCGCCGGTGCGGCTGGCCCTGTGGGCGCGGGTATTCTCGCGCTTTTTGCCTTGGGCAGGCGTCAGCGCGGTCGCGCTGCTCGTCACCGGCTTTTCGATGATCTTCATGTTGTTCGGCGGCATGGCCTCGGTACCGCTCTACGTCAATCTGATGATGGGCCTCGGCATCGTGATGATGCTGATCTATCTCCACCTCACCTTCGCGCCCTACAAACGCCTGCGAACGGCGGTCGAGCGCGGCGCCTTCCCGGACGCCGCCAAGGCTCTGCATCAGATCCGCACGCTGGTCGGCATCAACTTGATCATCGGCACGATCACGGTGATCGTGGGGGGAACTGGCCGCTACTGGTGAGGCTTCGTTTTTTCCTCGCGCTTGAGCTTGGTGATCGCCGCGCGGATCGGCGCGAACGGCCCGTATTTGTGCTGGCGCGCGCTGAACTTGTCGGCATAAGGGCCATAGGCCGCGTCCACCGGCTTCAAGAGCAGATCGGGAAAGTCCTTGCTCAAGCCCACCTTATGCGGTCGCGGCTGCGACACGACATAGGCTGCGACATCCCACGCGTTCTCGACGCTTAATTGCGGATTCAGATAGTCGGTGCCGTGCGGCATGTTGAAGTGCACGAAATTGGCGACATTGATCAGCCGCGCCATGCCGGCGCCGTCATTGAAACTGTCGGCGCCCCACAGCGGCGGCATCAAGTAGCCGAGGTCCGTATTGGGCGCGCTGTTGCGGATGCCCGAGCCGTCGGTGTTGTGGCAGGCGGCGCAGGCGTGCGCATAGACGCGCTCGCCGCGTTTGGGATCGGCCGCGCGCTTCAGTTCGCGCATGTGGCCAGCGCCCATGCCGGGCAATCGTCGGTCCGGTGCGACGCCGGTGCTGAGGAATTTCACATAGGACACGATCGCCTGCATTTCCGGCGCATCGGCAGGCATCGGCCGCCCGTTCATGCTGCGCGTCATGCAGGAATTGATGCGGTCCTCGATGCTGATCGCGGCGCCGATCCGCGCGCTGTATTGCGGAAAATCGCCCCATAGGCCGAACAACGGCAGGCCGAATTTCTTGGTGCCGGCCTGCAAATGGCAATTGGCGCATGCGAGATTATTGCCCGCATAGCGCTTGGCGGCATCCGCCACGTTCGGACCGATATGGGCATAGGTCGCGGTGACGAGATCGCGGCCTTCGCGCACCTGCATCCCGTGCGCATCGCGCGGCAGCGCGCCGGCCTCCGGCACGGTCCACACCCTTGCCTTCGGTTGCGCCACGACGGGCGACGACATTGCGCTTATCGATCCAGCCAGCAGGAAGGCAATTGACGTGTGCAACAGACGCATGATCGCGACCCTTATCTGCCCGACGCTCGCACGTCGGCGGCGGGTCATCTAACGTCGCGACGATGAATACGAGGTAACCTCAGTTCGCAATCGCCGGCTCCTGGTCGAAGCCCGCGATCGAGAACACCATGCGCTGGTGGCCAAGCCGCACGTGCTGGATCTCCCAGATCAACTCCTCGACGTCGCTATTGGCCGCCTCGGCGTCGAGCCGGGCCTGCCGGGCTTGCCGAAGTTCGTTTTCCATCGCTTGCCGATCGATCATGGCTTCCGCCCCGTCCTGGGTTCCGAGCGCCAGTGTAGACGAGTCGTTTTGTTCTGCAAATGTTCTTGATGCTCTCCACAAGTTCGGCTACTACTCTAGGTAGCCGGTCAGGGGCAGAGCATGGTTCAGCGGGTTACCACCGTGGCGTTCGAGGGCATCGAGGCCCGCGCCGTCGACGTGCAGGTGCAGGTCGCGCCCGGGCTGCCCGCCTTCAACATCGTGGGCCTGCCCGACAAGGCGGTTTCGGAAGCGAAAGAGCGCGTGCGCGCGGCGCTGATCGCCTCGGGGCTGGCGCTGCCGGCGCGCCGCATCACCGTCAATCTGGCGCCCGCCGACTTGCCCAAGGAGGGTAGCCATTACGATCTGCCGATCGCGCTCGGCCTGATGGCGGCGACCGGCGCCATGCCGCCGGATGCGCTCTCCGGCTTCACCGTGCTGGGGGAACTCAATCTCGATGGCTCGATCGCGGCGGTAGCCGGCGTGCTGCCGGCGGCTATCGGCGCCAATTCCCGCAGCCAGGGCTTGATTTGCCCCGAGCCTTGCGGCCCCGAGGCGGCCTGGGCCAGCCCGGAAATCGAGATCGTGGCAGCGCGCTCGCTGATCCAGCTCGCCAATCATTTCCGGGGCACGCAGGTGCTCAACCGCCCGCAGCCCCAGATCCACGAGTTCGAGGGCGCGCCACTCGATTTGGCCGACATTAAGGGCCAGGAGAGCGCCAAACGCGCGCTCGAGGTCGCCGCCGCCGGCGGGCATAACCTGTTGATGGTCGGCCCGCCCGGCTCCGGCAAATCGATGCTGGCCGCCCGGCTCCCCACGATCCTGCCGCCGCTGTCGCCAGCCGAACTTTTGGAAGTCTCCATGATCGCCTCGGTCGCCGGCGAGATCGAAGGCGGCGCGCTCACCAACCGGCGGCCGTTCCGCGCGCCGCATCATTCCGCCTCGATGCCGGCGCTGGTCGGCGGGGGGCTGCGCGCACGGCCGGGCGAAATCTCGCTCGCGCATAACGGCGTGCTGTTCCTCGACGAACTGCCGGAATTTACCCCGCAAGTGCTCGACTCGCTGCGCCAGCCGCTGGAGACCGGCGAGGTGTCGATCGCGCGCGCCAATCACCGCGTCACCTATCCGGCGCGCTTCATGCTGGTGGCGGCGATGAACCCCTGCCGCTGCGGCCACGCCAACGATCCCGGCTTTGCCTGCCGGCGCGGGCCGAACAGCCGCTGCGCCGGCGACTATCAGAACCGTTTGTCAGGCCCGCTGATCGACCGCATTGATCTCAACATCGAGGTGCCGGCGGTGACCGCCGCCGACCTGATATTGCCGCCGCCGTCGGAAGGCAGCCGCGAGGTCGCGGCGCGCGTCGCGCGCGCACGCGACATCCAGACCGAGCGCTATGCCGCGCTGGGGTTGGGCCACATACGCACCAATGCGCAGGCAAGCGGTCCGGTGCTGGAGGACGTGGCGCAGGCCGACAAAGCCGGGCTTGCGCTTCTGCGCGATGCCGCCGACGCCATGCGGCTGTCGGCGCGCGGCTATCACCGCGTGCTGCGGGTCGCGCGCACACTCGCCGATCTCGACGGCGCCGAGAAGGTCGGGCGCGTCCATCTGGCCGAAGCGCTCTCCTACCGCGCGCTTGCCGACGAGATGCGGCGCGCGGCGTGAACCGGCCCGCCGTTAACGTGCTCTTCACCATAACCGCGCGATGCGCCCGGCTGCGCATTACCGTTGAATGGAATAGCAATATTAACGCTGCCAAATGGCCCCCTCCGGCGCCCTGCGCCGCGGCGGGCGGACAGTTTGGCCATGCAATCCGACAACGAGACCACAGACGGCCGCGCTCCAAACACCGCCGGGCGCAATCTGGCGGCGCTGCTCTTGTTCAGCCGCAGCGTCTTCGTCACCACGGCGATCGTATTTGGCGCGATCGGTTTCCTGGCCGGCATCGCGATACAGCGCCCCAATTTCGACCCCTATAGTTTCGCCACCGGCGTCGGCGCGCTGTTCGCCCTTGCCTGCGCAGCGATCGCGATATTGCTGGCGCGCAAGCGCAAAATGCGCCACAAAATGCTGACGCTGGAAGCGAAACTCGAAGAATTCGCCGATCGCAATCGGGAGCTGCGCGAGGCGGAAGAGCGCGCGCGCAGCCTGCTCGAAGCGCAAGGCGACCTGATCGTCCGGCGCGATGCGGAAGGCCGCATCACCTATGCCAACGACGCCTATTGCACGCTCGCCGGCGCGAGCCGCGAAACGCTGCTCGGGCAAGCCACGGCGCTTTCCGTGCTCGACCAAAGCGCAACCGCTGTCCTCGCCGACGCCACCCGCGTCTACGATCAGAAGGTCGCCCGATCCGCTGCTGGCGGCCGAGCGGGTGTCGCCGACGCCACCCGCGTCTACGATCAGAAGGTCGCCCATGGCGAGACGGCGCGCTGGATCGCCTGGCGCGAGGGAATCGTGCGCGGCGAAACGGGCACCGAAATCCAAAGCGTGGGGCGCGACATCACCGGCCGCGTCGAGGCGGAACGGGCGCTGCATGCCGCACGCGATCAGGCCGAAGCCGCGAACCGCGCCAAGTCGCACTTTCTTGCGATGGTCAGTCACGAGGTCCGTACCCCGCTCAACGGTTTGCTCGGCATGGCCGATCTGTTGCTCGATACGGAGCTCACGCCCGAGCAGCTTAACTACGCCAAGGCCGCCAAGACATCGGGCGAGACTCTGCTGTCGCTGATCGAGGAAATTCTCGACTTCTCCAAGATCGAAGCGGGCAAGCTCGACATCGAGGCGCGGCCCTTCACCGTGCATACGCTGGTCGAGGAAGCCGTCGAGCTCATGGCGCCGCGCGCGCAGGCCAAAGGCATCGAGATCGCCTCATTCGTGGACGAGCGGCTGCCGCTCGAAGTCGTGGGCGATGCGGCACGCCTGCGGCAGGTGTTGCTCAATCTCGTCGGCAATGCCGTCAAATTCACCGAGCATGGCGGCGTCTCCGTCATCGTCGAGCCGGGGGCGCGCGCGGGCGAGGTCCGCTTCCTGGTGCGCGACACCGGCATCGGGCTTGCGCCCGAGGACCAGGCACGCGTGTTTCTCGACTTCGAACAGGCCGACGCCTCGCCCACTCGCAAGTTCGGCGGCACCGGGCTCGGCCTCGCCATCTCCAAACGCATCGTCGAGCGCATGGACGGCTGCATCGCGGTCGAGAGTGCCCTCGGCGCCGGCGCGAGTTTCAGCTTCACGGTACCGCTGCGCGCGGCGCCCGAGGCGCAGCAGGCGGGTTTCGCCGTTCCCGACCTCACCGGCCAGGCGGTGATGATCGTCGCTGCGGCCGAGATCGAAGCCTCGCTGCTCGCGCGCCGGCTCGGCCGCTGGGGCGCCAGAACCTGTGCCGCCACTGACGAAAAGGCCGCTTTTGCGCTGCTGCCGGAACGCCGCTGGGATGCGCTGCTGGTCGACTATCCGCTGGCCGCGGCCCTGATCGCACGCGGCGGTCTCGGCAAGCTCGACGTGCCGCATCGCATCGTGCTGATCCAGCCGGCGGAACGGCATGAACTGCCGGCGCTGAAGGCGGCGGGATTCACCAGCTATCTGGTCAAGCCGGTGCGCGCCGCGTCCCTCGCCGCCCGGTTGTCGGTGAAAGACGCTTTCGAACAAGCCGTGGCGGAAGCGGCCGACGAAGCGGTCGCCGAGGCCAACGGCGCCGCCGTGCCGGAAAAAGGGTTGTCGATCCTGGTGGCCGAGGACAACGAGATCAACGCCTTGCTGGCACGCGCGCTGCTGGCGCGGCTCGGCCATCGGCCGACCATCGCCCGCGACGGCGACGCCGCGGTCGAATCATGGCTTGCCGCGCGCGCCGCCGGCAGTCCTTATGACCTGATCCTGATGGACGTGCAGATGCCGCGCGCGGACGGGCTGCAAGCGACGCGCCGCATCCGCTCCCTGGAGGAGGAGGCCGCGGCATCGGCCGCGCCCGGACAGCGGCGGACTCCGATCGTCGCTCTCACCGCCAATGCCTTTTCCGAAGACCGCGATACGGCACTTGCCGCCGGCATGGACAATCTGCTGGTCAAACCGCTCGACCGCGAGCGGCTGCGCGATATACTTGAGATTATCCACCGCACGATATCGGCACTTGCGGCGTAGCGGAACTTTGCCCAGATTGTCATAAATCCGTATCCGGCTCATGTTCTAGGGACTGTCGGCACAAATACGAGCGATTCGAAGCCATTTCGGCGCTAACGGCGTGTTTGTTGCCGCAGGGGGCCAAGAGAGCCATGGCAAGCCGTATTCATCCGTCGCGCAAACTATTCGAGCGCTTCCGCACCATCCCGGGCGGCAACGGAACGCCTGGGCTGATCTCCACGCTGCAGGCCTATGGCGGCCTGCAGGCCTTTGCCGCGCGCGCGCACCGGCCATCGCAGACGCTCGGCCGCATCGGCTCGCTCGAGGTCCGGCTGGCGCAGACCGCCGCCGAGGTGCGGCAGGCGCAGAAGCTGCGCTACCAGGTTTTCTACCAGGAAGGTTCGGCGATCCCGAACCCGGGGCGGCTGTTCGCGCGCCGCGATGTCGACGCCTATGACGCGATCTGCGACCACCTCCTGGTGCTCGACCATGCCGCGCGGGACGGCGTGCAGAGCCGTCCGGCCGTGGTCGGCACCTATCGGCTGCTGCGGCAGTCGCTGGCCGAGGAGCACGGCGGCTTTTACACCGCCGGCGAATTCGCCATCGATTCGCTGATCGCGCGCCATCGCCATCTGCAATTCCTCGAGCTCGGCCGCTCCTGCGTGCTCGAGCCCTATCGCAACAAGCGCACGGTCGAACTGCTGTGGCACGGCATCCATGCCTACATCCTGCAGAATCGCTGCGACGTCATGATCGGCTGCGCAAGCCTCGACGGCACCGACCCGCGGCGGCTGGCGCTGCCGCTGTCTTTCCTGCATCACCATGCGCCGGCGCCGGAACCCTGGCGCGCGCGGGCGCTACCCGAGCGCTACGTCGAGATGAACCGGATGTCGAAGGAAGCCGTCGATCCGAAGGAGGCGCTGCGCGCGCTGCCGCCGCTGATCAAGGGCTATCTGCGGTTAGGGGCCTATATCGGCGACGGCGCGGTGGTCGACCATGAATTCGGCACCACCGATGTGCTGGTGGTGCTGCCGGTGTCGGTGATCCAGAAGCGCTATTTCGAGCACTTCGATCTGAGCCGAAGAGCGGCGTAAGATACGCAGTACGAGGCACGGCGCTGCCGACCATTCAGCGTCATCGTCCGCGAAAGCGGACGAACCAGTAACCAAAGACGCTTCGGCAAAATCGCGAACCCTGCGTTTACTCGATCATCCGCTTTCGCGGGTGATGACGGCTGAGATTGAGGCACGGCAGATCGCCGGCCAACTACAGCTTCCTGAGCGCGACTTCCTCGACCAGATGGCTTTCGCCTTTTTTGAGAATGAGATCGGCGCGCTGGCGGGTCGGGATGATGTTTTCGTGCAGGTTGACCAGGTTGATACGTTCCCAGATCGACGACGCGGTGGCAATCGCTTCCGCGTCGGACAGCCTGGAATAGCGATGGAAATAGGATTTCGGATCGCGGAACGCAGTCCCGCGCAGCGTCAGAAAGCGGTCGACATACCAGGATTTGAGCACATCTTCGTCGGCATCGAGATAAACCGAAAAGTCGAAGAAGTCCGATACGAAGGGAATCGCCTTGCCTTCTTTGGGGAGACGGCCGGTCTGCAGCACGTTCAGCCCCTCGACGATGAGAATGTCGGGCCGGTCGACCTCGACCGAGAGGTTGGGCGTGACGTCGTAGGTGAGATGCGAATAGACCGGCGCGCGCACCGGGCGCCTCCCCGCCTTGACGTCGGTGAGGAAGCGCAGCAGCGCAGACAGATCATAACTTTCGGGAAAGCCCT
>JAKAHJ010000094.1 GCA_021815055.1 Pseudomonadota bacterium | reverse complement strand
GACCTGTGCGAGCCGGAAGAGCTCGACCGGTTGCGCGGCTATCTCGACAAGCAACTCTCCCATCTGCAAGGCGTGGTCGCGCGCCTCGCCAACCGGCTGCAGCGCCGGCTGATGGCGCAGCAGAACCGTTCCTGGGAATTCGACCTCGAGGAAGGCCTGCTCGATCCGGCGCGGCTGTCGCGCATCGTCATCGATCCGATGCATCCCTTGTCCTTCAAATGGGAGAAGGACACCCAGTTCCGCGACACCGTGGTCACGTTGCTGCTCGACAATTCCGGCTCGATGCGTGGGCGCCCGATCACGGTCGCCGCCACCTGCGCCGACATTCTCGCCCGCACGCTCGAGCGCTGCGGCGTGAAGGTCGAGATCCTCGGCTTCACCACGCGCGCCTGGAAGGGCGGACAGTCGCGCGAGCATTGGCTCACCGCCGGCAAGCCGGCCAATCCGGGCCGGCTCAACGATCTGCGCCACATCGTCTACAAGGCGGCCGATGCGCCCTGGCGGCGCGCGCGCAAGAATCTCGGCCTGATGATGCGCGAAGGTCTCCTAAAAGAGAACATCGACGGCGAGGCGCTCGACTGGGCGCACAAGCGCCTGCTGGCGCGGCCCGAGCAGCGCAAGATCCTGATGATGATCTCCGACGGCGCGCCGGTCGACGACTCCACGCTCTCGGTCAATCCCGGCAATTATCTCGAGCGCCATCTGCGCTGGGTGATAGAGGAGATCGAGACGCGCTCGCCGGTCGAACTGATCGCCATCGGCATCGGGCACGATGTGACGCGCTACTATCGCCGTGCGGTGACGATCGTCGATGCGGAGGAACTGGGCGGCGCCATGACCGAGAAGCTGGCCGAGCTGTTCGAAGAGCATCACGCCGCCGCCGGGCAGCCGAGCCCGCGCCTGCGGAGGCGCATCGCTTGAGATCGCCGCGCCGCCGCTGGCTCGCCGCCGCGTCGCTGTTCGCTACGCTCGCCGTCGCCATCGGCGCGTTTGCGATCGCCGGCGCTCAGCGCTATGCGTCCGCGCCGGCGCCTATCGCGGTCGCGGCCACGACGATCGCGTCCTTCGACAATCGCGACCCCACGCGCGTGCGCTTCGGGGCGCTGGAATTCCGCGGCGGCCTCGCGCTGACCTCGAAGAACGAGGCCTTCGGCGGCATATCCGGCATCCACATGGAGCCGGACGGCGCGCATTTCCTCGCCGTCACCGACCGCGGCTCCTGGCTGCGCGGGCGCATCCTCTATCGCGACGGCACGCCCAATGGCATCGCCGACATCGAAATCGCGCCGATCCTCGGCTCGGACGGCAAGCCGCTCGCTGCGCACGGCTGGTACGATGTGGAATCGCTGACCGAGCGCGACGGGTTGTTCTATGTCGGCATCGAACGGGTCGAGCGCATCATGCGCTTCGACATCCGCCGCGACGGCCTGGCGGCGCGCGGCGAGCCGATGCCCGTGCCGGCGGATTTCAAGACGTTCAAAAACAACAAGAGCCTGGAATGCCTGGCCGCGCCGCCGAAGGGCCCCGCCCATGCAGGCGCTCTGATTGCCATCACCGAGGAAAGTCTCGATGCCGCCGGCAATCTCCGGGCCTTTGTGCTCCCGGGCGGCAAAGGCGAGGTTGTGCGTTTTTCGATCAAGCGCAGCGACGATTTCGACGTGAGCGACTGCACCATCCTGCCGCCCGGCGATCTCTTGATCCTGGAGCGACACTATTCGCCGGCGCGCGGGGTGGCGATGCGCATCCGCCGCCTGCCGCTTTCGAGCATCGCGCCCAAGCGGCTGGTCGACGGCAAGACGCTGATCGTGGCCGATCTCGCCTATCAGATCGACAACATGGAAGGCATCGCCGTCCATCGCAACGCGGCCGGCGAGACCGTGTTGACGCTGGTGTCGGACGACAATTTTTCGGTGCTTCAGCGCAACCTGCTGCTGCAGTTCACGCTGGTGGAATAGCGTCATTCCGGGGCGGCGCGAAGCGCCGAACCCGGAATCCATAATCCCTGTGCTGCGATATGTACGTCTACCTCCTGGCTAGTGGAAAGCATGGCACGCTCTACTTGGGCGTAACGAACGATTTGATTCGCCGTGTGTACGAACACAAGTCGAAGGCCGTTCGCGGATTCACGTCGCGATATGATGTCACTCGTCTGGTGTGGTTTGAAATTTATGACGATCCGACCAATGCGATTGAGCGCGAGAAGGAAATCAAAAAATGGCGACGCGATTGGAAAATCGCGCTGATCGAAGAGAACAATCCGGACTGGATTGATCTCTACGCCGAAATAACAAAATAGACAGGCAGTATGGATTCCGGGTTCGCTCGCATAGCGCGTCGAAGACGCGCGTAAACGCGCTCATGCGCTCGCGCCCCGGAATGACAGCTAAGCGCTCGCCTTGGCTTCGAGCTTCTTCACGACCTGGCGCTTGACCTCGAGCATCTTGGGCGCGAGTTCGGCGTCCTTGGCCTTGAGCAGGAAGGCGTCGAGGCCGCCGCGATGATCCACGCTCTTGAGCGCGTTGGTCGACACCCGCACGCGGAAGCTGCGGCCGAGCGCGTCCGAGCTCAGCGTGACGTTCTGCAGGTTCGGCATGAAACGCCGCTTGGTCTTGATATTCGAGTGGCTCACTTTGTGGCCGACCAGCGGCCCCTTGCCCGTGAGATCGCAACGCCACGACATGGGTCTCAAATCCTCGAAAAAGCGCCGGCGCGGCTGCCCCGGTCCATCCGGTCATCGTCTTTGCTTATGAAGGCCGGACGTATAGAGAGCGGGGAAACACGCGTCAAGTAGCGGTTTTCGCCCGACAGTAGCGGTTTTCGCCCGGACCTGGGCCCGCCCGTGGCCGGGCGAGCAACCCCGCCACCAAAGATTCGACTTAATTTCCCGCCGACTTAGCAGGTGCCGTCGGCCATCGGCCGGCATCGCCTGGTCAAGACTGTGCGGTGAAGCATCGCGGATGCCGGGAGGTGCTTGCGTGCCGGTTCGTGCGGCTGGCTATCGATCGGGCGCCGGGTTACGGAATTCCGTGGCCCTTGGGAGCGCGGGAGGTATTGTGCGGGCATTGCGGCGATGGTGTCGAGACACGCTCGCAGCCGCCGGCGTCCTGGCGCTGGCGGCGGCCGGATCGCCCGATGTCGTCCGCGCCCAGGGCAAGCTCGATGCGCGCTATACCGCCTCGCTTGCCGGCATCCCCGTCGGCAGCGGAACCTGGGTGATCGACATCGGGGACACCCGCTACTCGGCGGCGGCGAGCGGGTTCACGACCGGGCTGATGCGGGTCTTCACCAGCGGCAGGGGTACCAGCGCGGCCAAGGGGACGGTCAACGGGACCGGCAAGCTCATGTCGTCGGTCTACGCCGCTACCATCACCACGCGCAAAAACAGCGACGAAGTCCGTCTTTCGATCGCCAATGGCAACGTTAAGGCGTTCAAGGTCGAGCCGCCCACCGACCACGACCCCGAACGGCTGCCCGTTACCGAAGCGCATCGTCACGGCGTCACCGATCCGATGACGGCGATGCTGCTGCGCTCGCCCGGCAGTGGCGATCCGCTCAAGCCGGAGGTCTGCGACCGCACGCTGCCGATTTTCGACGGGCGGCTGCGCTATGACCTCGAGCTCGCCTACAAGCGCATGGATCATGTGAAGGCGGAGAAGGGCTATGCCGGGCCGGTCGTGGTCTGTTCGGTCCATTTCAAGCCGGTCGCCGGCTTCATCCCGTCGCGCTCGGCCATCCGCTACATCACCAAATTGCGCGCGATGGAGATCTGGTTCGCGCCCATGGCCGGGACGCGCGTGCTGGTGCCGTTCCGCGCGCAAGGTCCGACCCCGATCGGCGAGGCCGTGGTCCAGGCCAATCAATTCGTCGCGCTGCCGGGTCCAAGCCGGGCATCGCTGAACGGTGTCAAAGCGCAGTGAGGCAGCGTTTCGCCGCGGACCTTGGCCATGACCCCGTCATGTGGTTCGTCGGTTCGCCGGTCATCGTGCGCGGTCGGGTTGGGGCTTTGGCCCCGGCGGCGGGTGTCGTTCGATCTCTCGTTTGCGCTGTTCCAGCTCTTGCGGCGGCACTTCCGTTCCGAGCGGCGCTTCCCGCGGCCGTGCGGTCAATCCCGACCCGCCGGTTTGCTTCGACGGAACGGTCTTTTCGCGAGCGCCCGGCCCGGACACGCCGGGCTGACCCTGCGATTCGTCGGCTTGTACCAACGAAAACACGGGCGTGAAACATATTGAGCACAACAGGTAGACAACGGCCCGCCACCCGGCGGACCGTTGCCTGCACTTATATGGAGCATTCTTCAAGTCGTCCGTTGCTCCCTGGCGAGTGCCTTGTTTTCACGGCAGCCGCCGATCGCCGGGCTACCACGTCGTCTGGCCAACGTGCGTGCCCCAGACATTGTTCCCGCAAGTGGCGCTGGTACCCGAGGCGTACTCGCTAAAGATCCAGGTGCGATTGGCGTTCGCCGGATCGACGGCCGCGCCGTTGTAGTCGCCCCAGCGGTTGCGTCCTATGCTGTCCGTGCGGACATAGCAGCCTTGGCCCGCGCGCAACTGAGCGCTGCCCTGGAGCGTATTGACGGCATCGCCGGTGCGACGTCCCGTGTAGCGGATGCCCGCATATTCGCTAGGGCCCGACCGGTTGAAGACGATCACGGCGTTGCCGCGCGTGCCGGCATTGTTGGCGACGATCGCGGGATAGTAGTAATGAAAACCGGAGGCACCGAAGCTCCTCTGCTGAAGGATGGTGCCCGCGCCGGGGTTGATCTGGTACCAGCGGATACAGGACCGCGTGGCGGTATCTCCCGTCCAGTTGCAGCCTACCGTGTGGGCCGACCATAGCCCATTGCCGCGATAGATAAGATTGAGCAGCCGGGCGTCCCCGGTATTGATCGCCGTCGCGGAGCCTTTCTGAACCGCGTTCGGCGCCAGGCTGTAGGCGGACGGCAACAGCGTGGTCTGGCGCGTCAGTGTCGGGCTATTCGGATTGATGTTGTTCGGCGTTATGTAACGCCACAGCGTCAACTTGTTGCCGCCGCCGGAATAGGAGTTGAGCCCATAGCCGGTGGTGGAGCCCACGTAGCTATGCGCGGGTTGAATTGTGAAGGCCGCACTATTGTCCGCGTTGCGCAGATTCCAGAAATCCCACCACGGGAGTCCCGGACAATTGCTGGCGTACAGTTTCGCCTTCGAAATGAAACGCATTTTGGTGTATTGGAACCCGCCGCCGAACGCGAACATATTGGCGCTGAGCACGACGGCATTGGTGGTAACGCCGACCTTGGTATAGTCGGCCCAGTTGTTGGTGTTTTTGCTTCCGTTGACCTTCGCATCGAGCGAGAACAGGCACCAGTTGCCGGCCGCGGTATTATTGTCGGACACGGCGATCAGGAAACGCGAATACTTGTCGCTGTCGCGCTTGGCGAGCGCGAGCATGATGAAACGGCCGCTTAGCTGATCGTAGAGTACCCAAGGATCGAACACATTGATGCCCGACGTGTTCGATGGCAGGACATTGGAAAACCAACTGAGCAGCGTCGAGTTGAATATCTGGCCGCCGCTCTTGTTGTAAATGCGGAATGTCGAATTCACCGCGACGAGAAGATCGGACGGGCCGGCGGCCATGTGCGGATCGGGCGGGATCCAACCCGTGTAGGGGATGCCGGCAAAATTCGAAACCGGTGCGGGCGCATTGGATGCGGGCGCGTTGCCGGCGGGGGATGCCGCGCCGTCCTTCAGCAGCACCGGCGATTCGGTAGTCGCGGGCGCTTGCATCGCCTGCTGCTCCTTGAGCCGTTGCAGTACATCGGGCGGGAATTCGGTGCCTATCGGCACCTCGCCTGGCGACTCGGCCAGTTGGGGAAGGCGCATTCCGGCGGCGACCGACGCGCGCACACCCGCTGCCGAGCTCGATCCGTGACCACTGTCGGCCGTCGCCGCTGCCTGTGCCGCAGCCTCGTCGGCCCGACTTGCGTCCGGCGACATCAACCACGGTGCTATCGATAAAAGCGCGATTGCGAACGCCGTCCCTGTCTTGAGATTGTTCAGCATGACTCGCCCCTCCGCGTGACTTCAGAGGCGGTCTTCGGGCGGCGAAATGCCGGCCCAATCGGCCGGACATTGGACATTGCACTTCACGCACGCTCAACGCCAACGCGTTGCGCACCATGTACGAAGGCAAAATTTTCGTCGCCTGCCGCCCCGAAAAAAATATACAGCGAAGGACGGCATATTACAATTATAAAGAGACCGAACCGCTGGCCACACCAGTTCACATCCATGCGATGACGATCGAGCCGGCACGATCCCGTTCGCCTCGGCGGCTACCGCGAGCCACGCTCGCCTCGACTGAAACAAGAATGGCCGGGAATGACTCCCGGCCAGGGTTATCCGGCGCGGTTTTTTTAAAGCCGTTATTACTGCCAGGCACCCAGTCGATAGGCCGCACGGAACGTAACGGTGCAGCCGGCGACATTGCGCCAGTTGCCGATCGTGCCGTCGATGGTGACGGTCTGCGTCGTCGTGGTGATGGTCGTCGGTGTCACATTGAAGTTGAACGTAAAATTGTAGGGCTGTTGCGACGGGTTCGGGATGGTCGTGACATTGCCGCGAATGAGATAGCCCTTGCCCTGGCCGCTGCCGTTCATGGTGCTTGGATTTCCGGACGTGCGGAAATACGCATAGGTTGAAAGACCGCGATAGAAATTGATGCCGGGATTTTGCGGTTCGCCCGCGATGCCTGTTTTGGCGCGGTAGGTGCTCGGCATGTAGTCCTTGGCTACGACGAACCCCCCATTCGCGCATTGCGCTGTCACCGAATCGACGACCGCGCCGCCGTACCAGAACGGAAAGTTTGCAGCCGTAGCGCCGGCGGTGCTGACGAAAAGGACCGCCAGAGCGGTCATGGTCGAACGAAACATGTCAATATCCTCCCCAGGAAAATTGTCTGCGTCCTTTCGCGGGAGTTAATTTACCGTAATTTCGCGGCCGTGCACCCCCCAAATGGGGTACGTCGCGCCGGAATTGCGGCGAAGTGTCCGGGCGGTGCCAGCTTCGGCCGGCGCTTGACTCTTCGGGCGAAGCGGAATCCAGCCTGCGTTAACCTTTGCCGGTCCGGAATGGCCGCGGGATCGGCGTCGCTCTACCCGATCTGGTGGCCTGGTGCGTCGCCATCGCCAGATGTCGCCGTGAACGAATCCATACACGCGACCGGTCAGCGATTCGGGCGCGATTTGTTCCAGACTCGTTCCGATGCTTAATCGCTCGCGCTGCCGCCGTCGCATTGTGGTACAGCAGGCCTGTCGCGGCGCTGCTTGGTGCTCTCGCACTCCGCATTGCCGGCGCGGACGCATCCGGCCGGCACGTGTCCCGGATCGTGGGCGCCATTAACAAATGGCAGGGAATTTCGGGTTGCCGAAACCGGGTCCGCAACAGGTCTGGTAGTGGCGTGCGGAAAGGCGCCTATATGTCGTCGTGAACGAAATCCGACTGGCCGCATTTCAGCGATTCGGGCGCGATTCGTTCCGGCCCCGTTCCAGAGCTTAACCGCGCGCGTGTTTCTGGTCGCATTGTGATACAGGAAGGCTCTCGTCAAGCAGGGGCGCCAAGTCCTCCGTCAGTCTGGATGCGTAATGGCCATCAGTTTCTCTCCACCGCGTAGCCGCTCCGCGCAAGCCCGCGGCGCCGGCGTGACCGCGGTGCTCGGTCCCACCAATACCGGCAAGACCCATCTCGCCATCGAGCGCATGCTCGCGCATTCCTCCGGCGTGATCGGGCTGCCGCTGCGCCTCTTGGCGCGCGAGGTCTATGGCAAGATCGTCGCCAAGATGGGCGAAGCGAACGTCGCGCTCGTCACCGGCGAAGAGAAGATCAAGCCGCCGAACGCGCGCTATTGGGTTTCCACCGTCGAGGCCATGCCGCGCGATCTCGACGTCGCCTTCATGGCGGTCGACGAAATCCAATTAGGGGCGGATTTCGAGCGCGGCCACGTCTTCACCGACCGCATGCTGAACACGCGCGCGCGCGAGGAGACGCTGGTGCTGGGTGCCGCGACCATGCGGCCGATGGTCGAGAAGCTTTTACCCGGCGCCAATATCGTCAGCCGCCCGCGGCTGTCGATGCTCACTTACTCCGGCGAGAAGAAGATCACGCGGCTGCCGCGCCGCTCCGCCATCGTCGCCTTCTCGGCGGAAGAGGTCTACGCCATCGCCGAACTGATCCGCCGCCAGCGCGGCGGCGCCGCCGTCGTGCTCGGCGCGCTCAGCCCGCGCACGCGCAATGCGCAGGTCGCGCTCTACCAGTCGGGCGATGTGGATTACCTGGTGGCGACCGACGCCATCGGCATGGGGCTCAATCTCGATGTCGATCACGTCGCTTTCGCTTCCGATCGCAAGTTCGACGGCTATCAATTCCGAAGGCTCAATCCGGCCGAGCTCGCGCAGATCGCCGGCCGCGCCGGCCGCGCCACGCGCGACGGTACGTTCGGCACCACCGGCCGCTGCGATCCGTTCGAGCCGGAACTGGTGCAGGCCTTGGAAAGCCACAGCTTCGAGCCGGTGCGCATGCTGCAATGGCGTAATTCCGCGCTGGATTTTGTCTCGATCGGCGCGCTGCAGGCTTCGCTCGCCATGGTCCCGAGCGAGCCGGGACTGACCCGCGCGCCGATCGCCGAAGACATTCTCGTGCTCGACCACGCGGCGCGCGACGAAGATGTGCGCGCGCTCGCGCGCAACCAGGCCGCGGTCGCGCGGTTGTGGGACGTGTGCCAGGTTCCCGATTATCGCAAGATCGCGCCCGCGACCCATGCCGAATTGATCGTGACCCTCTATGGATTTCTCTCGCGAGAGGGTAACATCCCCACCGATTGGTTCGCTCGTCAGGTTGCGCTGGCCGACCGGACCGATGGCGACATCGACACTCTCTCCAACCGGATCGCGCATGTCAGGACTTGGACTTTCGTTGCCAATCGGCCGGATTGGCTTGCCGATCCGGAGCACTGGCAGGGGGTCACCCGTGCGATCGAGGACAAGCTGTCCGATGCACTGCACGAACGCTTGGCCGAGCGTTTCGTGGACCGCCGCACCAGCGTCTTGATGCGGCGGTTGCGAGAGAACGCGATGCTCGAAACCGAAATCGGAAAGGCCGGCGAGGTCACTGTCGAAGGCCATGTGCTCGGCAGGCTCGACGGATTCATGTTCGCGCCCGACGCGTCCGCCGCGGGCTCGGAAGCCAAGGCGCTCAATGCCGCCGCGCAGAAGGTGCTCGCGGTCGAGATCGAAAACCGTGCGACGCGGCTCTCGCATGCCGCGACCGATCAGATCGTGCTGGCCAATGACGGCGCAGTGCGCTGGCTCGGCGCTTTGGTCGGCAAGCTGTTGCCCGGCGACGACGTGCTGCGCCCGCGCCTGCGCATCGTCGCCGACGAGCATCTGAGCGGGCCGTCACGCGAACTGGTGCAGACGCGGCTCGACCTCTGGCTCAAGACCCACATCGAAAAACTGCTGGCGCCGCTGTTCACGATTTCGCTGGCCGAGGACGTCACCGGCATTGCGCGCGGCATCGCGTTCCAGCTCGTGGAAGCGCTCGGCGTTTTGGAACGGCAGAAGGTCGCCGAAGAGGTCAAGGGCCTCGATCAGCCGGCGCGCGCCACCTTGCGCAAATACGGCGTGCGCTTCGGCGCCTACCACATCTATATGCCCGCGCTGATGAAGCCGGCGCCGCGCGCGCTCGCCACCCAGCTCTGGGCGCTCAAGCACGAAAGCCCGGACGCCAGGGGAATCGGCGAATTGCTGCATCTGGCGTCGTCCGGCCGCACCTCGATCCCGGTCGACAAGGAGACGCCGAAGCCGCTCTACCGCACTTCCGGCTATCGCATCTGCGGCGACCGCGCGGTGCGCGTCGACATTCTGGAGCGGCTCGCCGATCTGATCCGTCCGGCGCTGTCCTGGCGCGAGAGCGCGCCGGGCGGGAAACCGGACGGTTATTTCGACGGCCGCGGCTTCCTCGTCACCGGCGCCATGACCTCGCTCACCGGCGCCTCGGGCGAAGACTTCGCCTCCATCCTGCGCTCGCTCGGCTACCGTCTCGATCGCCGGCCCAAACCGCCGGAACCGGCGCCCGCGCCCGAGGCAGCCGCCGAGACTTCGCCTGCTACCGAGCAGGCGTCCGAAGTCGAGACTCCTGCCGAGCCGGCCGTCGAGGCCGCGTCTGCGGAGGCTCCGGTCGAGGCGCCGGCCGTCGAGGCCGCGCCGGCGGAAGCACCGGTGGCCGATGCCGAGATCCTCGAACAGACCGCCGAGCTGAAAAAGCCCGACGAGCCGGCCTTTATCGATGTCTGGCGGCCGGGTGGCCGCAGCGATCGCAACGAGCGCCGCCCGCATCGGCCGCGCCGTCCGCAGCGTCCGCAGCAGGCGCCGCCGCAAGCGGCCGAAGCCGCCGCGGCCTCCTCGGTGCCCGCCGAAGCCGGTGCCGCTCCGGCGCCGGCGGAAGGGCCGCGCCCGCCCAGGCACGAGCGGCGCGAGGGTCCCGACCGCCAGGCACGCCAGGATCGTCACGAGCGCCAGCAGCGCATGGACCGGCAGCGTCAAGGCGACGGTCAGCGCT
>JAKAHJ010000093.1 GCA_021815055.1 Pseudomonadota bacterium | reverse complement strand
CGATCTCTTGCGCGGTCGGCTGACGGCGCTGACACCGGACGCAGGCTGGCTGTCGGAAGAGACGGAAGACAGCCCCGCGGCGCGCGCCACGGAGCGGACTTGGATCGTCGATCCGATCGACGGCACCCGCGCCTTCATCTCCGGCCGCGTCGACTGGACCATTTCGGTGGCGCTGGTGGAAGGCGGCCGGCCAGCCGTGGCGGCTCTTTATGCGCCGGTTACGGACGAGATGTTCCTCGCCGTGCGCGGCCACGGCGCGACGCTCAACGGCAATTCCATTCGCGCCAATGCCGGCGAGGGCCTCGCCGGCGCCAAGCTCGCCGGGCCGAAGCGCGCCCTCGACCGGCTCGAAACTCTCGGCCGCGGCATCCTGCCCCAGCCGAAAGTGCATTCGCTGGCCTTGCGTCTTGCCCGCGTGGCGCAAGGCGAGTTCGACTGCGCGTTCGCCTCGGGCGGGAGCCACGATTGGGACCTTGCGGCGGCCGATCTTTTGGTGCACGAAGCCGGCGGGGTAATGACCGACTTCGCCGGGCGGGCGCTCTGCTATAATCGGCCTCACGTCGTGCATGGCGCGCTCATTGCCGCCGGTCCGGCCCGCCACGGTGCGATCGTCGATCTGGTCCGCGACCGGATGGTCGAACTCGCCTAAAGTCGCAAATACGAACCAAGAGGCCGCAAGGTCCTTTTACGTTTCCGCCGGGGCTCCTTCCGCACAGGTCAAGCCATGCCCGACTCTGCAAAACCGAAACAGCTCCTGCATCTTGTCTTCGGCGGCGAGCTCACCGATCTCGGCGGCGTCGAATTCAAGGATCTCGATCGCGTCGACATCGTCGGTGTCTATCCCAACTATGCGAGCGCCTATATCGCCTGGAAAGCGAAGGCGCAACAGACCGTCGATAACGCCCATATGCGCTATTTCATCGTGCACCTGCATCGCCTGCTCGACCCGCAAGCGACCGCCTAGATCTGAAAATCGAAATGCCGATCCAATTCGCAGCCAAGCAGCACTAAGGGCGCCGATGCCGACTCTCAAGCGGATCGTATCGTCGCCCGGATTCCAGAACGCCATGGGTGCGTTCGGCGCGTGGTATTTGCGCCTGGTCTGGAACACCAGCCGGGTGGTGATCGAACCGGCCGATATCTATGAGCGGGCCGAGATGCCCCTGATCATCGCCATGTGGCATGGGCAGCATTTCCTGGCGCCGTTCATCAAGAACCCGAACAACCCGAGCCATCGCGCCAAGGTGCTGATCTCGCGCCACCGCGACGGCGAGGTGAATGCGCGCGCCGCGGAACGGCTGGGCATCGGCACCATCCGCGGCTCCGGCTCGCATAACGGCGAGTTCCACCGTAAGGGCGGCCCGGCCGCCTTCAAGGAAATGCTCGACGCCCTCGCCGAGGGCTATAGTGTCGCGATGACCGCAGACATCCCCAAAGTGGCCCGCGTCGCCGGCATGGGCATCGTCAAGCTGGCGCAGCATTCCGGCCGGCCGATCTATCCGGTGGCGATCGCCTCGAGCCGGCGCGTCGAGCTGAGCAACTGGGATCGCACGGCTGTCAATCTGCCGTTCAGCCGGGTGGCGCTGGCGACGCTGGAAGAGGGCATTACCGTGCCGCAGGACGCCGACAACGCGGCGCTCGAGGCCGCCCGCCAATCGCTCGAGCGGGAACTCAACCGGCTGACCAGGCGCGCCTACGACATGGTCGACCGGACCGGGAGCGCCGCCCCGTGACCGACCGGCTGCCGGCGTCCTTGCGCACCTACCGCCTGCTGTCGGCGGCCGCGACGCCGCTCGTACCGCTCCTCCTGGCCCAGCGGCGCAAGCACGGCAAGGAGCACCGCGAGCGCTTCTGCGAGCGGCGCGGCGAGGCCAGCAGCGAACGACCGCCGGGCCCCTTGGTCTGGCTGCACAGCGCCAGCGTCGGCGAACTGACGAGCGTCTTGCCGCTGATCGAACGCATCCGCGCCCGCGAGGTCGACGTGCTGGTGACCTCCGGCACCGTGAGTTCGGGCGACATCGCGGAGCAACGGTTGCCGCCGGGGGTTATTCACCAATTCGTGCCGCTCGACGTGCCGCGCTTCGTGCGGCGTTTTCTCGACTACTGGCAGCCGAACCTCGCGCTTTTCGTCGAATCGGATCTTTGGCCGAACATGGTCATCGAGAGCTCGCGGCGCGACGTGCCGATGGTCCTGGTCAACGGACGGCTGTCGGAAAACTCGTTCCGCCGATGGAACCGGCTGCCCTCCGCCATTGTCGCTCTGTTGCAACGCTTCGACCTGTGCCTGGCACGAACGGCGGCCGACGGCCGTCGCCTGGCCGATCTGGGCGCGCCCAATGTCGTGACCACCGGCAATCTCAAGCTCGACGTGCCGGCTCCGCCCGCCGACGCGGTGAGGCTCGACGAACTGCAAATGGCGACCGGGCGGAGACCGCTGATCGCCGCCGCCTCCACCCATCCGGGCGAAGA
Source organism: Pseudomonadota bacterium (assembly GCA_021815055.1). GTDB lineage: Bacteria > Pseudomonadota > Alphaproteobacteria > Rhizobiales > Xanthobacteraceae > Pseudolabrys. Next base: position 8,177 of record JAKAHJ010000093.1, on the reverse strand, counting down.
CGAATTGATGATCGCGGCGCATCGGCGGCTCAAGGCGAATTTCCCCGGCCTGTTGACGATCATCGCGCCGCGCCATCCGCACCGCGGGCGCACAATCGCGGAACTCGCGGCCGCGGCCGGCCTGCATGTGGCCTTGCGCTCGGCCGGCGAAATGCCGAAGCGTTCGACCGACATCTATATCGCCGACACTTTGGGCGAGCTCGGCCTGATCTACCGCGTGGCGCCGGTGGTGTTCATCGGCGGCTCGCTCGTCCCGCACGGCGGACAGAACCCGATCGAAGCCGCCAAGCTCGGCGCCGCCATCGTGCACGGGCCGCATGTCGCGAATTTCGCCGAAATCTACGGCGCGCTCGGCGCTGCGCGTGGCGCTGAAGCGGTCGGCGACGGCGAACGGCTGACGGCCGCCTTGGGCGCCTTGTTGGCGCAGCCGCAAGCACGCGAACGCGTGGCAGCGGCGGCGCGTCGAACAGTGGAGGGTCTCGGCGGCGCGCTCGAGCGCACGCTGCACGCGCTCGATCCCTATCTCATGCAGTTGCAACTGAGGCAGCAGAACGAGCATGCGTGAACCGGCCTTCTGGTGGCGCAAGGCGGGGCTCGCGGCGAGCCTGCTCGCGCCGCTGGCCGGTCTCTACGGCGCCATCGCGACGCGGCGCATGCGCCGGCCGGGTGCGCGCGCGAGCGTGCCCATTTTGTGCGTCGGCAATTTCACGCTCGGCGGCGCCGGCAAGACGCCGACCGCAATCGCGCTGGCGCATATGCTCGCTGAGGCCGGAGAGCGCGTGTTTTGCCTGAGCCGCGGCTATGGCGGCAGTCTCGCCGGACCCAAGCGCGTCGATGCGCATGCCGACCGTGCCACGGAGGTCGGCGACGAGGCGCTCATTTTGGCCCGCACCGCGCCGACCATCATCGCGCGCGATCGCGTGGCGGGCGCCGCTGCCGCGCAAGCGCAAGGCGCCGGCGTCGTCATCATGGATGACGGCTTGCAGAACGGCGCACTTGCCAAGGATTTCACCCTCGCGGTCGTCGACGGCCGGCGCGGCATCGGCAACGGCTGTGTTTTCCCGGCCGGGCCGTTGCGCGCCCCATTGCGCGCGCAGATGGCGCGCTGCGATGCGCTGCTCATTGTCGGCGAAGAGACGGGCGCGCGCGACGTCGTCGCCGAGGCGCGCGCGCGCGGACTTGCCGTCTGGCACGGGCGGCTGAAGCCCGATCTCGCGGCGGTGGCCGACCTGCACGGCCGCAAGGTGCTCGCATTCGCCGGCATCGGCGATCCCGAGAAGTTCTTCGCGAGCGTTTCGGAAGCCGGCATTGAAATCGCGCAGCGCACGGCTTTCCCAGACCATCATCGCTTCACGGCCGAGGAAGCCGCCGGGTTGTTAATGGAGGCGGATGAGCAAGGCCTGTCGCTGATCACCACCGAGAAGGACCGCGCACGCATGGCGGGCGATCCGCTCACCGAAACGCTCGCCCAACGCACGCATGTGCTGCCGGTGACGATGGCGATCGAGGAGGCCGAAGAGATGCGGCGTACGGTGCTGGCAAAGCTGAAGTAGAATGCGCCTGTGTCCCGGGCGCAGCGCAGCGTGAAGCGAAAGCGGAGCGGTGCGCTGCAGAACCGGGACCCCGCTTGATCCAAGGAACCGGGACCCCGGATCTGCGCCGCATCACTTCGCATAGCGCGTCGAAGACGCGCGTAAACGCGCTTATGCGCTCCTGCCGCGTCGCGTCCGGGGCACAAGCCTACGCCTTGTGCAGTTCCCGATACCGCATCAGCACCGCTTCCGGCGAGGCATAGGCCTCCTGCAGATCGACGCTCCAGTATTTGAGTTCCTCGAGCGGGATCGGCACGCCGGTCGCCGCGCAGCGCACATAGGCCCCCGGCCGCACCACGCGGAAATCGCCGTCGAGGTATTTGACCTCGGCCTCGCCGTTCATCGGCGACGAGCGATCGTAGCGGTTGAGCACGGGGCGGTCTCCCTGGTTGGCGTTTCAGAAGATAATCGCTCCGGGCCGCGCGCGAAACCCTACCCGAACAAACTTCCCTGCCCGCCCGTTCCCCCGCCGCCACGGAGACGCGGTTTCGGCTGCGCGGGCGGTACGGCGGAGGGTGCGCCCTCGCCGTCCGCGACCGCGCCGACGCGGCCGTCGGCAAACTCGATCTCGATCCGCATGCCGCCGGACACGGCCACCGCGCTGCGCAGCGGATGGCCGGCGCCGTCGCGTACCAGCGCGAAGCCGCGTTTCAACACCTCGCGATAGGAAAAGGCGGCGAGCAGCCGCTCGGCGCGCTCGACGCGGCCCGCGCGTTGCTGGAGCAGCGCCAGCACGGCGCGGCGCGCGCGCTCGCCAAACACCGTAACGCGGTCGCGGTGGCGGGCGAGCCGCACGCGATGCGCCTGCGCATTGGCGATCAGACTCGTACGCAGGCGGCGGTTCAAGTTCTCGTAACGCTCGCGCCGACGCTCGATCTGATTGCGCAGGAGCTGCGGCGCCAGTCGGCCGGCCGCCCGCGAAAATTGCGTGTGATGGATCTGCGCATTCGCGCGCAGCGCGCGCGGCAGGCGTTCGACGAGCGTATCGAGCTGCTGGCGCGGCGCGGCGAGGATGTCTTTCGGCAGCGCGCGCGTGAGCAGGTTGAGTTCCTTGCGGCGCTGCTCGATGCCGCGCTGCCAGCAGGCGAGCTTGCGCGCGGTGAGCGCGGCCAGCGTCGCCAGGAGTTCGCCGCGCACGGGCACTGCTATCTCGGCGGCCGCCGTCGGCGTCGGCGCGCGCCTGTCTGCTGCAAAGTCGATCAGCGTGACGTCGGTCTCATGCCCGACCGCGGAGACGAGCGGAATCAGGCTCGCCGCCGCCGCGCGCACCACGATCTCCTCGTTGAACGACCACAGGTCCTCGAGCGAGCCGCCGCCGCGCGCCACGATGATCAGGTCCGGCCGCGGCAGGGACTCGCGCTCGGGCAGCGCGTTGAAACCCTCGATGGCACTGGCGACCTCGGCCGCGCTGGCTTCCCCCTGCACGCGTACCGGCCAGACCAGCACGCGGCGCGGGAAGCGGTCGGCCAGGCGATGCAGGATGTCGCGGATCACGGCGCCGGTCGGCGAGGTGACGACGCCGATCACATCGGGCAGAAACGGCAGGAGCTGCTTGCGCGCCTCGTCGAACAGGCCCTCGGCGGCGAGCTTCTTCTTGCGCTCTTCCAAGAGCTTCATCAGCGCGCCGATGCCGGCGGGTTCGAGCGAGTCGATGACGATCTGGTATTTCGAGGAACCGGGGAACGTGGTCAGCCGCCCGGAGGCCACGATGTCGAGCCCCTCCTCCGGCTTCACCCGCATGCGGCCATAGGTGCCCTTCCAGATCACCGCCTCAATCACCGCCTTGTCGTCCTTGAGGCGGAAATAGCAGTGGCCGGACGGCGACGGTCCCTTGAAGCCGGACACTTCGCCGCGCACACGCACGAAGCCGTAGGCGTCCTCGACCGTGCGTTTGAGCGCGGCCGAGAGTTCCGAGACGGTCCATTCGGCGATGTTCTTGAGAACGGATTCGGCCATGAAAATTACTTGATGTTATCGCCGTCGCGCGGGGCTTCTCCGCCCTTGCGGCGCATCAGCCGGTCGAAGGCCTTGAAATCCGCACGCGCACGGCGCTGGGCGAAGAACCGCGCCGTGTCCGCGACTTCCGAGTCACCGTTGGCCCAACCGCTAATTTGGTCGCTATCCATACCGCTCATATGCGCCTCCGGGTAGTGTTTCAGCTTTATCGTGGCGATAATCGCTGCATATTTCCACAGATGGGTATACGATCCCATTGCTGTCGTCATCCGGGCATGATCCAGTTATGCAACTTTGGGTGGGCAGCCTTCTCTTTGAAATTTCCAATCGATGACGATGAATTTATTGAGGAAATCTTCGTCCAGTTTTTGGGCGACCGTGCCCTATACGAACGCTGTTGTTCTGAAGCCAATCTTGACGATGATGAAGAGGATAACCTCGGGCTCACCCAAGCTGAGCGTCTCGCGATTTGGGTTTATTCCAGCACAGATGATGGCTGGTACACGCGCATCAACGGGGAACTCTGGAACGGTCCTTGCAGTGGGGAGGTTTTGGATTTTGCGATGGTCCTCGATACCGCGCTCGATAAGCTCCCGCCCTATGTCAAAGGCAAACCCTCGAAGGAAAGTGCTGCGGCGCGTGATGCCTTTTTCGCCTACAAGAAGAAGCATCCGGCCCCGCCGGAGAAGCTGACCGGCATTCAACGACGGATGCAGTCCGGCGGCGCGTAATTGCTATTTCTTTGCAAAGCCTACCGCTAAGCATTACAGCGCTATCAGCGGACCGCGAAAAGATAATGAACCCCGGCGCTCGCCGGGGTTTTGCGTTTGAAGATATGAATGCCCCGAAGTCCAAAAGGCGAAAAGTGCCCGGCCGGCGTAAACGCCCGTGCCGTCATGATCGCCAAGACTGCGACCGGCGAGATCGAGGACGTGACCACGGACGATGGCAAGAATGTCGCCGCCGTTGCGCTTAACGGGGGCGTAGCCACTCGTCTGAGCGCTCAGCCTCGTCACCACGCCCCATTAACCCGATCCTCTTACCGCAAGCAGGGAGAGGGAGAACAGGTGCCGTGCGCGGAAACGCCCGGCAACGTCCCGTCAACCCTTTTGGCGCATGCTGAACGCCTGAGGGCGACGGCAATGACGAATTCGCGCGAGCGCGAGCTCGAGAACGTCCGGGTCCGGGTGCGCTGCCCGGATTGCCGGACGACGTTCCACGAGCGCATCAACCGGGTGGCGCATGGCGACCGCGTGGTTTGTCCGGCCTGCCGCAATGAATTGCGGTTCCACGGCATTGGTCATATCCAGCAGCACGAGAGCATGACCGACTACATCCACCACGTGGAAGAACGAACCGCACACCCGCATTTTTAGGCAGACGGCCTAAGCGCGAGCGGAAAGTTGCGCCTGTATACAAACCGCTTTCGCCCCTTGTCCGATGCGGGCGCGCCCGGTAACCCGAGTGGGGCAGCGGACGGACGAAGGCGCAATGAACATCCTCATCCTCGGCTCCGGTGGACGCGAGCACGCGCTGGCCTGGAAGATCGCGGCGAGCCCTCTTACGGATAAACTCTACTGCGCGCCCGGCAATGCCGGCATCGCGCAGGAGGCCGAATGCGTGCCGCTCGATATCGCCGACCACGAGGCGGTAATCGCCGTCTGCAAAGAGAAAAAGATCGATTTCGTCGTGGTCGGGCCGGAGGCACCCTTGTGCGCCGGCATCGTCGACGACCTGGAAGCGGCCGGCATCAAGGCTTTCGGTCCCAACAAATGGGCGGCCCGCCTGGAAGGCTCGAAGGGCTTCACCAAGGATCTGTGCAAAGCCAACGACATCCCGACCGCCGCCTATAAACGCTTCAAACAGGCCTCGCCCGCCAAGGACTATGTGCGCGCGCACGGCGCGCCGATCGTAGTGAAGGCGGACGGGCTCGCCGCCGGCAAGGGCGTGGTGGTGGCCGATACGGTCGGCGAGGCGGAAGCCGCCATCGATATGATGTTCGGCGGCGGGCTCGGCGCGCCGGCCTGGGAAATCGTGATCGAGGACTGCCTCGTCGGCGAGGAAGCCTCGTTCTTCGCCCTGTGCGACGGCGAGACCGCGATCCCGCTCGGTTCCGCGCAGGATCACAAACGTGTCTTCGACGGCGACAAGGGACCGAACACCGGCGGCATGGGCGCCTATTCGCCGGCGCCGGTAATGACGCCGGAAGTCAACAAGCGCGTGATGGACGAGATCGTGCTGCCGACGGTGCACGCGCTGAAAGCGATGGGCGCGCCGTTCAAGGGCGTGCTGTTCGCCGGGCTGATGATCACCGAGGACGGCCCGCAGCTCATCGAATACAATGTCCGCTTCGGCGATCCCGAATGCCAGGTGTTGATGCTGCGGCTGATGTCCGACCTGCTGCCGGCGTTGCTGGCCGCGCATGACGGGCAGTTGAAGAATTTCGATCTGCGCTGGTACCCGGACGCAGCGCTCACCGTGGTGATGGCGGCCAACGGCTATCCGGGCGCCTATGAAAAAGGTTCGCTCATCGAGGGGCTCGACGACGCGGCCGCGGTCGACGGCGTGGAAATCTTCCATGCCGGCACGGTTTTAGACAGGTCTCTGGCCGACGGCGCCCGCATCCTCGCCAATGGCGGGCGCGTGCTCGATGTCTGCGCGCGGGCCAAGACCGTGCGCGAGGCGCAGACGCGCGCATACAGGGCCGTCGACCGCATCCGCTGGCCGGGTGGGTTCTGCCGCCGCGACATCGGCTGGCGCGCGCTGGAGCGGGAAAATTAGGCACCGTGATTGCCGTGCCCGCCTTATCGGGATCGCCGGGACAAGCCCGGCGATGACAGGCTAAAGTAATCGCGGGAGACAAACATGCACCCGGTCCTTCGCCTGTACGAAGACATCCTTTCGAGCGCCGAGAACCTCGAATTCCGGCTGCCGCCCTTGCCGCGGTTCCTGTTCATCGTGCAGGGATCGGCCACCATCGACGGCAAGGTTTTGAGCGAGGGCGAAGGCTGGCAGGGCGAAGGCGCCGTCACCGTCAAGCCGGGAACCGCCGGCCTCACCTGCTGGCGCTGGGAACTCGCGCGCGGCGATCAGGGCTCGACCACGGCCAATGCACCCGGGATGGAGACGCACGAAAAGCTCAGCGCCTTTCTGGAGACCGTGCCAAAGGGCGAACTGCTGATGCGCGGCGACAGCGTGTCGTTCCCACCCGGCGGCCGCGCCTTCTTGCATTGTCATCAGGGCCCCGGCATTCGCTGCCTGATCGAAGGTGGTATCCGCATCGACACCCACAATCGCTCGATCTCCTATGGGCCGGGCGGCGCCTGGTACGAGCCCGGACCCGATCCGGTGTTCGCGCAGGCCTCCGAGGACAAGCCGACCCGCTTCATCCGCGTTCTGATCCTGCCGCGCGAGCTCGCCGGCAAGAGCTCGATTCAGTATGTGAACGAGGATGACAAGGCCAGGCCGAAGGCGCAGTCGTACAAGGTCTACGCCGACGCACCGATCTCGTTCGCGATGAAGAAATAATGCCGTGCGCGCGGTGAGCAGGCTATGACCGCCATCGATCGCCAGCAGGTATTTTCCGGCACCAAGGAAGCCGCGCCAGCGCTGCGCATCGACGCGGCGCGGCTCGAGCCATATCTGGCGGCGCAGATCGACGGTTTCGCCGGCCCGCTCACGATCAAACAGTTCAAGGGCGGGCAATCGAACCCGACTTATCTGCTCGAAACGCCGGCGCGCCGCTATGTGCTCCGCCGCAAGCCGCCCGGCAAATTGCTGCCGTCGGCGCATGCGGTCGACCGCGAATACCGCGTCATCGGCGCGCTCTTTGCGCAGGGTTTTCCGGTCGCACAGCCGCTTTGCTATTGCGCCGACGAGAGCGTTGCCGGCACCGCCTTCTACGTCATGAACTTCGCCGACGGCCGCGTGTTCTGGGAACCCGAAATGCCGGGCTCGAACCCGGCCGAACGCGCCGCGATCTACGATGCGATGAACGGCACCATCGCGCGATTGCATTCGTTCGATCCGGCGGCGATCGGGCTTGCCGATTTCGGCAAGGGCGAGAACTATGTCGCGCGCCAGGTCGACCGCTGGTCGAAACAGTACCGCGCATCGCAGACCGAAAAGATCGACGCCATGGAGCGCCTGATCGACTGGCTGCCGCGGCACATTCCGCCCGCCGGCCCCGCGCGGCTGGTGCATGGCGACTACCGGCTCGACAATCTCATCGTCGCGCGGCACGAACCGGCAGTGATCGCCGTGCTCGACTGGGAATTGTCGACGCTCGGCGATCCGCTCGCCGACTTCACCTATCACCTGATGGCCTGGCACATGCCGCATTCGGAAAGTGCGGCCGGCACCGCCACGCTTCTGGGCCACGATCTCGGCGCGCTCGGCATTCCGTCCATGGCGGATTATGTCGACGACTACGTCGCGCGCACCGGGCTCGATCCGCGCCCGCATCTGCCGGCCTATCTCGCCTATAATTTCTTCCGTATCGCCGCCATCCTGCAGGGCATCATCGGGCGCGTGCGCGACGGCACCGCCACCTCGGAATTCGCGCCCGCCAAGGCCGAGATGATCCGCCCGCTGGCGGAGAAAGCCTGGGGGTTTGCGTTGGAGGCAAGG
>JAKAHJ010000092.1 GCA_021815055.1 Pseudomonadota bacterium | reverse complement strand
GCGAAGGGTATTCAGCAGCAGGCACGCGATGGTCATCGGGCCGACGCCGCCCGGAACCGGCGTGATCGCGCCCGCGACCGCGGCTGCTTCGGCGAAGGCGGCATCGCCAACGATTTTCGACTTGCCGCCCTCGCCGGGCACGCGGTTGATGCCGACATCGATCACGATGGCCCCGGGCTTGATCCAGTCGCCGCGCACCATTTCGGGCCGTCCGATCGCGGCCACCAGGAGATCGGCGCGGCGGCACACCGCCGGCAGATCGCGCGTCTTGGAATGGGCGATCGTTACCGTCGCATTCTCCGCCAGCAGCAATTGCGCCACCGGCTTGCCGACGATGTTGGAGCGCCCGATCACCACCGCCTCCATGCCCGCCAGCGACGATTTTGCCGCCTTGGCCAGGATGACGCAGCCGAGCGGCGTGCAGGGCACCAAAGCCGGCAGCCCGCTGGCGAGCCGCCCGACGTTGAGCGGGTGGAAACCGTCAACGTCCTTGGCCGGATCGATGGCCGCGATGACTTTCTGCGAATCGATCTGCGGCGGCAGCGGCAGTTGCACCAGGATGCCATGGACCGAGCGGTCGGCGTTAAGTTCGGCGACCACCGCGAGCAGGTCGGCCTCGCTCGTCGCCGCCGGCAGCTTGCTGTCGATGGCCCGCATGCCGGCGTCCGCCACGGCCTTCGACTTGGTACGGACATAGACCTCGCTCGCCGGATCCTGCCCCACCAGCACCACCGCGATGCCGGGCGTGAGCCCGTGCGCGGATTTGAGCGCCGATACTTGGGCAGCGATCTTGCCGCGCAGGTCTGCGCCAATGGTCTTTCCGTCGATAATTGTCGCAGTCATCACTCACTCCGGTCATGCCCGACCTTGTGCCGGGCATCCACGCCTTGCTTTCTGATCGGCGATAAAGACGTGGATGGCCGGGACATAGGCGTTCTGAAAGAACGCCGTTCTTCAAACGGCTATGCCCGGCCATGACGAACCTATTATCGCGTCTCGAACAATTTCTCCAGCTTCGCGATCAGCCCCGGGCCGTCGCCCGAAATCGTCAGCTGCTTGATGCGGGAGGTCGCCCCTGCGGTCACCACGACATCGCGCGGCGGGACACCGAGGGCTTTGGCGACCAGGCGGCACAACGCGTCGTCGGCCTCGCCCTCGCTCGGGGCGGCGCGCACGCGCGCCTTCAACACGCTGCGGCCATCGGCCAATTGCTCGGCGCCTTCGATTGCGTCGCGGCCACCCTTCGGCGTCAGCCGTATCGTAAGGGCAATGCCGCCCCGAACCGCCGCCCAGGGCGCGGTTTCTTCATGAGCGGATGATCTATTCCGAAAACCGGTACCCACTGTTCGGGATCATCCGCCGGGTCAAAATACGTTCGGGTAAATATAGCGAACGATGACGTTTTCCAGGAGCAGGATGAGCAGGATCAGGATCACCGGCGACACGTCGATGCCGCCCAGATTGGGTAGTAGGTTGCGGATCGGACGCAGCAGGGGCTCGGTGACGCGGTAGAGGAAATCCCCCACCATGTGCACCACCTGATTGCGCGTATTGACCACGTTGAAGGCCACCAGCCACGACAGCACCGCGGCTGCGATCAGGAGCCAGATGTAGATCTGCAGGATCAGCATAATGATGTCGAGGAGCGCGCGCATGTCGTGTCCGTCCGTTCGCGGGATGGCCGGAAACTAGCGGTTCGGCCCGCCCGGAACAAGCCGAGCGCGGCCGTCTTTCGCGGCGCCCGGCGTCCTTGACAGGTCAAACCCCCGGCCCTAAATGGCGCCCACTTGGTAAGTGCATGCGGCGCCGGTTTGGGCGTCCGCGGACGTCGGTTGGGGCCATAGCTCAGCTGGGAGAGCGCCTCGTTCGCAATGAGGAGGTCGGCGGTTCGATCCCGCCTGGCTCCACCACCCGCCTTCGCTAAAGCTTCGGCGGGCTCGACCGTTGAGAAAGGGTGTCCGTCGTAGCCTTGGCGAAGACGGACCTTCGCGGCCAAGGCCGCTTCGGTTGGCAAGCCAACCTAGCCCCGCGAAGGTTACCCGTCGTAGCTCCACAGGAGCGAAGACCGGCCAGCTCCCCACCCAAGCCCGGAACCAGCAAAAAAGCCCCGGCGCCATATCCCGCTCCGACAGGAGCCGGGCCGTTCAGATCGTCCATTCCTCGTGCAGTCGGCCGCCATCGACGATGGCCGTCTCGGCGGGAATTGTGATCTCGCAGCACAAGCCCTCCGGGGCGAAACTGAGCCGGGCGCGGCCGTCAAGTTCGGCCGCGATGCTGGCCTCGATCAATTTTGTGCCAAAGCCACGCTGCTGCGGCTCGGAAACTCGCGGACCGCCGCGCTCGGTCCATTCGATCCGTAGGACCTGCCTGCCGCGGTCGTCGGGCATGACCTGCCAACGGATTTCGATACTGCCGCCGGGCTGCGACAAGGCTCCGTATTTTGCGGCATTGGTGGCGAGTTCGTGAACGGCCATCGCCAGGGTAAGCGCCGCGCGCGGACGCAACATCACGTCTTCGCCGCGCAGCACCACCCGCTGCATTTCCGCGCCGGCATAGGGAGCGAGCGACCCCGACAGGAGTTGGCGCAGATCGGCACGCTCCCAATGATGCTTGGTGAGCTGGTCATGCGCTTGCGAGAGCGCGATCAGCCGGCCTTCGAACCGTTCGCGGAATTCCTGCGGGCTCTTGGCGCCGCGCGCCGTCTGCGATGCGAGTGACTGCACCGTGGCGAGCGTATTCTTGACGCGGTGATTCAATTCGTCGATCAGCAGCTTCTGACGCTGCTCGGCCGCCTTGCGCTCGGTGATATCCTGCACCACCCGCACCACGTAGAGCAATTCACCGCCCGCGGTGCGCACGGGCGACGAGTACACCGACAGCCAGACCGCGCGGCCGTCCTTGCGGATCAGCCGCTTCTCGACCGAATAAAAATCGAGCTCGCCCGCGACCTGCTTGCGGAAGGCTTCGCGGTCGGGATCGGCGTCGTCGGGATGGGTATGGCGGAACAAGCGCGATGAGAGTAGATCCTCCCGGCCGAAGCCGGTGATCGTGCAGATCGCTTCGTTGACGCGCAAGAAACTTCCGTCCGGCGCGACTTCGGAAATGCCGATGGCGGCATGCTCGTAGGTCGCCGCCAGCCTTTGTTCCTGCTCGAGCGCATTGCGGCGCGACTGTTCGATCGCCACGTCCATGCTCTTGCGCTCGGTGACATCGATGAAGCAGCCGACCGCGCCAAAAATCTCGCCGCGCGGATTGCGCAAAGGATCGATGGTCACCGAAATCACCATGCGCCGTCCGTCGGGCCGCTCGAACAGGCGCTCGACGTCGCGTACCCGCTTTCCCGTCGTCAGTACCTCGGCCAGCAGCAAACGTTCGGCCGGCGTCCCGTCGAGCGCGTGAAACTGAAAGCTCTCGGTGAACGTCTCGAGCGTCTGGCCGGGCTGCGGCGCACGGCCCCAAATTTCAACGGCCCGGCGATTGTATTGGAGGATCGTGCCTTTGGCGTCGCAGATGAAAGTGGCGACCGGCAGCATGTCGAGAATGCCGTCGGACGCACGCAGCATCGCGCCAAGCAATGACGGGAGGGTGCGCGGGGGACCCCGCCCGTGTTCGTCCGAATCGAGCATCCGCACGCCTCCGCGCGTGGGCCATCCGTCTCCCTTACCCCGACCGCATTCGTCCCCGGTCGGCCATGGCCTTGTCAATGGTAATGGTTAGCGCCGGCCGATCCAACGGTCGATGAAGCAGCCGAGCCAATACATGGCGGCCTGATCGTAAACGAAACGGTCGGAAACGTGCTCGTGGCGTTGTTTGGCGCCTGGTAACGCCATCCGATGGGCGCCGCGCACCAGCCAACGATACATCATGGCATGGGTGACTTCCGGGTGGAATTGGAGCGCATAGCCGGTTCCGTAGCGGAATGCCTGCACTGAGAAGAAATCGCCCTCGGCTAGAAGTTCGCCGCCGGACGGCAGTTCGAAGCCCTCGCGGTGCCACTGGTAGACGCGGTCGGGCCAGTCGGCGCAGAGCGTGCGGCCAGCTTCGGTCGGCCGGATCGGGTAGTAGCCGACTTCGGCGCAGCCTTGCGGGTGCGGGTAGACGCGGGCGCCGAGATGGCGCGCCATCATCTGGGCGCCGAGGCAGATGCCGAGATAAGGCTTGTTGTCGCGCAGCGGCACGCCGATCCAGTCGATCTCCCGGCGGACGAACTCTTCCTCGTCATTGGCGCTCTGCGGACCGCCGAAAATCACGGCGGCGGCATGGTCGTCCATGGTCTCGGGCAACCGGTCGCCGAAGCGCGGCCGCCGGACATCGAGGGGGTAGCCGAGCTTGGCCAGCACCTGGCCGACCCGGCCGGGCGACGAATGTTCCTGGTGAAGAATGATAAGGACCGGCTTGAGCATGGCGGTTCGAGCGCGCGTCCGCGCTGTGTGCTCGATTTCTATGCCGATTCTCGCCGTTTGCAACATCGCAGGCCGGGACGCGGTTATGTGCCCGGTGCGGATCGGCGCCGTTTCTGGCGCGCCTCGACCAGCCGGAGCACGGCGCCGCGCGGGACGACCCGGACCGCAAAAGTGAGGAGCTTGTTGGCAAAACCGGGCACGACCACGCGTTCGCCCCGCATCAGGCCGCGATAACCCGCCTCCGCCACATGCTCCGCGCTCTGCGTGAGCACGCTTTTGGAGGGCGCGCGCCTGATCCCGGCGCGTTCCGCGAATTCGGTCGGCACCGGGCCGGGGCACAGCACCGTCACCCGCACACCACGGGGCTTGAGCTCGCTGTGCAGCGCTTCGGAAAACGACAGCACATAGGCCTTGGTGGCGTAATAGACCGCCATCCCGGGACCGGGCAAAAATCCGGCCACCGAGCCGACATTCAACAGGCCGCCGCGGTGGCGCGCGAGACTATCGACGAAACCGAGCGATAATTCCGCGAGCGCGCGCACATTGACGTCGATCATCTGAAGCTGCCCGTCGCGGTCGCGCGCCGCGGCCGGTCCGACCAGGCCGAAGCCGGCATTGTTGACCACGTATTGCGGTTCGGCGCCGGCCTGGGCGAGCGCCGCGCCGATCCGCGCCGCAGTGCCAGCGCTTGCAAGGTCGTCGGCGATCACCAGCGGCCGCCGCGCGCCACCGGCCGCGATCTCGTCGGCGAGCGCATTGAGGCGCTCCGCGCGCCGCGCCACCAGCGCCAGCTCATGACCGTGACGCGCGAACACGCGCGCGAACGCGACGCCGATCCCGGCCGATGCGCCGGTAATAACGGTAACAGGGCGACCCATCGCGGCCTTGTCTAGCAGCGGCGACGGCCGCGCGGTAGCCCGAACGGCCGCTTCAGTGCCCCGATGGTGAGATGGCAAACCGCGGGCGCGCTGTGCCCACAGGCCGCGCAGCCTATGGCCCGACACGCGCGGGCGTGCAGTCTTTCTCTGGCGGCTTCGCCGCTCCGACCCGCACCTTGAGCGACGGCGCGTTGTCGAAGTCGAACAGATCTTCAAGCGAGGCAGCGTGCTGATCGCGCCAGGTCAAGTGCGGCGCCGGGTAGCCGGGGCGCTGCAGGAAGCGCTTCTCGATCAGGGCAAGAATCGCGGTGTGATCGCGGGCGATATGGGAGACATAGGACCGCTTGGCGAACGGCGAGACCGCGATGAACGGAACCCGCACGCCGAACTGGTCGAAGCTCGCACAACTCGACGGGAATGGCCCCTTCGGGTTCTTAGCGAGGGCCGGGCACAGCTTTTCGGCGTCAAGCAGGCTGGTGTCAGTCTTGCTGACCGGATTGGTTGCGCACTCGGCACCGCCGCCCGGCTTGGTGCTGGCAGGGGGATTGGAGAGGTCGGCGCATTGCCCGGGCGCGATGCCGTCCGGCGTGCGCAGATTGCCCTGCGTCGCCTTCGGGGGCTTGGCGTGATCGTAGAACCCGCCGTGCTCGTCATATGTGATGAACAGGATTGAATCCTTCCAGTACGGACCGTTGCGCAACGCGTTGACGATCTGCGAAATGTGCCGCTGGCCGCGCTGAATGTCGGTCGGCGGGTGCTCGTCGTCCTGTTTTGCGGTCCCGGTGGTGCCGAGATTTGGATCGATGAACACGACCTGCGGCAGCGCGGGCCCGGTGCCCGCGGCCTGCTTGAGGAAGGCGGTCAGCGGCAGCATGTGCGTGTCGGGCGTGCGGAACAGCGCCGCTTGCGGCACGTCCTCGAAATAGTCGGCCCACGTGATGCCGTAGCGATCGAGCAGGTCGAAAATCGTGCCGGTAATCGGCTTGTAGCCGCCGGGCGGCGGCACCGTATCGTTGGTGGTCAGATGCCCGAACGAGGTCGCCGCCATCAGATAGAAGCGGTTCGGGATGGTTGGGCCGAGCACCGACGAGAACTGGCGGTCGCTGATCGCGAATGTTTTTGCGAGATAGTAATACAACGGCAGATCGGTCTCGTCGAAATAGGACATCGTCTGGTCCTCGAACGGCGACTCCCTCTTATCCTTCTGCTCCGTGATGTCGTTCACCCGAACGAAGCCGTCGCTGAGCGGATTGCCCAATGTGGCGTTCGGATTTCTGAAGTTCATCTCGCGGTGCGTCGCGTACCAGCCGTGGTCAAGGTCCGGCTTCACGCAGCGCGTGCGGGCGTGGAACGCGTGCACCCATCCGCCATCAACGTCCCAATTGGCATTGCTGCAAACCAGGTTGCCTTTCGTATCTAAAGCGCACGACAGGCCGTCGACGCATTTGTGGTCGCCGAGGCGGCAGGCGCCATTCGCTGCGTTGTAATAGGGGCTGTGGGGGACGTAGGCGAGAACGCCGAAATAATTATCGTAGGAGTGATTCTCCTGCATCGCGACGATGATGTGATTGACCTTGTGCAGATTTCCGTCGGCGAATGCGGGCAGAGAAAAGACGAGAGCCGCAATTGCCGCGAACCACGAAGCGCGAGCCATCCCAACCTCCCCAACGGTTGCGAACGTCCAATACCGGCTCGGTTTTCATAGCGGCGCGAGGCCACAGAGATATGACAGTTTGGTGGCACCTCTTTCCGGAGCGGTATATGTATATCGGCGCGGTATGCAAGTACGTCTCCGACGGCGTTTGCCGTCATTGCGCGGCGGCGCGCGAGACTGTCGGCGAAGCCGAGCGATAATTCCGCGAGCGCGACGCCGATCCCGGCCGATGCGCCGGTGATGAGCGTAACGGGGCGCAGGTTTTTGCGCATGACCGCTTCACAGCCCACCGCACGTCAGTTTCCGCCCCCGACGTACCGGCGCAGGGCGATCCGTTCGTGCTGCGAAACGCCGAGCAACTCCGCGGCGCGCCAGACCAGATTGTCCTCGAATTCTGTGACGCCCCCATCGGCAAAGACGATTTGCCACATCATTTCGATGACGCGCGCGCGGCCCGCTTCGTCGAGCGAGCGATTGAGACGGGCAGTGAATTGATAAAGATCGGTCGCCTGCTGCTCGGCCTCGGCGGCCTCGCTCACCAGCTCGTCGGTGGTTTCGTCGTCGAGCGCGAAGCGCTGCTTGATGATGGTGTGGAGCTTGGAGCGCTCGGCTTCCGACATGGCGCCGTCGATACTTGCCGTGTGCACCAGCAGCGCAGCGGCGGCGAGCCGGTAGTCGTTCTCGTCAAAGCGGCTGGGATGTTTGCCGCTTTCGCCAAACTCGGCAATCAGGACCCGGAATGATTCGAACAACGACATGTCGGTTCTTGCTGCGCTCCCTCGGTGCGGCCACCCGCTTCATCCGCCATTTATGGACCGCGGCGGCCGCCGGAAAGCCCGGGCGGCCACCGCGTCACATTACAAAACGGCAATCAAGCCGGCGCCGCGGCGACCTCTGCGCGCGTGCCATTGCGCCTGGGCTTGTCCGGGCCATGCCTATACCGGAGCGGTTTGCGCGCACAACATCGCCCGTGTTCTTTGCGGCCCCGGGTAGGCCGTAGCGCCTGCGGCGCCCCCCGGGCAAGGGGAGCGGACCGTCCGCAACCGCCCGCCCTACTGCACCGCCTTGCCTTGCGCCTCGCTGGCGGCGAGCAGCTTCAGATTGTTCTGCACGAACTTGTTGCCCGGGTCCTTGCCCTGGGCGGCCAGCAGCGCCGCGCGGGCGCGCTTGTAGTCACCGCGCAGCATGTAGGAGTAGCCTTGATTGTTCAGGATTTCCGCGCTCGCACCGACGATTCCCGAGGCCTGCGAATACGCGCGGTCGGCGAGATCGAAGCGGCGCATCTGGTCATAGGCGGCGGCAAGGTCCATCCAGGCCTCGGCGTCGCTCGGATGCAGTTCGACGGCGCGGCGGAAATACTTCTCGGCCATGCCGAAATTGCCGGCGCGGAAATATTTCTTACCGACGGAGAGGTCGTCGGTGGGATCGCTACCGAGCAGGCTGGCGTCATCGACGGGGGTACCCGGCGCCGGTACCGAGCCCGTGGCCTGCGGGTCGCTCGACCCGAACAGGGAGCCGGTGGTTGCGCTGCACCCGGCAAGCCACAGGCCGGCCGCCGCGACAATCAGCGCTCGGGCCATTCCACTACGCATTACGGGGACCTTCGAAACCAAGCCTTTACCGGGACACCGGCACGCTAGTGCAGGTTGGTTAAGAATTTCTGCAAATACCGTTTGGGAAAGCCGGTCCGGCTCGAGTCACCCTCAACCACGGGGAGGCGCAGAAGCTCAGAAATAGCCGCCGGAGTGGAGGCGGACGACGACCGGCAGCAAAATCACCACGAACAACACCGGGAAGATGCACACCATCATCGGCACCGAGAGCTTGGCCGGCAGCGCATAGGCCTTTTCCTCGGCGCGCGAGAGCCGCTTGTGGCGCATGTCGTCGGAATAGACGCGCAGCGCATCGGTGATTGAGGAGCCGAGATCGATCGACTGGTTGATCAGCGTGGCGAAAGCGCGCGCTTCTTCCAGCGCCAGCCGCTCGGCGAAGCGCTCGAGCGCCTCCTTCAGATTGCGGCCGGCGCGGATTTCGAGGTTGGTCACGTGGATATTGGCGGTGAGCGAAGGATAGGTCTCGCCCAGTTCGCGCCCGACACGTTCGAGCGCGGCCTCCATCGACAGGCCGGAATCGGCGCAAACCACCAGCAGATCCATGAAATCCGGAAAGCCGGCGCGGTGCTCGAGCTTGCGCGCGGCGATCCGCCGGTCGATCCACATGCTGGGACCGACATAGCCGGCAATGCCGCCGACGATCACCAGAAGCCAGAACGACGAGCCGCCGGCCGGCCGCACGATCGGCAGCATGACGAACAGCAGCACGGCAATTCCGATGGCGAGCGCCGTGCGCACCAGGAAAAACATGGCGACCGCGCGCGGGTCGTAGATGCCGGCCTGCACCAGCCGCTGGCGTAGCACCTTCATGTTCTCGTCGTTGGCCGTGGAATAGTGCTTGGTGGTGTATTCGATGAGCTGCGTCACCGCCTTCAGGCTGGAATGCCGCAGCGTGCGCGCCGAATTGCGCGTGGTCTCGTCGGCCAAGAGCCGCGTGGTGCGGCTCCTGACCGCGCCGCGCACCCGCACCACCGCCATCACCGAGAAGGTGAGCGTGCCGACGGCGAGGAACACCAGCACCGTCAGCATGAGACTGGCGCTGTCGTGGAAGGCGAGGTCGAAAGCGGAAAACATATCGCCCATCGGTCAGATCCTGAAATTGACCATGCGGAACATGATGAAATTGCCGACACCCATCCAGAAGGCCGCGCCGCCGAGCCCGATCCGGGTCAGCGGCTTGTCCCACACGCTGCCGTAGAAATCCGGCACCAGGAAGAAGATCACCAGAAACATCGCGATCGGCAGCGACGACAGGATCATCGCGGAAGCGCGGCCTTCCGCTGCCAGCGACTTGATCTTGCGCCGCATCTTGAAGCGCTCGCGGATGACGCGCGACAGGTTCTCGAGAATTTCGCCGAGATTGCCGCCGGTCGAGCCCTGGATCGCCACCGCGGTGACGAACAGCGGCAGATCGTCGGTGCCGACGCGGTAGTACAGATTGCGCATGGCCGTTTCGAGATCGGAGCCGTAGGTGATCTCGTCGGTGAGGATGCCGAACTCGCTGCCGATCGGATCGGGCATCTCGCGCGCCACCATGGTGATCGCCACCGGCACCGGATGGCCGGCGCGCAACGAGCGCACGATGATGTCGATCGCGTCGGGGAACTGCGCGGCGAACGCCTTCTGGCGGCGGCTGCGCAGGATCTTGAGCGCCAGCAGCGGCAGGCCGGCACCGCCAAATCCCGCGGCGAGAACGGCATGGGTGAGATTGCGTTCGAACGTCATGACCAGCACGAACACGGCCGCCATGACGCCGACGGCGATCAGGATCAGCCGGCTGAAGCCGATGGTCAGGCCGGATTGCAGCAGGAGCTGGTTGAGATTGATCAGCGGCAGCTTGTAGTCGCCGCCGGCGGTCAGGCCGCGCTCGCGCCGCAACTGCACCAGCACGCCTTCGCGGTCGGTCTTCTCGTCCATGACCTTGAGGCGGCGATTGATGTTCTTGCGGTACGACGTCTTGGTGTAGAGCAGGAGATAGGCGCCCTCGGCCAGCATCGCCGCCGACACGCCGATCAGCAGATAAAACAGATAGATGGGGTCGAAGTCGCTCATGGGCGCACACCCGTGGTGAATCGGGGTATCGGCGCGTTGGGCCGGACAGGCATTTCTTCACCCTCCCCTGGAGGGGGAGGGTCGCCGAGCGAAGCGAGGCGGGGTGGGGTGATCTTCTCTACGCTGTCACCCCCTCCCGGCGCGCAAAGCGCGCCGACCTCC
>JAKAHJ010000001.1 GCA_021815055.1 Pseudomonadota bacterium | reverse complement strand
TCGAAGGTGACGCCCTCGCGGTAGAGCGTGAGCGGCACTTCGACACCCGCCTCGCCCAGCGACCAGACCTTGCGATAGAAGGCGCCGAGCGTCGAGACGCGCTCGCCGGCGACCGCGGCGACGACGTCGCCGGTGCGCAATTCCGCGCGCGCGGCCGGGCCCTTGGCCGCGATGCCGACAACCACGATCTTGTCCTCGATCTCGGTCGAATAGACGCCGAGCCACGGCCGCGCCGGCTGGTTGACGCGGCCGAAGCGGCGCAGGTCGTCGAGGATCGGTTTCAACAGGTCGATCGGCACCATCATGTTGAGGTGCTCGTTCTTGCCGGAACGCTCGCGTTCGAGCTGGAGCGAGCCGATGCCGATCAATTCGCCCGCGGGCGAGATCAGTGCCGTGCCGCCCCAGTTCGGATGGGCGGGTGAAGTGAAGATCGCCTCGTCGAGTACGTATTCCCAATAGCCGGCGAATTCCTGCTTGGCGGCGATATGCGCGGCGAGCGAACGCGTGCGCCCGCCGATGCCGCCGACCACCACGCGATCGCCGACTTGCGCGGCGGCGGAAGTGCCGATCGGAAGCGTAGGCAGATCGAGGCGGCCAAGCGCCTGCACCAGGCCGAAGCCGGTCGTCTGATCAAAACCGAGCGCATGGCCCTGCATCACGCGGCCGTCGCCGAGATGCAGCCAGACGGTTTCCGCCTCGGTGATGAGATAGCCGATGGTGAGCACCAGCCCGTCGTCGATCAAGACGCCGTTGCCGGCGCGTTCGGTGCCGAGCGTGTCGGCGGTGAAGGCGTCGGGCGGGATGAGCGCGTGCAGCCCGACCACCGAACTGAGCGCGCGCTCGAGGTCGTAAGGGTAGTCTTCCGGGCGCGGCTGCGCGGCTGCCGGCACTTTCCATTCGGTCAGCGAGGCCATCGGCTTGGATTCCCTCGAAGTAGATCACCGGCACGAATTTGCGCCATCATACCGGCCGCGACGCGGGCGAGAAACGGCAAAGTGGCAGCCTCGGGATTGCACCTACCTCGCGCGCGTCGTCTCAGGTTTGGCTTGCGCTTGGCGGGGACGACGGCAATGTAATTGTATATGACTGGCCGAACCAATTCTGCAAAGGCAGGTCGGGATTTTATGTTCCCCCTTTCGATCCTCGATCTCTCGCCGGTGGCGGCCGGCTCCGGCGGCGCCCAGGCGCTGCACAATTCGCTCGATCTGGCGCAGCATGCCGACCGGCTCGGCTTCACGCGCTATTGGGTTGCCGAGCATCACAATATGCCGGCGATCGCGAGCTCCGCGCCCGACATCATGATCGGCCAGATCGCGGCGCTGACGGCGCGCATCCGTGTCGGTTCCGGCGGCGTGATGCTGCCGAACCACGCGCCGCTGACGGTGGCCGAGCGCTTCAAGGTGCTGGAGGCGCTTTTTCCCGGCCGCATCGATCTCGGGCTCGGGCGCGCGCCCGGCACCGATCCGGCGACCTCCTATGCGCTGCGCCGCCGCCAGGGCATCAGCGAGGAGGACGATTTCCTCGAGCGCTTCAACGAACTGATGCTGCTCGAGACCCGCAAATTCCCCGAGGGCCATCCCTTCCATAATGTGCACGCGATGCCGGCGGACGTGCCGCTGCCGCCGATCTACCTGTTGGGCTCGTCCGATTACAGCGCGCAGCTTGCCGGCCGTATCGGCGCGGCCTTTGCGTTCGCCCACCACTTCGCCAATTTCGACGCCGCCGAGGCGATGCGGCTCTACCGCGAGAATTTCAAGCCGTCGCCCGCGCATGCCGAGCCCTACGCCATTCTGGCGACGCATGTAGTATGCGCCGGCACCGACGCCGAAGCGGAGCGGCTGGCCGCGACCGTCGACCTGAATTTTGTGCGCCGGGCCAAGGGAGAATATCTGCCGCTCGCGTCGCCCGAGGAGGCTGCGGCTTACGATTACTCGCCGGCCGACAGAGCGCGCATTGCGCACAACCGCCAGCGGGTGGCGGTCGGCTCGCCGGCGACCGTGATGGCGCGGCTCAAGCCGCTGCTCGATGCGACCGAAGCCGACGAACTGATGGTCACGACCATGGTCCACGACCACGCGGCGCGCAAACGCTCCTACGCGCTGCTGGCGCAAGCGTTTGGCTGAGGCGTATCGCGTTATTCTTCGGTCCCGGCCATGACGAATGACGCGCTTCCATGCTAGAACCCCGCCGCGGGCGCGACACGCGTTTCCCGGCATCTCATCGATTGCAATAAATGGGAGGTTTCCTTGGGCAAGCAGTTCAAGCTCACCACGTCCGATCGCCACACGCTGGGCGCCTACCGCGCCGATCCGGCCGGTGCGCCGAAGGGCGGCATGGTCGTCGTGCAGGAGATTTTCGGCGTCAATCATCACATCCGCGCGGTCTGCGACCGGCTCGCGGCGCTCGGCTATGTCGCGGTGGCGCCGGCGGTGTTCGACCGTTTCGTGCGCGATTTCGAATCCGGCTATACGCCGGACGAGATCGCCAACGCCCGCAGCTATCTCGGCAATCTCAACTGGGACAACATGATGGCCGATGTCGCGGCCGCCCAAGGCGATCTCAAAGGCGTCGGCCCCTTGGGTGTGGTCGGCTTCTGCATGGGCGGCACCGCGGCCTTCCTCGCCGCCTGCCGTCTTCCCGGTTTTGCAGCCGCGGTCGCTTTTTACGGCGGCATGATCGGCAAGTTTGCCGACGAAAAGCCGAAATGCCCGATCCAGATGCATTTCGGCGAGACGGACGAAAGCATCCCGATGGCGACGGTGGAAGAAATCAAGAAGAAGCAGCCGCAGGCGGAAATCTACACCTATCCGGATGCGCCGCACGGCTTCTATTGCGACGAGCGCGCGAGCTATCGCAAGGGACCGGCCGATATCGCCTGGGGCCGCACGCAGGAATTTCTGGCGAAGCATATGAAGTGAGCGGCCATTTGGCCGTTCATCCCCGCGAAGCTGGGGACCTCATACGTCGCAGTCTCAATTCGGCCTCATGCTGAGGAGCGCTGCGCAGCAGCGCGTCTCGAAGCATGGGCCGCCCCATCCTTCGAGACGCATCGCTTTCGCGATGCTCCTCAGGATGAGGCGGAGAAAACTGCGGATCACGGTCCTGAGACAAAGCCTTAAAACCACCGCTCCTTGACCAGCACCGTATCGCCGGGCCGCACCGGATAGTTCAGCGGCACCGGCCCGCGGAACGGCGGGCCGGGCGAATTGTGGGTGAGAACCACCTGTCGCTTGTCGGCGCGCGGCGAGAAGCCGCCCGCGATCGCGATCGCGGTCTCCGCCGTCATGTTGGCGACGTAAGGATATTGGCCGGGTGTGGTCACCTCGCCGAGGATGAAGAACGGCCGGTAGACCTCGACCTCCACGCTCACATGCGGCTCGCGCACATAGCCTTGCTTGAGCCGTTCGGCGATCATCTTCGAGAGTTGCTGCGTCGAGAAGCCGCGCGCTGGCACCGCCCCGATCAGCGGCAGGTTCACATTGCCGTCGGCGCCGACGATGTAGCTGCTGGTGATGCCCTCCTGGCCGTAGACCACGATGCGCAGCCGGTCGCCGGAATCGAGCGTGTAATTCGGCTGGTAGTTCGTCGGCACGGCCACCGGCACCGCGACGGCGGATACCGGCACCGCGGCGGGCGCCGGCGCCGCCGCATAGGGTCCGCCGATCGAGGCGCCATAGCGTGGGGCCGGGGAATATTGCGGTTGGGGCGCATATTGCGGCGCGCTAGCCTGCGGCGCCGGGGCGTAAACCGGCTGCGGGGCATAGGCCGGCTGCTGGACATAGGCCGGTGCGCGGCTCCGCCCTGCGAAGAAGCCGGGCGTATTGAACAGGCCGCGCTGCTCCGTCTGCGCCGATGGCGGCTGCGGGGCGGGCGCCGGCTGATAGGCCGTCTGCGGCGCGGGGGCGGGCTCGTAGTACTGCTGCGCATAGGCAGGCGAGGACGAGAACAGGCCGCGCCGGTCGCTTGCAGCGGTCGGCGGCGGCGGCTGATAGGCCGGCTGCGCAAAGACCGGCTGGCCGGTTTGCGGATCGACGACGTAATAGCCTTGCTGCTGACGTGCGCAACCGGCAGCCGCAAGTGCGACCGCCAGTCCCAGCAAAAATCGGCTTCCCCGCATCAAAACGAATCCGGGCCGGTGAAAAGGAATTCCCGTCCGATTAACGCTTTATATGGTTAATAAAGTCTCACCACCGCGCTTCTTTCGCCCCCTGGAGGGGAAGCGTCGGCGAGCGTGAGTGAACCTAGGGGAGGTGGATAGCCGGCCTACGCCGTCCGCAGTTTCGCGCCGGTGCCGATCGGGCAGGACACGCCGGTGCCGCCTAACCCGCAATAACCGAACGGATTCTTCGCCAGATATTGCTGGTGATAATCCTCGGCGAAATAGAACGCCGGCGCATCGACGATTTCGGTGGTGATCGTGCCGTAGCCCTTCTGCTTCAATTCGGCCTGATACATCGCCTTGGAGGCTTCGGCCGCCTGCCGCTGCGCCGGCGTGAAAGTATAGATGCCGGAGCGATATTGCGTGCCGATATCGTTGCCCTGGCGCATGCCCTGCGTCGGGTCGTGGCTTTCCCAGAAGGTCTTGAGCAGGGCGTCGTAGGAAATCTTCTTCCGGTCGTAGACCACCAGCACGACTTCGTTGTGGCCGGTGCGGCCGGAGCAGACTTCCTCGTAGATCGGATTGGGCGTGAGCCCGCCGGCATAGCCGACGGCGGTGACATGGATGCCGTCGCTTAATTCCCAGAATTTGCGCTCGGCACCCCAAAAGCAGCCAAGGCCGAACATCGCCATTTCGGTGCCCTCCGGATAGGGGCCCTTCAACGGGCGATGATTGACGAAATGTTCGGAGGCGGTGCGGATGGCGTGATCGCGGCCGGGCAAAGCCTCGGCGGCACTCGGCATGGAAATTTTCTTGAAGCCGAACATGGTTGGTTCTCCCGCAATCGATGCGCCTAATATAGGCCCGGGCGCGCATTCGCGGAATGCGCGCGCCGATCACGTCTCCGCCAGGATTCGCGCTCGATTCGTTCACACCCGCGCAAAGGCTAGGTGTCCCGGATGCGGCGCAACACGAGCGACAGCGAAGTGGTGCGCCGCTGATCCGGGACCCCGGTGTTCCTGCGCTTCAAAAA
Organism: Pseudomonadota bacterium; assembly: GCA_021815055.1. Classification (GTDB taxonomy): domain Bacteria; phylum Pseudomonadota; class Alphaproteobacteria; order Rhizobiales; family Xanthobacteraceae; genus Pseudolabrys. The sequence continues at coordinate 39,978 of JAKAHJ010000001.1, read as the reverse complement.
CCGGGGTCCCGGGTCTGCAGCGCATCGCTCCACGCTGTTACGCGCTGCGCCGCGCCCGGGACACGCCCCCAATGTCTGGCGCGCGCCGGTTCGGATCAGCCGCGCGTCACTTTCGGGCCGCGCTTTTCCAAAAAGTCCTTCAGGCGCGCCTTGGCCTGCGGATCGGCCTGCGCGATCGAGGAAATCAGCGCCTCCATGGCATAGCCGCTGCCCGGGTCCATCTCGGCGATGCGCGGCAGCGCCTGGGTGACCGCGAAATTGGTGAGCGGCGCGTTTTCCGCGATACGGCGGGCGAGTTCCAGGCCCTTGGCGAAGCCTTTGCCGGGCTCCACCAGATAGGTGGTGAGGCCGATGGTCTGGCCTTCCTCGGCCGAATAGGTGCGGCCGGTCAGCATCATGTCCATCATGCGCGCGACGCCGATCAGGCGGGGCAGCCGCACCGAGCCGCCGCCGCCGACATAGATGCCGCGGCTGCCCTCCGGCAGCGCGTAATAGGCCGAACGCTCGGCCACCCGCACATGGGCGGCGGCCGCGAGCTCGAGCCCGCCGCCCAACACCGCGCCATGCAGCACGGCCACCACCGGCACCCGCCCGAACTGAATCTTCTCGAAGGTGCGGTGCCATAGCCGCGAATGCTCGATCCCTTGGCGGATGTCGCGCTCGTCCAACTCGGACAAGTCGAGGCCGGAGGAAAAATGCTCGCCTTCGCCGACCAGCAGCACGGCGTCCGTGCCCGCGGGGATTGCGCTGAAGAAGGCGTCGACGCCGAAGATGGTCTCGTCGTCGAGCGCGTTGCGTTTTTGCGGGCGATTGAGGCGCAGCACGGCGACTGGGCCTTGCTGTTCGGCTTGCAGCGAGGCGGGCAGGCGGGCGCGCAAAGAATCGATCGAATTCACCGGGGACTCCTGCTTGGCCGCCGCAGCCGGTGAGGGCGGCGTCCGGTCGATGTCGTGGCGATCATGTGGTGACGAACCGGGTTGGGCAAGCGGGCTCATTTCGCGCTATCGCCCGGCCGGTGCCGTCATCGCCAGGGGATTGTTGTCAGTCGCGGCGGAAGCCGTCAATATTGTTGTCCTGGACAACAAAATGGCGCGTTCCGGCGGAGCGCACTCTACAGCATGGGACGCGATTCGTTGGAGACCCAACCTAACTGCGGAGCGCCATTTGACCCTTTTCGTGGCCGGCCGTAAATACGGGACCGCAACGAGGGAAGCATTCGCATGGCGCAGATTTCGTCGCTTTCCGAGGCCATCGCCGCCGCCGTCCGCGACGGCGACACGCTGGCCGTGGAAGGCTTCACCCACCTCATTCCGCACGCGGCCGGCCACGAGATCATCCGGCAGGGGCGCAAGCGCCTGACGCTCATCCGCATGACGCTCGACCTGATCTACGATCAGCTCATCGGCATGGGCTGCGTGGACAAGCTCGTGTTCTCCTGGGGCGGCAATCCGGGCGTCGGTTCGCTGCACCGCTTCCGCGACGCGATCGAGAACGGCTGGCCGCACAAGCTCGCGATCGAGGAGCATTCGCACGCCGCCATGGCCAATGCCTATGAGGCCGGCGCGGCCGGACTGCCCTGCGCAATTTTTCGCGGCTATATCGGCACCGATCTCCCCAAGGTGAATGCGCAGATCAAGACGATCACCTGCCCCTTCACCGGCGAGGAACTGGCGGCGATTCCCGCGCACCGGCCGGACGTGGCGGTGATCCACGCCCAGCGCGCCGACAAGGCCGGCAATGTCATGATCGAGGGCGTGCTCGGCGTGCAGAAGGAGGCGGTGCTCGCTTCCAAGCGCTCGGTGGTGACGGTGGAAGAGATCGTCGACGAACTGCCCGCGCGCAGCCTGAACGCGGTGGTGCTGCCGCACTGGACCGTAAGCCATGTGGTCGAGGTGCCGGGCGGCGCCTTCCCGTCCTATGCGCAGGGCTACTATCCGCGCAACAACAGCTTCTACAAGCAGTGGGATGAAGTCTCGCGCGACCGCGACGGCTTCCTCGCCTGGATGAAGGACAACGTGCTGAACAAGGGCCCCGAGGCCTTCGCGCACTATGTGCGCATGCCGCGCGCGGCGGCGGCGGAGTGAAGACGATGGCCGATTACAAGCCCAACGAGATGATGACCGTCGCCGCGGCGCGCATGCTCAAGAACGACGACGTCTGCTTCGTCGGCATCGGCCAGCCCTCGGCCGCCTGCAATCTCGCCCGCCTGACGCACGCACCCGGCATCACGCTGATCTACGAATCGGGCACGCTCGCCACCAAGCCCAACATCCTGCCGCTCTCGATCGGCGACGGCGAATTGTGCGAGACCGCGCTCACCACGGTGTCGGTGCCGGAAATGTTCCGCTACTGGCTGCAAGGCGGGCGCATCAAGGTCGGATTTCTCGGCGGCGCGCAGATCGACAAATATGCCAATCTGAATACGACGGTCGTCGGCCCCTACGACAGGCCGAAGGTGCGGCTGCCGGGCGGCGGCGGCGCGCCCGAGATCGCCACCTCCTGCGGCGAGATCTTCATCATCATGGCGCAGGGCAAGCGCAGCTTCGTCGACAGGCTCGATTTCGTGACCTCGATCGGCCACGTCAGCGGGGGCGACAGCCGGCAAAAGCTCGGCGTCAAGACCAAAGGTCCGACCAAGCTCATCACCGATCTCGCGCTGTTTGCGCCCGATCCGGAGACCAAGGAGATGATCGCGGTCTCTCTGCATCCGGGCGTCACGCGCGAGCAGGTCGCGGAAAACACCGGCTGGCCGGTGCGCTTCGCCGCTGAGGTGGCGGAAACGGAACCGCCGGCCGCGCAGGAACTCGAAGTTCTTCGCGAACTGCATGCCCGCACCAATCGCGCGCATATCGCGGCGGCGTAAACGATCAAGGAACGAATATCATGCGTGACGTCTTCATCTGCGATGCGGTGCGCACGCCGATCGGCCGCTATGGCGGCTCGCTCGCCAAGGTGCGCACCGACGATCTCGCCGCTGCGCCGATCAAGGCGCTGAAGGCGCGCAACCCCAAGGTCGATTGGGACAAGCTCGACGAAGTGTTCTACGGCTGCGCCAATCAGGCCGGCGAGGATAACCGCAACGTGGCGCGCATGGCGCTGCTGCTTGCCGGTCTACCGGTCAATGTGCCGGGCGTGACGCTCAACCGGCTGTGCGCCTCGGGGCTCGAAGCCGTGGGCAGTGCCGCGCGCGCCATCCGCGCCGGCGAGATGGAGCTGGCGATCGCCGGCGGCGTCGAATCGATGACGCGCGCGCCCTTCGTGCAGGGGAAGGCAACCGAGGCCTTCGCGCGCAGCGCGGAAATTTTCGACACCACCATCGGCTGGCGTTTCGTCAATCCGCTGATGAAAAGCCAGTACGGCATCGATTCGATGCCGGAAACCGGCGAGAACGTGGCCGAGGAATTCCAGATTTCGCGCGCCGACCAGGATGCCTTTGCCGTGCGCTCGCAGCAGCGCGCCGGCAAGGCGATGGTCGAAGGCTATTTCGCCAAGGAGATCGTGGCGGTCGAAATCCCCGGTCGCAAGGGCGAAGTGGTCAAGGTCGATGCCGACGAGCATCCGCGTCCCGACACTACGCTCGAGCAGCTCGCCAAGCTCAAGACGCCGTTCCGCAATCCCGGCACGGTGACCGCGGGCAATGCGTCCGGCGTCAATGACGGCGCGGCGGCGCTGATTATCGCGTCCGAGGCGGCGGTGAAGGCGCATGGGCTCACGCCGCGCGCGCGTATTCTCGGCATGGCGTCGGCGGGCGTGCCGCCGCGCATCATGGGCATCGGCCCGGTGCCCTCGACGCAGAAGCTGATGGCGCGGCTCGGCCTCAAAATCGGCGATTTCGATATCATCGAGCTGAACGAGGCCTTCGCCTCGCAGTCGCTCGCGGTGCTGCGGCAGCTCGGGCTTCCCGACGACGCCGAGCACGTCAATCCGCATGGCGGGGCGATCGCGCTCGGCCATCCGCTCGGCATGTCGGGCGCGCGCCTCGCGCTGACGGCCGCGCATGGATTGGAAGAGAAGGGCGGCAGGCTCGGCCTTGCCACCATGTGCGTCGGTGTCGGGCAGGGCGTTTCGCTCGCGCTCGAGCGCGTGTCATGAACAAAGCGATGAGAGCATAGGGGAACCGCAATGCCGCTCATACTGCCGCGGGAAAGCCTGAGCGCATTTCCCAAACATCTGACTCCGGAATACAAGAGCACGGTCAAGCGCACGCCGTCGAAGCCGCTGATCCTCGTGCCGCACACGCTGTCGGAGCTCACCGGCCCGGTCTACGGCCACGACGCGGTGCAGGCGGGCGACAACGATCTCACCAAGCAGCACAGAGGCGAGCCGCTCGGCGAGCGTATCATCGTGCACGGCTATGTGCTCGACGAGGACAAGCGCCCGCAGGCCGACACGCTGGTGGAAATCTGGCAGGCCAATGCCTGCGGCCGTTATGTGCACACCGTCGACCAGCACCCGGCGCCGCTCGATCCCAATTTCACCGGCGCCGGCCGCGCCGTCACCGACAAGAACGGCTATTACCGCTTCATCACGGTGAAGCCGGGCGCCTATCCCTGGGGCAACCACCACAATGCCTGGCGGCCCAACCACATCCACTTCTCGGTGTTCGGCCACTCGTTCCTGTCGCGGCTGGTCACGCAGATGTATTTTCCGGGCGACCCGCTGTTCCCGTTCGATCCGATCTTCAATTCGGTGACCGACGAGAAGGCGCGTCAGCGCATGGTGTCGAGCTTCGATCTGGACAACACGATCCCGGATTGGGCGCTCTGCTTCCGCTTCGACATCGTGCTGCGCGGCCGCGAAGCGACCCCCCTCGATACGGACAAGCACTAGCGAGCCGTCACGAGCTCGGCAAGACGAGGGGGGTCACAACCCCCCGAACCAGTTGTAGCCCTGGTTCTCCCAATAGCCGCCGCGGTCGGTATTGGTGACCTCCATCGCCACCACGTATTTCGGATTCTTGTAGCCGAGCTTGGTGGGCATGCGGATCTTCATCGGGAAGCCGTAAGCGCGCGGCAGCAGTTTATTGTCGTATTTGAACGTCATCTGCGTCTGCGGATGCAGCGCGGTCGCCATGTCGATTGTGTTGCTGTAGCCCTCGGCGCAACGGAAGAAGACATATTTCGCGCGGGTGTCGGCGCCGATGCGCTTGAGGAAATCGCCGAGCGAAGCGCCCTGCCAGGAGCCGATGGCGCTCCAGCCCTCGACGCAGACATGCCGCGTGATCTGCGACACTTCCGGCAGCGCATGCAATTCGTCGAGCGTCCACGGCTTCTTGTTGTCGACGAGCCCGGAGATCTCGAACCGGTAGGTGGCGGGATCGACCACCGGGGCTTCGTCCTCGCTGTAATAGGCGTTGAACGGGAACGGGCGGGTAATGGCGCTTTCCGGATAAGTGGGCGCGAGCTTGCTGCGGCTGAACAGCGCCGCCTGCGCGCCGTCGTTGAACGAGGAAATCTTGCGCAGCACGCCTTCCGCGGTGTCGCCATCGATGATGTCGCAGCCGGTGAGCAGCGTGAGCGCGCCGAGTCCAGCCGCCCCGCGCAGGAAATTGCGGCGCGCGGGATCGGGCATCAGTTTGGCGGCGTCCTTGACCAGAAGCTCGGGATCGACACCGGGGATGAGTTTGCGAATGCGCATGAAAACCTCCTATCGACCGGCGATCATCGCGCGCAGGCTCTTCGGCACGAGGAGCGCGAGCGAGACATGCACGACGAGAAAGCCCACGATCGCGGCCATGGCGAAGAAATGCACGTAGCGGGCGGCGTCATAGCCGCCGAACAGCGCGGCGAGTTCCTGGAACTGGACCGGCTTCCAGATCGCCAGGCCCGACAGCACGACGACGACGCCCGCGAGGATCACGCCGGCATACAGGACCTTTTGCACCGCGTTGTAATGCGCCAGATCGTCATGCGCGAGCTTGAAAGTGACCGCCGCCTTGACGTCGGCAATCACTGCGCGTGGCGTAATCGGCAGCAGCTTGCGGCGGAAGCGGCCGGTGACGAAGCCGAGCGTGAGATAAACCAGGCCGTTGATCGCCAGCACCCACATGGCCGCGAAATGCCATTGCAGGGCGCCGCCCAGCCAATTGCCGAGCGCGATGGAAGGGGGAAAAGTGAAGCCGAACAGCGGCGAGGCGTTATACACTTGCCAGCCGGAGCCGATCATCACCAGCATGGCGAGCGCATTGATCCAATGGGTCGCGCGTACCCAGGCGGGATGAATGACGGCCGTACCTTCCGTGTTCGTCGCGATCGCCTGCACGCTCATGACGCGCCTCCTGGTGATTTTCCGGATATACGCGGCGGCCGGGCCCGCGGATGCAGCGCCCGGCCGCGCGCGGGCGCTTTATTTCTTCATGTTGTCCTTGGACATGTTGTCCTTGGACATCGTGTCCTTCTTCATCGAGTCCTTCGACATGGAGTCCTTGGACATCGTGTCCTTCTTCATCGAGTCCTTGGCCATCGTGTCTTTCGACATCGTGTCCTTCTTCATATCGTCGGCGAAGGCGCCGGGGGCGAACGCGAGCGTGAAGCCCAGGGTGGCGGCGGCGAGCGCGAGGACGATGCGGGAACGGGTCATTGCTTACTCCTCTCGAGGATGGTCGATGGCGGTGTCGCCCGCCACCTGCCTCCTATTTCGGAGCAACCCGCGCAGCGGTTACGCCGGCCGCACGAAATTGGGCGCGGCGAAAATCCGGCCGCCGAGCGCGCGATTGGCGATGACGACCAGCGCCACCGCAATGACATGCACGATAAGGTCGGTCGCGGCAGCGTCGAACGGATGGAAGAAATTGAGCAAGGTCGCCGCGGCCGCCGCCACCGCGAGCCCGCCGATCGTCGCGGTGAGGCCGGGCTGCAGCGGGCAGGCGCGCCGCAGCATCAGGAACAGCAGCGCGGACAACGGTGCCGACAACGAAACGATGAAGATCAGGCAGTCGCGCGCTTCGCCCAGCAGCGCGACATGCGCTGCCGGCAAGACCCACGCGCGCAGACAGCCGAAACCGCTCGCCGCCACCCACAGCAAGGCGCCCGGCAGCGGCAGCCAGGCCCAGGCGCGCGGTGCGTCGGGCAGGCTCAGTTCGAAGACCGCAATGGCGGCGAGCACGGCGGTCGCCGTCGAGCCGATAATCGCCAGCCACATGTCGGGCGCGGCGCTGATGCGCTCCCATAGGGCGTGCAAATCGGAGAAGGCGGCGAGAGCGAGCGCGATAGCCGCCACCGCGCCGAGCCAGCCGAGCGCGCGCAGCGCGGGCGGCGGCAGCCGGCGCACCGGCTTGAGATCGGCCGCGAGCTCGTGGATCAAGGGATCGTAGGGGGAGCCGGTCATGGCGTCGTCACCCGGGTCGATCGAGTTTGCCGCGCAGCGCCTTGAGCGCGCGATGCAGGTTCACTTTCAGCGCGACCTTGCTGCTGCGGGTGAAGGCTGCGGCCTCGGTCAGCGAGCGCTCGTTCAGCACCAGCATTTCCACCGCTTCGCGCTGACGCGGCGGCAGCTTCGCCAAGGCTTCGTTCACCCGGCCCGAGGCGTCCGCCTGCGCGAGGCCGCGCGCCGGATCGGCGCCTTCGTCGGCATAGCTCTCCATGGCCAGCGGGGCGTGAAATTCGCGCGCGCCGTGGCGGCGGACCCGGCGCAAGAGGTCGATCGCCCGCCGCTCGGCGATGACCCGCAGCCAGGCCATGAAGGAGCGGGCCGGATCGTAGGTATGGCGGGCGCGATGGATCGTCAGCAGCACGTCTTGCACCACGTCGTCGATGCGGTCGGCCGGGACGCCCTGCCGGCCCGCGATGGCCTTGATGAGCGGCGCGCAGTCGCGCAGCAGCGCCTCATAGGCCGCGCGGTCGCCGCCTTGCGCCGCCGCCATTTGAGCCGAGCGGCGCAGATCGTCGGCGCTTCGGGTCTGCGGTTCGGCCATGCTCACCAGACGCCGGCATTGCGGGTTGCCGCAAGCTTCCAATACCGCCATGCCGCGAAACGCCGGCGGAAGCAACGCCCCATCCTTGTCGGCGGGGATCACGTTCGTTTGAAGCGTTCGGGCGGTCATGCAATCCCTGCAAGGCGGCCGATAAAGGGAGTCCGGGCTCGCGATTCCTTCTATTTCGCTGGGGGAGGGCGGAAGGTTACATCCGAACGGACCGCAGCCGGGAACGAGCCGTTCAGATTTTGCACGGCCTCTCGTCCCCCCTCCCCCCACGCGCCCTTACGCGTGGCGGGGAGGGGTACGATCAGGTTGATCCGTCATTGCGAAGCGAGGGTGGAGCAATCCAGCCTGGCTTTTCGGCCTGGATTGCTTCGCCCTTCGGGCTCGCAATGACGATGGGCTGCGCTGAACCTTCGCCCTTCGGGCTTCGACGGGCGACCCTCCCCTTTCAGGGGAGGGATGGAGCAAGCGGAGAGGGTCGATTCCGCGAGCCGGCAGCCCTACCCGCCCCGCTTGCAATCGGCCTCCCGTTCGCTAGAGCATGTCCCGATGTGATGGAATCAGTTCCGTCATTGCGAGGAGCCCTGAAAGGGCGACGAAGCAATCCAGTATCGAGCATTCGGCTTCTGGATTGCTTCACCCTCGCTTCGCTCGGGTTCGCAATGACGGATCAACCGGATCGTGAACCGCTCTAGCGTCCGGCCGAGGGGGAATCACTGCCAATGCCCAAGACGCCTGCCGCCAACACGCTGTTCTATGGCGATAATCTCGACATTCTGCGCGAATATATCGCCGACGAGACGGTCGATCTGGTCTATCTCGATCCCCCGTTCAATTCGAACGCCACCTACAATGTGCTGTTCCACGCGCCGACCGGCGAGCAGTCGCAAGCGCAGATCGAGGCCTTCGGCGACACCTGGCATTGGAACATCCATGCCGAAGAAGCCTTCGACCAGGTGATCAAATCGGGCAATTCCGACGCCGCAGAGATGCTGCGCGCCATGCGCTCGTTCCTGAAAGAGAACGACATGATGGCCTATCTCGCCATGATGGCGGTGCGGCTCTTGGAATTGCATCGCGTGCTCAAGCCGACCGGCTCGCTTTATTTGCACTGCGATCCGACGGCGAGTCATTATTTGAAGATTTTGTTGGATTCGGTATTTGGACCTCAACGATTCAGCAATGAGATAATCTGGCAACGATCAACTGGCAAAAGTTTGATGTCGCGACGGCTTCCGACAAATCATGATACGATTTTATTCTATCAGAAGTCGGATGATTTCGTTTGGAATGAAGACGCATTGTTTATTGAATATGACCAGAGCGATTTACCAGAGAAGACCGCCGAAAAATACAAGCATCGAGACAAGGATGGCCGCATTTTTCGGCTCGATAGCCTGATAAACCCCAACGCCAATCGGCCAAATCTCACGTATGAATTTCTGGGCGTAACCCGCGTTTGGAGATGGACGCGTGAGCGTATGCAGGAGGCTTATGAAAAGGGACTTGTGATTCAGACGAATCCTGGAACCGTCCCGCAGCTAAAACGATACTTAGATGAGCAAAGGGGGCTCCCGCTCAGCGACGTGTGGACGGATATTCCCCCGATCAATTCCCAAGCCCAAGAACGCCTTGGCTATCCCACGCAAAAACCTCTCGCCCTGCTCGAACGCATTCTCTCCGCCTCCTCCAACGAAGGCGATCTGGTGCTCGATCCCTTCTGCGGCTGCGGCACCACCGTCCACGCCGCGCAGAAGCTCAAGCGCCGCTGGATCGGCATCGACATCACGCATCTCGCCATCGGTCTCATCAAGCGGCGGCTGATCGACGCCTTCCCGCAGGCGCAATTCGACATTCAAGGCGTGCCCAAAGACATCGGCGCGGCGCGCGAACTGGCCTTGCAGGACAAGCACCAGTTCCAGCTCTGGGCTTTGTCGATGATCGAGGCGCAGCCCTACAAGGGCGGCAAGAAGGGCGGCGACACCGGCATCGACGGCTATCTTTATTTCAAGCCGGACGGCAAGGTGACCGAGAAGGCCGTGGTGTCGGTCAAGGGCGGTCAGAATCTCAACCCGAACATGGTGCGCGATCTCGTCGGCACCGTGGACTCCGAGAAGGCCAAGATGGGCGTGTTCCTCACGCTGGAGGACCCGACCACCGGCATGCGCACCGCCGCCGCCAAGGCCGGGTTCTACGAAACCGACTACGGCAAGTTCGAGAAAATCCAGATCCTCACCGTCGAGGACCTGTTCGACGGCAAGAAGCCGCATATGCCGTGGATCGACCCTACCGTGTTCAAGAAGGCCAAGCGCGAGAACACCGAGACACAGAAGAAGCTGGATTTGTGACAGCCGGAGCAGGGATTACGGCGGTTCGCGATCAGGTTGATCCGTCATTGCGAAGCCGAGCGAAGCGAGGGTGAAGCAATCCAGAAGCCGAATGCGCGACACTGGATTGCTTCGTCGCCCTTTCAGGGCTCCTCGCAATGACGAGGGCTGCGCTGAACCTTCGCCCTTCGGGCTCGCAATGACGATGGGCTGGGCTGAATTTTGCCCCTTCGGCCCCGCAGTAACGTCACATCAAGTCGTCGAACCGATCCCGCCAAGCCGGGTTCGACGCCTCGATGAGCGCGAGTTTTTTCTTGCGCGGGCCGCCTTTGAGCTGTTTTTCCCGGGCAATGGCATCGAGCATTGTCGAATGCATTTCATACCAGACGAGCGTCTTGCAGCCGTATTGCTTCGTAAAACCGCGAACGGCGCCGGTCCGGTGCTGCCAGACGCGTTGCGGTAAATTCGATGTGACGCCGGTGTACAGCGTCCCATTTCGACGGCTTGCCAGAATGTAGACCGCCGGTTGTCTAGCCATGCGCCAAGGTTAGTGCCTCATCGCGCTTAGCACCAGCCGATGGCGATCCCTCCTCACTGCGAGGGGAGCAACCCCGCCCGTCATTGCGAACCCGAGCGAAGCGAGGGTGAAGCAATCCAGCCTTGCTTTTTGGCCTGGATTGCTTCGTCGCCCTTTCAGGGCTCCTCGCAATGACGATGGGCTGTGCTGGACCTTCGCCCTGCGCGCATCGTCTTGACGGCGCCGCCCCGGCGCTATAACTAGTTATCTAACTAGTCAGATAACTTATGCGTAAGAGAGCACCTATGAAACCGTCCATGAAAGACTGGCCTGTTCAGGACGCCAAGGCCCGCTTCAGCGAGATGCTCGATGCGTGCCTGGAAAAAGGTCCCCAGATGATCACGCGGCGCGGGACCGAGGCCGCCGTGCTGGTGCCGGCAGAACAATGGCAAAGGCTTTCCAGTCAGGCTCGCCCGACGCTCAAGGAGCTTCTGCTGAGCGCGGAAGCGCGCGGCGACCTGAGCATTCCGCCCCGTGGCGAGCGTCGGCGCCGGCCGCCGCAACGGATCGGCTAGCGCGGTTCACGACCAGGCTGATCCGTCATTGCGAAGCCGAGCGAAGCGAGGGTGAAGCAATCCAGCCTTGCTTTTCGGCCTGGATTGCTTCGTCGCCCTTTCAGGGCTCTTCGCAATGACGATACCGATTCCGTCTCATCGGGACACTAGCGCGCGCCGTGTATCTCCTCGATACCAATGTCGTTTCGGAACTGCGCAAGCCAAAGCCGCATGGCGCGGTCCTTGCTTGGATTCAGGGTGTCGAAGATCGCGATCTCCATCTGTCGGCGGTGACGCTCGGGGAGATCCAAGCGGGCATCGAGATAACACGCGAGCAAGATCCATCGAGGGCGGCCGAAATCGAGGCCTGGGCGGATCAAGTCGCCGGCACGTGGAATATATTGGCGATGGACGGCGAGACTTTCCGAACATGGGCCAAGCTCATGCACCGGCGATCTGACACCTTGATCGAGGACGCCATGATTGCAGCAACCGGCATCCAACATGAGCTGACGATAGTTACGCGAAACATCAAGGATTTTTCAGGCTTCGGCGTTAAACTGTTGAATCCGTTTTCGGCACGATGAATATGTGAATGTAGGACGAATTCCGTGACTCGTTCGACGCCATCCAAAACCAACGCCGGCCATTTCTTCGAGGATTTCCGCCTCGGCCAGAAAATCCGCCACGCTACGCCGCGCACGGTCACGCTCGGCGATGTCGCGCTCTACAACGGGTTGTTCGGCGCGCGCTTCGCCGCGCAGTCGTCGGACGAATTCGCCCGCGCGATCGGCTATCCGCGCTCGCCCATCGACGACCTTCTGGTCTTCCACATCGTGTTCGGCAAGACCGTGCCCGACATCTCGCTCAACGCGGTAGCCAATCTCGGCTATGCCGATTGCCGCTTTCTGGCGCCGGTCTATCCCGGCGACACGCTGCGCGCGGAGTCCGAGGTCATCGGGCTGAAGGAGAATTCCAACCGCAAGACCGGCATCGTCTATGTGCGCTCGCGCGGCTTCAACCAGCACGGCGCGCCGGTCATCGACTATGCGCGCTGGGTGATGGTGCGAAAGCGCGACGAGGCGGCGCCGGCGCCGGGCGAAAAAGTGCCGCAACTGCCGAAAGCAGTCGAGCCGGCCGCGCTCGGCGCCGCCTGCCCTGCGATCGACGTCTCCGCTTACGACACCGTTCTGGCCGGCAGCCCGCACCGTTTCGGCGATTACAAAGCGGGCGAGAAGATCGACCACGCCGACGGCATGACGGTCGAGGAAGCCGAGCACCAGATCGCGACGCGGCTCTACCAGAACACGGCCAAGGTGCACTTCAACCTGTTCGCCCAGAGCAAGGACCGCTTCGGCAAGCGGCTGATCTATGGCGGCCATGTGATCTCGCTCGCACGGGCTCTTTCGTTCAACGGGCTCGGCAACGCTTTCCATGTCGCCGCGATCAATGGCGGCCGGCACGTTGCGCCGCTGTTCGCGGGGCTCACCGTGTTCGCCTGGTCGGAAGTGCTGGCGACCGCCGAATTGCCGGGCCGCACCGATGTCGGTGCACTTCGCCTGCGCACGATTGCCACCAAGGACAGGCCGTGCGCGGATTTCCCGTTCAAGCAAGGCGAGGACTACGACCCGGCGGTGATTTTGGATCTGGATTATTGGGTGCTGATGCCGAGGTGAGGGGCTCATTTTGCTGCGACGAAAGCTGACCCCTTGACCCGTCATTGCGACCCCGAGCGCAGCGAGGGGGAAGCAATCCAGAGGCCGAGTGCGCAACACTGGATTGCTTCGTCGCCCTTTCAGGGCTCCTCGCAATGACGGAACTGATTCCATCTCATCGGAACAGGCTCTATGGGGAGGTAAGAAGAAAAATCACGCGCTCGCCCTCAAGTGATCCACCAACTGCCGCGCATAGGGCGGCAAGGCATTCTCGTCGCGCACGCAGATGGTCAATTCGCGCAATGCCCAGGAATCGGCGAGCTGCACGGCGGTGATCGCCATGTTGCGCTCGGTGCGCCTGACCGTCGTTTCCGGCACGATGCCGACGCCGACATTGGCTTCGACCAGACGGCAGATTGCGTCGAACGAGCGCAACTGCACGCGCAGCCGGATCGGACGGCCGATGCGCGCGGCCTTGTCGGCGAGAAAGCGCTGGATGGCGCTGGCACGGTCGAGCCCCACCATGTCGTAGTGCAACACCTCGGCGAATCCGATCGTCGTGCGCGCGGCCAGCGGATGATCGCGCGCCACCACGAGCACGAAACGGTCGCTGCGAAACGGGAAGGTGTGCAGGCCGCCGTAGTCCACCGTGCCGGCGACGATGCCGACATCGCCGGCGCCCTCGGCAATCAGGCCGACGATCTCGTCGGACAGCCGCTCCTCGAGATCGACGCTGATGTCCGGATAGGCCATCAGGAACGAGCTCAGCGTCTCGGGCAGGAACTCGGTGAGCGCATTGGTGTTGGACAGCACGCGCACCTGCCCGGCGAGCCCGCGCGCGTAAGGGGAGAGGTCCTCCTGCATCCGCTCGGTCTGCGCCAGGATACCGCGCGCATGCTGCAAGAGTGTGCGCCCGGCCTGCGTCGGGGTGACCCCCGCGCGCCCGCGCACCAGAAGCTCGGTGCCGAAGGCGAGTTCCATCTTGCGGATGCGGGTCGAGGCGGCGGCCAGCGCCAGGTTCGCCCGGGCGGCCCCCTGGGTAATGCTGCCCGCTTCGACGGTATGGCGGAACAGGCTGAGGTCAGTGAAATCGTACCGCATTGCGACCTATTCCTTCTTAATTTGCGAAGGGTGGCTACGTTAACCACGCATTGAACGGGCATTTTACAGGAGATAGCTTCGCCTTTGAAGAAGTTAGAACAAGTTCAGCGTGAGTTTGGCATCTGCCCCGGCCTCGACATGCGTTGCGGCGGGTGTTTGCTTTGGCTACCAACCGCCCGCGATCGCCGACAGGGTTCCGGCGGTGCGGAGTGTGGGAGAGCGACGAATGGCCGAGCTTGAGGCGAGCACCAACCAGGGAGCGCGCCGGGCGCGCCCGCTGTCTCCGCATCTGCAAATTTACCGCCCGATGCTGACGATGATGATGTCCATCGTCCACCGCATCACCGGCGCCGCGCTCTATTTCGGCATGCTGCTCCTCGCCTGGTGGGTGATCGCGGCGGCGGCCGGCCCCAATGCCTACGCCAATTTCGAGCGGTTCATCGGCAGCCTGATCGGGCAACTGCTGTTGTTCGGCTACACTTGGGCGCTCATGCACCACATGCTGGGCGGCATTCGCCATCTGATCTGGGACACGCTGCACGGCCTCGAGCCGGCCGAGCGCGAAACGCTGACGCTCACGACGATCGTCGGCTCGATCGCGCTCACTTTGGCGATCTGGGTGATCGGCTATCTCGCGATGGGAGGTCCGCGATGAGCAGGGCTCCGCAAATGCGCACCCCGATGCGGCGCGTGCGCGGCCTGGGCGCCGCCCATTCCGGCACCGGACATTTCTGGCATCAGCGCGTAACCAGCGCGGCCGGCGTTGTTCTCACCATCGCGCTCGTCGTCATCGCCATCTCGCTACTCGGGCGCAACCACGCGGCGGCCGTGCAGATTCTCGGCTCCTCGCCGGTCGCCGTCATCATGTTGTTGTTCATCATCAACAGCGCCTATCACATGTGGATCGGCATGCAGGAAATCATCCTCGACTATGTGCACGAGGACAAATTGAAGCTGCTCGCCCTGATGGCGAACACCTTCTTCGTTGTCGCTGTGGCCGCGGCCGCCTGCTTCGCCATCCTGAAACTGTCGTTCGGAGTCTGACCTCATGGCGAGCAGTGGAAAAGCCGATGGCGGACCTTCGGTGAACGGCCGCGCCTATCCGATCGAGGACCACACCTACGATGTTGTTGTTGTCGGCGCCGGCGGCGCCGGCTTGCGCGCCGTGGTCGGCTGCAGCGAAGCGGGCCTGCGCACCGCCTGCATCAGCAAGGTGTTTCCCACCCGTTCGCACACGGTGGCGGCGCAGGGCGGCATCGCCGCCGCGCTCGGCAACATGGGCGAGGACGACTGGCGCTGGCACTTGTACGACACCGTCAAGGGCGCCGACTGGCTCGGCGACCAGGACGCGATCGAATACATGTGCAAAAACGCGCCCGCCGCGGTCTACGAACTGGAGCATTGGGGTCTGCCGTTCTCGCGCCGCGAGGAAGACGGCAAGATCTACCAGCGTCCGTTCGGCGGCATGACCACGCATTACGGCAAGGGCACCGCGCAGCGCACCTGCGCCGCCGCCGACCGCACCGGCCACGCCATGCTGCATACGATGTACGGCCAGGCGCTGCGCCATGCGGCCGAATTCTACATCGAATATTTCGCCATCGACCTGATCATGGACGAGGAAGGCCGCTGCCGCGGCGTCGTCGCGCTCAACATGGACGACGGCAGCATCCATCGCTTCCGCGCCAACATGACGATCCTCGCGACCGGCGGCTACGGGCGCACTTATTTCTCCTGCACCTCGGCGCATATCTGCACCGGGGATGGAAACGCGATGGTTCTCCGCGCGGGCCTGCCGCTGCAGGACATGGAATTCGTACAGTTCCATCCGACCGGCATCTATCCGGCCGGCTGCCTGATCACCGAAGGTTCGCGCGGCGAAGGCGGCTACCTGGTCAATTCCGAAGGCGAGCGCTTCATGGAGCGCTACGCGCCGTCCGCCAAGGACCTGGCCTCGCGCGACGTGGTCTCGCGCGCCATGACCATCGAGATCCGCGAGGGCCGCGGCGTCGGCAAAGAGAAAGACCACATCTACCTGCACCTCGATCATCTCGATCCCAAGGTGCTGCACGAGCGGCTGCCGGGCATCAGCGAAACCGCGCGCATCTTCGCCGGCGTCGACGTGACGCGCGAGCCGATCCCGGTGTTGCCGACCGTGCATTACAACATGGGCGGCATCGCCACGAACTATCACGGCGAGGCGCTGACCAAGAAGGACGGCAACACCGATGTCGTCGTTCCCGGCCTGATGGCGCTGGGCGAGGCGGCTTGCGTGTCGGTGCACGGCGCCAACCGCCTCGGCTCCAATTCGCTGATCGACCTCGTGGTGTTCGGCCGCGCCGCCGCTTTGCGTTGCGCTGAGATCCTGAAACCCGGCGAGAAGCAGCCCGACCTGCCGAAGGACTCGGCCGAACTGCCGCTCACGCGGCTCGACAAATTCCGCAACGCCTCCGGCGGTACGCCGACCGCGAAGCTCCGTCTCAATATGCAGCGCGTGATGCAGAACAACTGCGCCGTCTTCCGCACCGGCGAGGTGCTGGAGGAAGGGCACAAGCTCATCCATGACGTCCATGCGGGCATGGTCGATCTTCATGTCAGCGACCGCTCGCTGATCTGGAATTCCGACCTGATCGAGACGCTCGAACTGGACAACCTGATCGCGCAGGCGGTCGTCACCATGGACTCGGCCAAGAACCGCACCGAGAGCCGCGGCGCGCACGCGCGCGAGGACTTCCCCGATCGCGACGATAAGAACTGGATGAAGCACACGCTGTCGTGGCTGGACGACAAGGGCCATGTGACGCTCGATTATCGCCCGGTGCACACCTACACGCTCACCAACGAGGTTGCTTACGTCGAGCCGAAGGCGCGGGTTTATTGATGTGCCGTGTCCCGGACGCAGCGCAGCACGCAGTGGTGCGCTGCTGATCCGGGGCCGTATCGGCGTCTTGAGGTTGTAACGGTCCCGGTTCTGCAGCGCACCGTTTCACGATGCGCTGCGCCCGGGACACGAGGTCAGAGACATGGTCGAATTCACGCTGCCGAAGAACTCCAAGATCACGCAAGGCAAGACCTGGCCGCGCGCCCCGAAGGCCGGTGAGGAAACCGAGTTTCACATCTACCGCTGGAACCCAGACGACGGGCAGAACCCGCGCGTCGACGCCTATTACGTCGATCGCCACGACTGCGGGCCGATGGTTCTCGACGCGCTGATCTGGATCAAGAACAACATCGATCCGACGCTGACCTTCCGCCGCTCCTGCCGCGAGGGCGTGTGCGGCTCCTGCGCCATGAACATCGACGGCACCAACACGCTCGCCTGCACCAAGGCGATCGACGACAATAAGGCGCCGGTGAGAATCTATCCGCTGCCGCATCAGCCGGTGGTGAAGGACCTGGTGCCGGACCTGAAGAATTTCTATGCGCAATATGCCTCGATCGAGCCGTGGTTGCACACCGTGACGCCGACGCCGGAGAAGGAATGGCGCCAGAGCCACGAGGACCGCTCCAAGCTCGACGGCATGTACGAGTGCATCCTGTGCGCCTGCTGTTCGACCTCTTGCCCGAGCTATTGGTGGAATTCCGAGCGCTATCTCGGACCGGCGGCGCTGTTGCAGGCGAACCGCTGGGTGCAGGACTCGCGCGACGAGGCGACCGGCGAGCGGCTCGACGGCCTCGAGGATCCGTTCCGCCTCTACCGCTGCCACACCATCCTGAACTGCTCGAAGGCTTGCCCGAAGGGCCTCAACCCGGCCAAGGAAATCGCCACGCTCAAGAAGGCGCTGGTGGACCGGCAACTCTAAAGCCTGTTCCGATGAGATGGAATCAGTTCCGTCATTGCGAGGAGCCCTGAAAGGGCGACGAAGCAATCCAGTATCGAGCATGCGGCTCCTGGATTGCTTCCCCCTCGCTTCGCTCGGGGTCGCAATGACGGGTCGACGTAATCGGGAAGCGCACTAAACTTCACGATTTATCTTAAAGGCTGAGCCCTGCAGGTCATGGGCTACGCCATGCGCTGCGCCGCCGCCGAGGCGGACGCTTTCGCCCACACGGGGCGGAGAAGCGCGCGGCCGCTACGCGCAGCTCTTGGCGAGGCAGTATTTTTCCAGTTCCGCCCATGCCTGGTAGGCTGCGTTCGCGCATTGGCCTTGATCGGCATCGACCATCTGGTTGAGACCGCCGGCATAGAAATAGGCAATGCGCTCCTTCACGCCGGTGTAGCGCCGATTAGCGTCGCGCGCGTTCAGCCGGACGCACACCGCATAGCGCTGCTCCTTGCCGGCCGTGCGCAGGACCGGATCGGTGATTCCGGCATCTTTGATATTGGTCGGGTCATCCAGCGTTTGCGTCAGGGTCAGGAGGATTTGCTTCTTGTAATCAGCCGGAAACACATTGGGATCGGCGGTATAAACCGAACTGCTGCTGGAACAGGCGGCCAGCGCGACGCCGCATGCGGCAATCAATGCCAGAGTGCTAGCGCTTCCATCCATCGCGTCCCTCCCCAGCGCCGCGGCCGCGTGCGCCCCGCGCTTATTCCTTATTCAATTTCCGCCGGCGCTGGCCGAGCGTGCGCAGGCGCAGCGCGTTGAGCCGGATGAAGCCTTCGGCGTCCTTCTGATCGTAGGCGCCCTTGTCGTCCTCGAAGGTTACCAGCGTCGACGAGTAAAGCGAAGCCGGGCTCTCGCGGCCGGTGACGATGACGTTGCCCTTGTAGAGCTTGAGGCGGACTTCGCCCTCCACCATATCTTGCGATTTGTCGATCAGGGCCTGCAGCATCTCACGCTCGGGCGCGAACCAGAAGCCGTTGTAGATCATCTCGGCATAGCGCGGCATCAGCTCGTCCTTGAGGTGGCCGGCGCCGCGGTCGAGCGTGATCGATTCGATGGCGCGATGCGCCTGCAAGAGAATGGTGCCGCCGGGCGTCTCATAGACGCCGCGTGACTTCATGCCGACGAAGCGGTTCTCGACCAGGTCGATGCGGCCGATGCCGTTGTCGTGGCCGAGTCGATTGAGGCGGGCGAGCAGCGTGGCCGGCGACAGCGCTTCGCCGTCGATCGAGACGGCGTCGCCACGCTTGAAGCCGATGCGGATTTCGGTCGGCTTGTCGGGCGCCTCCATCGGCGAGATGGTGCGCTGGTAGACGATTCCGGGCGCCTCGACCGCCGGATCTTCCAGCACTTTGCCTTCCGACGAGGAGTGCAGCAGGTTGGCGTCGACCGAGAACGGCGCCTCGCCCTCCTTGTCCTTGGCGATGGTGATCTGGTGGTCGCGCGCGAATTGCAGGAGCTGTTCGCGGCCCTTGAAAGTCCATTCGCGCCAAGGCGCGATGATCTTGATGTTGGGGTCGAGCGCGTAATAGGAAAGCTCGAACCGGACCTGATCGTTGCCCTTGCCGGTCGCGCCATGGCAGACGGCATCGGCCCCCACTTTGTGCGCGATCTCGATCTGCTTCTTGGCGATCAAGGGCCGCGCGATCGAGGTGCCGAGCAGATATTGGCCCTCGTAGACCGTATTGGCGCGGAACATCGGGTAAACGAAGTCGCGCACGAATTCCTCGCGCAAGTCCTCGATGAAGATGTTTTCCGGCTTGATACCGGCACGCAATGCCTTTTCGCGCGCCGGCCCCAGTTCCTCGCCCTGGCCGAGATCGGCGGTGAAGGTCACCACCTCGGCGCCGTAAGTGGTCTGCAACCATTTCAGGATGATCGAGGTATCGAGGCCGCCGGAATAGGCGAGCACGACTTTCTTGATGGATTTCTTGGTGTCGCCAGCGGGCATCGGAATTCTCTCTGTTCGGCAGGGCGGGCCGCCGGCCCGCTTGTTTGCCCGTTCTTGAACAAAGGATGGCGGCCGGGGTCAAGTCTGTGACGGTGTAGACGGGGGCCGCGCCAGCCCCTATTTCTGGCACTTCGGGCAAAAGAACGTCGAGCGCCCGGTCTGCACAATGCGCTTCACCGTCCCCTTGCAGCCGCCGGGGCAGGGCTCGCCTTCCCGGTCGTAGACCTGGAAATGGTGCTGGAAATAGCCGAGCGAGCCGTCGGCCTGGCGATGGTCGCGCAACGAGGAGCCGCCGGCCTTGATGGCGTCGTTGAGCACCGCCTTGATGGCCTCGACCAGCGCCCCGGCGCGCGCGTTGGGATTGCCGTTGCGGTCCGCAAGGGTCGAGGCCTGCCTTTTCGGTGAGAGCCGCGCCCTGAACAGCGCCTCGCAGACATAGATATTGCCGAGCCCCGCCACCACACGCTGGTCGCCGAGCGCGGCCTTGAGCGAGGTCTTCTTGGCCTGACAGGCCTTTGCCAGCAGCGCGGCATCGAATGCGTTGCCCAAGGGCTCGGGCCCGAGCCTGCGCAGCAGCGGCTCGGACTCGAGCTTTGCGCGCGGCACCAGCTTCATCGAGCCGAAACGGCGCGGATCGTTGAAGGTGACGGTCGCCCCGTTCGACATGTGAAACACGACGTGGTCGTGCCTTTCGTCCTTGGCCTCTCCGAAATAGCGCGGGTCGCCGAGGACGTCCTCGCCGTTACGGCTGAGCCGGAACGAGCCCGACATGCCGAGATGCATGATCAGCACGTCGCCGGACGACAGATCGGCCAGGAGGTATTTGGCGCGCCGGCCGAGGCCCTCGACCTTCTCGCCTTCCAGGCGTCTGGCGAAGTCCTTCGGCAACGGCCAGCGCAGGTCGCGCCGCCGCACCTCGACCGACTTGAAGCGCTGGCCCTCCATGGCCGGCGCCAGGCCGCGCCGCACGGTTTCGACTTCGGGCAGTTCGGGCATCAGCACCTCATCCTGAAAGGAGGCGGAATTAGGCTGCGGCGTATCGGATCCGGCTCTCGCCGATGCTCGGCCGGGACGATGGCCTGTGATTGGGCTTACCCCGCCCCGCCAATACGCATCTGCTGCGCGAGCTGCGAAAAATCTCCGACGGCCTGGTTGCGCTCGTTGTAGAAGCGAACGACGCGCTGCGCGGTCGCCGTCTGCAAGCGCTCGAAATTCCGGCGCGCCGCTTCGATACCGAGCGGCGACAGGCCGCCGGGTCCACGCCGCAGGATGCAGACCTGCAAGGCCGTCGGCCACGACAGCCCGGCGGCCTTCGCCAGCAGCAAAGCGAAATCGTTGTCGCCGCGCCGGTCGTTCATTACGTGCTCGACCAATTCGACCGACGTGCGCGACAGCGCAGCGAGCGCGGCGACCGTCTCGTCGAACTTCCCGCTCGAGGCATAGGCGGCGACCAGCGCATCCGCCGATTGACCGCTGCGCACCGCGCTCTCGAATTGCACCATGTCGACGCGGCGGTCGCGTCCGCCCTGCGCGCGCGTCACCACGTCCTGGCCGGTGATGCCGGTCAAAACTTCCTGCACTTCGCGCATGGCTTGCGGATTGGCGGCGGCGAGCCGCTCGAACGCCACCTCGGACGCTTTCGAGATCAGCGCGTGGAAATGCTCGCGCGGAATATCCTTGCGCATGCCGACGCAGACCGCGAGCACTTCGTCGTCGATCGAGCGGTCGACGAGCTTGCTGTAACCGCTGTCGGAGAAGCGCGCGCCTTCGTTCTGGGTGACGGAGAGCACGACTTCGCGGTCGCCGCGCGTCACCAGCGCATCGCTGACGTTCTCGCTGATGGTGGCGCGCTTCGAAATGGCGAGCAGCCGGTCCTGGCTGGTATCGGCGGCGATCGCCAGCAGGTCTTCGTCGGTCA
The DNA here is from genome assembly GCA_021815055.1 of Pseudomonadota bacterium. Classification (GTDB taxonomy): domain Bacteria; phylum Pseudomonadota; class Alphaproteobacteria; order Rhizobiales; family Xanthobacteraceae; genus Pseudolabrys. Next base: position 18,210 of record JAKAHJ010000001.1, on the reverse strand, counting down.
GCCGCGGCGATTGACTGAGGATCGGGCCTGCGACCTCGATCGCTTCGTCGCGCGCGAGCCGGCGCACGATCATCGGCGGCGCATTGCCGACCGTCGCCAGACGATTCGCGAGCTCGGCGCGCACCTTGGTTTCGATGCGCTCGGCGATGCGCAAAATCACGCCGTCGAACAGATCGACCTGTTCCTCGGAATACTGGCTGGCGCGCGCCAGGAACAGGTCGGTGACGCGGCGCAGGATCTCCGCCTGCCTGCCGGGCGATCCTGTTGCCAGAGTGCCTTCGAGTTCGGCGATGAACGAACGCTCTTGCATCACGACTGCGACCGATTTCCAAAATTCACCGCCGCTAGACGTAACCGGAGAAGATTACCATCGACTTGCGCAGGGCCGCGGCATTGTCGCGAACAGCGCCGCGCTATGGCCTGTTTTGTTGTTCGCTCATATCGTTGCGCGCAGCCGTAAGGGTCAATGCTCATTAGGGTTAAGGTGCGGTGAACGATGAACGCGTCAAAACCGCGGTGCGCCGAAGGCCTCCGCATAAGCAGCGGACGCGACGCGCCCGAATGCGCCGGCCGCGCGATCGAACACCGACAGTTCGCCGGTGGCGACGCCGAAGTAAGCCGCATGCAGCGCGAGCTCGCCGCGCTCGACTCGATCGCGCAGCCAGGGAAAGGTCATCAGATTGTCGAGCGTCTTGACGGCGGATGCCTGCTCGAGCCGCGTGAGGTATTCAACGAGCGGCCGGGCGCCGCGCGGTCCGACTTCCTTCGCGGCCGGCGCGATCAGCGCCATCCAATGCCCGATGAAATCGCCGGGCGAGAGCGGCGCGGCTTCTTCCGCGAAGGCGCGGATGCCGCCGCATTGCGCGTGGCCCAAGACGACGATGTGCTTCACTTTCAACGCCTGCACGCCGAATTCGAGTGCCGACGAGACCGCGCGCTGCGCGCCGTCCGGCGTGTAGGGTGGCACCAGATTCCCGACGTTGCGCACCACGAACAATTCGCCCGGGCGCGCGTCGAAAATAACTTCCGGCGACACGCGCGAATCGCAGCAGCCGATCACCATGATTTCCGGGCGCTGGCCGACCTCCGCCAGTTCGCGGAAGCGGGTCTGCTCGACCGGCAGCCGCTCGCGCAGGAAGGCGTTGTAACCGTCGATGAGGCGCTTCGGAAAATCCATCATTGCCGCTCCACGCGAGTTGGCCCCCGCCGGGTAGGTTTGTCACGCCCGGATCGCCATTGGCAACCCATAAGCGTCGCGCGCGGGCGGATCGGGAAACGGTTGTGCGGCAGTGGCACGCCGCCTCGGCGGACGGTAGGCTTGCGCGACAGGCTCAAAGGGAATCGACAATGACCATCCGTCCGCGTCGCAGTGTGCTCTATATGCCGGGCTCCAATGCCCGCGCGATCGAGAAAGCCAAGACGCTTGCCGCCGACGGCGTCATTCTCGACCTCGAGGATTCGGTCGCCCCCGACGCCAAGCAGGCCGCCCGCGACCAGGTATGCGCGGCGGCGAAAGCCGGCGGCTTCGGCCGGCGCGAGGTGTTCATCCGCGTCAACGGCGTCGACACGCCCTGGCACGCCGACGATCTCGCCGCCGCCGCCCATGCCGCGCCCGACGCGATCCTCGTGCCGAAGGTCTCCGCGCCCGACACGCTCGAACTGATCGGCCGCCGCCTGCTCGACATCGGCGCCGATCGCAGGACGCGGGTCTGGGCCATGATCGAGACGCCGCTCGCCATCTTCAACATTCTCGGCATCGCCGCCGCCGCGCGCGATTCCGAGACGCGGCTCGCCGGCTTCATCATGGGCACCAACGACCTTGCCAAGGACACGCGCGCGCGCCTGGTACCGGGCCGCGTGCCAATGCTGTCCTGGCTTTCGATGTGCGTCGCGGCCGCGCGCATCCACGGCATCGACATTCTCGACGGCGTCTATAACGACATCGGCAATGCCGACGGCTTCTTTATTGAGTGCGAGCAGGGCGTCGAATTCGGCTTCGACGGCAAGACGCTGATCCATCCCAACCAGATCGAGCCCTGCAACAAGGCGTTCTCGCCCTCGCCCGAGGAGGTTGCGCAGGCGCGCAAAACGATCGCGGCTTTCGACCTGCCCGAAAACAAGAACAAAGGCGTGGTGTCGATCGACGGCCGCATGGTCGAACGCCTGCATGCGGACATGGCGCGGCGCACGGTGGCGATCGCCGAGGCGATCGGATTACAAGGGTGATTTGCGGCGCAAGGCGTGCAAACGGGCACCGGCGGCCCTCACGCCCACGGGCGCGCGGCCTTGGCCTTGTCCTCGTAGCTTGCGACCTTGTCCCGCTTCTGCTGGGTCAGCCCGATATCGTCGAGCCCGTTGAGCATGCAGTGCTTGCGGTGCGCGTCGATCTCGAAGCCGATCGTGCCGCCGTCGGGGCCGCGGATCTCTTGGCTTTCGAGATCGATGGTGAGCGTCGAATTGGCGCCGCGGTCGGCGTCGTCGAACAGCTTCTCCAGATCCTCCGGCGAGACGCGGATCGGCAGCACGCCGTTCTTGAAGCAGTTGTTGTAGAAAATGTCGCCGAAGGAGGTGGAGATTACGCAGCGGACGCCGAAATCCATCAGCGCCCAAGGTGCGTGCTCGCGGCTCGAGCCGCAGCCGAAATTATCGCCCGCGACGATGATCTTGGCGTTGCGATAGGCCGGCTTGTTGAGCACGAAATCCGGGTTTTCGGCGCCGTCGTCGAGATAGCGCTGCTCGGAAAAAAGGCCCTTGCCGAGTCCGGTGCGCTTGATCGTCTTCAGGTACTGCTTGGGGATGATCATGTCGGTGTCGACATTGATGATCCGCACCGGCGCCGCGACGCCTTCGAGTGTGGTGAATTTTTCCATGTTCCGATGCTCCGGCCCGTCTCAGGGGAAATCCGCCCTTGTTTCTAAGGTCTTTGCGGGGTGGGTCAATAGGCCGCCGATATGTGCCGATGATCGGCGATCGGTCGGCTCAGCCGGCGCTGGCCTCGATTGCCTCGATATCGTCGTCCGACAGCCCGAAATGATGGCCGATCTCGTGCACCAGGACATGGGTGACGATCGCGTTCAGGCTGTCGTCGTGCTCGGCCCAGTAGTCGAGGATCGGGCGGCGATAGAGCCAGATCATGTTCGGCATCAAAGGCGGCGAAGTCGGCGACCGGAACGGCAATCCGACCCCCTGGAACAGCCCGAGCAGGTCGAACTCGCTGTCGAGATTCATGGCTTCCACGACGCTTTGGTCGGGGAAATCCTCGACCCGGATGACGAGGTCCTCGCATAGAGTGCGGAAATGTTCCGGTAGCCGGGCATAGGCGTCCGCAGCCAAAGCTTCGATATCGGCCAGCATCGGCGCGGTGCTGCGGCGCCAGGTTTCGCCCTTGTCGAATTCGCGCGTCATGCGATGATTACTTAGGCGAACGGGAGGCATTCACCAAGCGTTGACGCAACAGTCGGAATGGGCGAGCGTTAAGTATTACGGCCCGGACGTAAGAGACCCTCATGCGCATTCTCGCGATCGGCCTCGGCTTTATGGCTTTGATTGGCGCTTCGATCGCCAGCGCGGCGCCGCGAGAGGCCGGTGCGGCGCGTTTTACCGATGAATTTTCCGCCCAGCAGCAACCGCAGACACGTCCGCGGATTACCATTCATCCGCGCGCAACGCGTCCGGGTCCGAATTCCAAGCGCTATTGCCGCGCCTGGCTCGCTCAGGAATACCGCATCAGCGGGACGGTGATCGTCCCGCGCATGCAATGCTGGTGGCAGTAGCGAACGAATCCGCGGCTTTGCGGTTATGGTTTTGTGCGCTGGGGGATCGCACCTGGAGGTGCATCAATGTCGAAGCTATTCAAGATTCTCGCGGCGCTGGCCCTGATCGCCGGCGCTGTTGCGATCAGCGCCGATAGTGCGTCGGCCCAACGCGGTCGTGGCGGCGGGGTGGCGATGCATGCTGGCGGTGGCGCCCATGCCGGGGCCGTCCGGGCGGGGGGCGTCCGGGCCCATCACGGTGCGGCTGTCGCCCGCCATCGTGGCGGCCCCTATGCCGCAGCGCGATGGCACGGCGCGCGGCACGCCCGCGTGGCCGGCGGACGGTATTGGAATGGGCACCGGTGGCGGTATTGGCGTGGCCAGCGCTGGTGGGGACCCGGGTGGGGCTGGGGCGCCGGATTCGGCCTCGGCCTGGCCGCTACCTCGCCCTACTACGGTTACTATGACTATCCCTACTACGCAGCGGGCAATTGCGGCTATGTCCGCGTGCGCGTCTGGCGCAACCACCACCGTGTGATCCGCCGCGTCTGGCGCTGCTGGTAACGGATCGACGGTAGGATTCGTCGAAGTCGGGTGAAGTCGGGTGCGGCTGTAAGGACGCACCCGACGTGGAGCTTGGACGTGGAGCTTGTTGGAAGGGCCTTCGGGCCTACTTCCACTCCCGCACATCCACGAAATGCCCGGCGATCGCGGCGGCGGCGGCCATCGCCGGCGACACCAGATGGGTGCGGCCCTTGTAGCCCTGCCGGCCTTCGAAATTGCGGTTCGAGGTCGAGGCGCAGCGTTCGCCCGGCGCGAGCTTGTCGGGGTTCATGGCAAGGCACATCGAGCAGCCCGGCTCGCGCCATTCGAAACCGGCGGCCTTGAAGATTTTGTCGAGGCCTTCCGCTTCGGCCTGCGCCTTCACCAGGCCCGAGCCCGGCACGATCATCGCATTGACATTGCCGTTGACATGTCTGCCTTCGGCAATGCGCGCGGCCTCGCGTAGGTCCTCGATGCGGCCGTTGGTGCAGGAGCCGACGAATACCCGGTCGATCTTGATGTCGGTGATCTTCTCGCCGCCCTTGAGGCCCATATAATCGAGCGAACGCTCGGCCGCGATGCGCTTCTTCTCGTCCGCGATCTCCGACGGCACCGGCACGCGTCCGGCCACCGAGATGACCTGTTCGGGGCTGGTGCCCCAGGTCACCAGCGGCGGCAGCTTGGCAGCGTCGAGGTGAATTTCGCGGTCGAAATACGCCCCCTCGTCGGAGCGCAGCGTCTCCCAGTAGCGCATGGCCTGATCCCAGGCGTCGCCCTTTGGGGCTTTCGGCCGGTCCTTGAGATACTCGAAGACCTTTTCGTCGGGCGCGATGAAGCCGGCCTTGGCGCCGCCTTCGACCGACATGTTGCAGACGGTCATGCGGCCTTCGATCGAGATGGCGCGGATCGCCTCGCCGGCATATTCCAGCGCATAGCCGGTGCCGCCGGCGGTGCCGATCTCGCCGATGATGGCGAGGATGATGTCCTTCGCGGTGACGCCGGGCGGCAACTGGCCGTCGACGATCGCGCGCATGTTCTTCGACTTTTTCTGGATCAGCGTCTGCGTCGCCAGCACATGTTCTACTTCGGACGTGCCGATGCCATAGGCGAGCGCGCCGAAGGCGCCGTGCGTCGCCGTGTGGCTGTCGCCGCAGACGATGGTGGTGCCGGGCAAAGTGAAGCCCTGCTCGGGGCCGATGATGTGCACGATGCCCTGACGGCGGTCGAACTCGTTGTAGTATTCGATGCCGAAATCCTTGGCGTTCTGTGCCAGCGCAGCGATCTGCTCGGCGCTTTCCGGATCGGGATTGGGCTTGGAGCGATCGGTGGTCGGCACGTTGTGATCGACAACGGCGAGCGTCTTGTCCGGCGCATGGACCTTGCGGCCGGCGGTGCGGAGGCCTTCGAAGGCCTGCGGGCTCGTCACCTCGTGCACGAGATGGCGGTCGATATAGATGAGGCAGGTGCCGTCCGGCTGCTCGTCCACCAGATGATCGTCCCACATTTTGTCGTAGAGGGTGCGCGGTTTCATGTCTCACAGACCTTGATCGGATTGAATTTTCGAAATCGTGTGCGGGCGGGCCGGCATTCGGCCGCGGCAGCCGCTCAAAGGCCGATTTGCACGGCCGTCAGCCGGCCGAAGAACCGCCAGGGCAGCCGGGCGTGGTCGGCGAGGACGATGCGGTGAGCCTTGGAAACCATGCCGGCTATATAGCCAATCGCACACGCCGCGACAATGAAGGCGCGCCGCGTCGCGCCGGCAAGCAAAAGGGGCCGACGAAGCGGCCCCTTCATAAAGACAGCGATCGGTGTCCCGGGCGCACTGCAGCGCGAAGTGCTGCTGTGCAGAACCGGGACCGTTACGAGCTCGGGGCCTAGGACGGTCCCGGCTCTGCGGCGCAGCGTTGCACGCTGCACCGTGGCCGGGACACGCGATCGGTCAGTTGCGAAACTGGGTGCTACGCCTTCGCAGCGCCTGCCTCGGCCGCCTCCGCGCCGTGCGCTCCGCTCGCTTCGGCGATACGGGCCTTCTTGCCGCGCAACCCGCGCAGATAATAGAGCTTGGCGCGGCGCACCTTGCCGCGGCGCACGACCTTGATCGAGTCGATCATCGGCGAGTAGAGCGGAAACACGCGCTCGACGCCTTCGCCGTAGGAAATCTTGCGGACCGTGAAGTTCTCGTGCAGGCCGCCGCCCGCACGGCCGATGCAAACGCCCTCATAAGCCTGCACGCGGCTCTTGTCGCCTTCGATCACCTTCACATTGACGAGCACGGTGTCGCCGGGCCCGAAATCCGGGATGTCCTTGCCGGCCGACAGCTTGGCCATCTGCTCTTTTTCGAGCGTCTGAATGAGGTCCATGGGTTAAATCTCCGTCGGCAGCGCCAGCAACCGGCGCGCGGTTCCTAGGGTCGGGTCTGAATGGGTCGGGCGGGCTTCTAGCCTAAACGGCGCGGTTTGTCATGCGCTTTTCGCAAGACCAGGCCTCCGGGGGCGACTGCGCCCTCAGACCGCATTTTGAAGTCCACCACGGCATGATAAAGGCAGAACCGACACCAGAAATGGGTGAAGGGGGGTAATTTACTATGATCAAGCGTGTTTTGAGCGGCGGCGCCGTGCTCGCCGCGGGTCTCTTGCTGACCGCCGGTAATGCCGTGGCCGGATTCAAGGTCTGCAACCGTTCCGACCAGAAAATCAGCGTCGCGATCGGCTATAAGAGTGGCGATTACGGCTGGACATCGGAGGGCTGGTGGCAAATCGAGAGCGATGAATGCCACAACATCATCACCGGCAAGCTGAATCAGCGCTATTATTACGTCTACGCGACCGGCGGCGACGGAGTCTGGCAGGCGCGCAAGGGCGAACAGAAGGGCGGCTATTTCTGCATCGGGAAGGCCAAATTCACCTTCCACAACCGCGAGTACGAGACCAAGGGCGAGATCGACTGCGAATCCGGCGGCCAGATCAGCAAGCAGTTCCTCGAAGTCGACACCGAGGATGCCGACAATTTCACCTATAATTTGAAGGACTAAGGGCTCTCATCTTTGGCCCGGCTTGCGGGCGCTGTAGGCGGCCCACAAGTCGGGCCGCCGCTCGCGCGTGAGGCGCTCGGCTTCGGCCCGCCGCCAGGCAGCGACCTTGGCATGGTCGCCCGATACCAGCACTTCGGGGATCGGTTCGCCCTCGAAAACGGGCGGCCGGGTGTATTGCGGATACTCCAGCAAGCCGTCGGCGAAGCTCTCCTCGACGCCGGAGGTCTCTTTGCCCATGACACCGGGCAGGAGGCGAACGCAGGCGTCCAGCAGCGCCAGCGCCGGGATCTCGCCGCCCGACAGCACGAAATCGCCGAGCGAGACCTCTTCCAGGGCGCGGGCCTTGATCAGCCGGTCGTCGACGCCCTCAAAGCGGGCGCACAGGATGACGACGCCGAGGCCGTGCGCGAGTTCCGCCACGCGGGCTTGGCTGAGCGGGGCGCCGCGCGGGCTCATCAAGAGGCGCGGGCGGGTATCGTGTGGGAGCGCGTCGAGCGCGCGGGCGAGCACGTCCGCTTTCATCACCATGCCGGGTCCGCCGCCGGCCGGAGTGTCGTCGACGGTGCGGTGTTTGTCGGTGGCGGCGTTGCGGATGTCGTGGGTATCGAGCGACCAGATGCCCGAATGCAGCGCCTTACCGGCGAGGCTCGCGCCCAGCGGTCCGGGAAACATTTCCGGGAAGATGGTCAGCACCGACGCGCGCCACATGGCTATTCGCTTTCCGCCGGCAGCACGACCATCATGCGCCGCTCCTGCAAATCCACCTCGGGCACGACCGTCTCGGTGAAAGGCAGCATGAAACTCGCGCCGCCGCCGGCCGGCGCGATCTCGATCAGGTCGCCGGCGCCGAAATTATGGACCGCGACGACCTTGCCGATCTCCGCGCCCTCCGGCGTCACCGCCGCGAGGCCGACGAGGTCGCTGTGATAAAAGGTACCCTCTTCGTCGATTTCCGGCAGGCGCTTGCGCGGCACGAACAGTTCCGTGTTGCGCAGCATTTCCGCAGCATTGCGGTCGTCGACGCCCTTGAGGCGGGCGACCAGGAAATCCCTGGCCGGGCGCAGGCTCTCGATGTCGAAGCGCCTTGCGCCGTCGGCGGTTTCCAGCGCGCCGTAGTTGGCAACCGCCAGCGGGTCCTCCGTGAACGACCACAGCTTCACCTCGCCGCGCACGCCATGCGCCGCCCCGATGCGGGCGACGCGGATTTTGTCCGACGCGCCTGCACACATGGCGTCATTCCGGGACGGCGCGGCAGCGCCGGGCCCGGAATCCAGGGGCGATTTCCGAAGCTGTTTCTGGATTCCGGGTTCGCGCCCTTCGGGCGCGCCCCGGAATGACCGGGGGCGTGATTTGCGCTTGTCCTTCGGCCTAAGCGCCATGAAATGTCGGCCGTTAGGCCGCCGGCGCGGGAGCTTTGGCGGCTTCCTCGGCCTTGGCCTTGCGTTCCTTGCGCGGCACGGCCTTTTCCGGATTGCTGCGCGGCGAGCGCTTGGCGACACCGGCGGCATCGAGGAAGCGCATCACGCGGTCGGACGGCTGCGCGCCCTTTTTCATCCAGGCCTGCGCCTTTTCCAGATCGAACTTCAGCCGTTCGGTCTTTTCCTTCGGCAGCAGCGGATTGAAATAGCCGAGCCGCTCGATGAAGCGGCCGTCGCGGGGCGCGCGCGAGTCGGCGACGACGATGTGATAGACCGGCCGCTTCTTGGTGCCCGCACGGGCCAGACGGATGACGAGAGACATTTCGGTTTTCCTTTCAGCTAAATCGTAGTGTCGAGTTGGTTCATTTCTTTTTTCCGAAACCGGGCAGGCCCGGCAGTCCGGGAATTTTTCCGCCCGGCAGGCCGGGGAAATTCGGTGGCAGGCCTTTCGGCAATGCCGGCATGGTCGGCGGCAGGCCGCCCGCTCCCGGCATACCGGGCGGCAGCGTGCCCGGCGGCAGCTTCTTGGCGAGCTCGGCCATCTGTTCGGGCGACGGCGCGCCGGAACCGAAACCCAGCATCTGGCCGAGGCCGGCGAGCGGTCCGCGTTTGCCCGAGCCCATGGCCTTCATCATGTCGGCCATGCCGCGATGCATTTTCAAAAGCTTGTTGATCGCTTCCGGCGAGGTGCCGGAGCCGGCAGCGATGCGCTTCTTGCGGCTGGCTTTCAGGATGTCCGGGTTGCGCCGTTCCTGCGGCGTCATCGAGTCGATGATGGCGATCTGCCGCTTCAACAGTCTGTCGTCGAGACCGGCGGCGGCGATCTGGTTTTTCATTTTGGCGACGCCCGGCATCATGCCGAGCAGGCTGCCCATGCCGCCCATGGCCTGCATCTGATTGAGCTGCTCGCGCAGATCGCCGAGATCGAAGGCGCCCTTGCGCATCTTCTCGGCCGCGCGCATTGCCTTTTCGGCGTCGATGGTGGTGGCGGCTTTCTCGACCAGCGCGACGATGTCGCCCATGCCGAGGATGCGGCCGGCGATGCGCGCGGGGTCGAAGTCCTCCAGCGCGTCCATCTTCTCGCCCACGCCGATCAGCTTGATCGGCTTGTCGGTGACCGCGCGCATGGAGAGCGCGGCGCCGCCGCGGCCATCGCCGTCGACGCGGGTGAGCGCGATGCCGGTCAAGCCCACGCGCTCGTCGAAAGCGCGCGCGAGATTGACCGCGTCCTGGCCGGTCAGCGCGTCGGCGACCAGCAGCACTTCGTGCGGATTGACGGCGTTCTTGACTTCCGCCGCCTCGGCCATCATCGCGTCGTCGAGCGTGGTGCGGCCGGCGGTGTCGAGCAGAACCACGTCATAGCCGCCGAGTCTGCCGGCATCCATGGCGCGGCGCGCGATCTGCAGCGGCGTCTGGCCGGCGACGATGGGCAGCGTATCCACCTCGACGTCGCGGCCGAGCACGGCGAGCTGCTCCATGGCGGCCGGGCGGCGCACGTCCAGCGAGGCCATCAGCACCTTGCGCTTCTGGCGCTCGGTGAGCCGCTTGGCGAGCTTGGCGGTAGTGGTGGTTTTGCCGGAGCCCTGCAGGCCGACCATCATGATCGGGACCGGCGGTGCGGCGTTGAGGTCGATCGGCTGGCTGTCGGCGCCGAGCGTGGCAATGAGCTGGTCGTGCACGATCTTCACGACCATCTGGCCGGGCGTGACCGACTTCACGACTTCGACGCCGACCGCCTGGCTCTTCACCTTGTCGGTGAACGAGCGCGCCACGTCGAGCGCGACGTCGGCCTCGAGCAGAGCGCGGCGCACTTCGCGCAACGCGGCGTCGACGTCAGCCTCGCTCAGCGCGCCGCGGCGGGTGAGGCGGTCGAGAATGCCGTTCAGCTTTTCCGACAGTGAGTCGAACATTTCGCAACCTCGTCCTGAGGAGCGGGCGAAGCCCGCGTCTCGAAGGACGAAGCCCCTCGGGTTACGGCCCCATCCTTCGAGACGCCCGCATGCCGCGGGCTCCTCAGGATGAGGCCTGAGAAAACACAAACGCGCCCGAGGGCGCATCGCGCTGTCGGGCGGTTGCCTCCGGTCTCGCAGGACCGGTCGGCGGGTGCTGAATTTCACGTCTCTATCGAGAACGGGCGGAAACTAGGGAGAGGGAGAGGCGGAGTCAAGGCGCGCCCGCCGCCCTCATCCTGAGCCGCCAACCGATGTCGAGTTTGCCCGACATCGGTCGCGTTAAGCGAGCAAATCGGCTATAGCCGACTTGCGTGGCGGCGTCTCGAAGGATGAGGTCTAATCGTCGTCCGTCCATCCACACGCACTCAGCAACTTCCGCATATGCGGCGGCACCGGTGCGATGACCGTCACCGGCGGCTTGTTCTTGGAAATCGGCACAACGATTTCGCGCGCGTGCAGATGCAGCACCGGGCCGCCGGTGCGGGGTGCGTTGCCGTAAATCGTATCGCCGACGATGGGGAAGCCCATCTCGGCGCAGTGCACGCGCAGTTGATGCGTGCGGCCGGTGAGCGGCGAGAGCGTGAGCCAGGTGAGGTGTTTATCCCTCTCCTGAAAGGGGAGGGTGGCGCCGAAGGCGCCGGGTGGGGTTACCTTGAGGGCATTCATTGAACCATCCCCCACCCCGCCCGTCCTCGCTTGCGCTTCGGCGGGCGACCCTCCCCCTTCGGGGGAGGGATGAAGAAAGCGCCCCATCACCCTCCACGTCGTCGCCGACGGCATGCCGTGCGGGTCGGCCTTCATCCACCAGCCGCGGCTGTCGTCGCGCTTGGAGAGCGCAATGTCGATGCGGCCCTCGTCTTCGGCCGGGCCGCCTTCGACCACCGCCCAATAGGTCTTGCCGACCTTGCCCTGCTTGAACAGCTTGCCGAGGAGCGCGAGCGCCTTGCGGTGGCGGCCGAGCACCAGGCAGCCGGTGGTATCGCGGTCGAGCCGGTGGGCGAGCGCCGGCGCGCGCGGCAGGCCGAAGCGTAGCGCGTCGAAATAGTCCTCGAAGGCTTCCACGCCCTTCGGCCCGCGATGCACCGGCATGCCGGGCGGCTTGTCGATCACCAGCATCAGCCCGTCGCGGTAGAGCAAGCGGGCGAGCATCTCTTCCGGAGTCATTATCAGTTACCAAATAGCGCCGAAGCGGGTATCAGGGGCGCGGCCCAAGGACCTATCATGGACGAGACGACACAGAAAACGAGTTGGTGGAAGCGCCTGAGCACCGGCCTCAAGCGCACATCCTCGCAGCTCGGTTCCGCCATCACGAGCCTCGTCACCAAGCGCAAGCTCGACGCCTCGACGCTGGAGGAACTGGAAAACGAACTGATCCGCGCCGATTTCGGCGTCGACATCGCCGATCGCACCATCGCCGCGCTGCGCCAGGGCCGTTACGAGAAGGGCATCGCGCCGGAGGAACTGCAAACGCTGCTCGCCGGCGAGATCGAGAAGGTCATGGCGCCGGTGGCGACGCCTCTCGAGATCACAGCGAAACCTTTCGTCATCCTGGTCGCCGGCGTCAACGGTTCCGGCAAGACCACCACCATCGGTAAGCTTGCGGCCCGATTCCGCGCCGAAGGCAAGAGCGTAATGCTGGTCGCGGGCGACACCTTCCGCGCCGCGGCCATCGATCAGCTCAAAATCTGGGCCGAGCGCACGAGTGCCGTCATCGTCGCGCGCGAGCCGGGCGCCGATGCGGCGGGCTTGGCCTTCGACGGCATTGCCGCCGCCAAGGCGCAAGGCGCGGACGTGGTGCTGGTCGATACCGCCGGCCGCCTGCAGAACCGCGCCGAGCTGATGAGCGAATTGGAAAAGATCGTGCGCGTGATGCGCAAGGTGGAACCGGCGGCGCCGCATGCCGTGCTCTTGGTGCTCGATGCCACCGTCGGGCAGAACGCGCTCAGCCAGGTAGAGATTTTCGGCAAGATCGCCGGTGTCACCGGCCTGGTGATGACCAAGCTCGACGGCACCGCGCGCGGCGGTATTCTCGTCGCGATTGCGTCCAAGTTCGCGCTGCCGGTGCATTTCATCGGCGTCGGCGAAGGCGTCGACGACCTCGCGCCTTTCACCGCGCGCGACTTCGCGCGGGCGGTGGTGGGGCTGGAATGAGTGGGTCCGGGACACGAACCCGTGAAATGTCGCCAAAATGAAAGACACCATGTCCGAAACGAAAAAACTCAATCCCACCCTCAAGCTCGTGCTCGACATCGGGCCGCTGGTGCTGTTCTTCGCCGCCAATGCGAAATTCGGCATCTATGCCGCCACCGGCGGTTTCATGGTGGCGGTGCTGGCCGCGCTCGCCGTCGCCTATGCGCTGACCAAGCGCATCGAAGTGATGCCGCTGGTCACCGCGGTGGTCGTCTTCATCTTCGGCGGGCTCACGCTGGCGCTGCACGACGAACTGTTCATCAAGCTCAAGCCGACCATCATCTACGTCTTGTTCGGCGGCACGCTGGTCGGCGGTCTCATGTTCGGCAAGCCGCTGCTCGGGATGCTGTTCGATTCGGTGTTCGACCTCACCGAGGAAGGCTGGCGCAAGCTCACCTGGCGCTGGGCGCTGTTCTTCTTCGCGCTGGCGATCCTCAACGAAATCGTCTGGCGCAATTTCTCGACCGATTTCTGGGTCAGCTTCAAACTGTTCGGCGTGGTGCCGCTGACCTTCATTTTCGGCGCGCTGCAGTATCCGCTGTTGATGAAGTATCGGGCCAACAAGCAATGATGCTGTCATGCCCGCGAAGGCGGGCATCCAGTACGCCGCAGCCTCGCATTCGATTGATGTCGGCGGTTACTGGATCATCCGCTTTCGCGGATGATGACGCTCAGGGCCGGGCCATCGCCTTCTCGATTTCCGGCATCAGCTTGCTTTGCAGATTATCGGCCGTGATCGGCCCCACCAGCTTGTAGGCGATCTTGCCGTCGCGTCCGACCAGGAACGTCTCCGGCACGCCATAGACGCCCCAGTCGATCGAGGCGCGGCCGTTGCGGTCGACGCCGTTAGCGATGAAGGGATTGCCGTTGCCGTTGAGGAAGCGCCGCGCATTGCCGGGCGAATCCTTGTAATTGATGCCGACCAATTGGATGCGCTTGTCCTTCGACAGTTGCTCCAGGAACGGCACTTCGTCACGGCAGGGGACGCACCAAGACGCCCACACATTCACGACCGTCACCGCCCCCTTGAAAATCTCGTTGTTCAGGCCGGGCACCGGCTTGCCGTCGCGGGTGAGGCCTTCGAGTGGCGGCAGATCGGTCTTGGGTATGGGACGGCCGATCAGCGCCGAGGGAATAAGCGAGGGGTCGCCGCTGCCGAGCCGGTAGAGGAACAATCCGGCCAGGGCGAGAAACACGACCAGCGGCAGCAGCACGAACCAATTGCGCCGCTTGGGAGCAGGGCCTGCGCCGGTGGTTTCACTCATCGTTCGGTACCCGGAATTATAGATCGGTAACACTGTCGTCATTGCGAGGAGCGAAAGCGACGAAGCAATCCAGAAGCCGAATGCTCGACACTGGATTGCTTCGTCGCCCTTTCAGGGCTCCTCGCAATGACGGAACTGATTCGATCTCATCGTAAAATGCTCTAGTCCTTCATCCGCCGCGAACGCCGCGTGACGCCGCGATCCTCGAGATCGCCGAGGATGCGCCGCTGTGCGGAGTAATCGAGCACGACCCAGGCGATCAGCGCGGCGACCACGAAGGCTGTCACGGCGTAAGACGCGACGATGAAATCGGCGTGCGGGCCCAGGCTCGGGATCATGCGCCGGCCTCCGCGAGTTCCTGCGCCTGCATCAGCCGCATGCTGCGCACGCGCCGGCGCAGGATCTCGTTACGCATGGCGGCCAGATGCAGCGTGAAGAACAGCAGGGTGAAAGCGACGGCCATGATCAATAGCGGCGTCAGGATCGAAGGATCTATGGTCGAACCGCCCATGCGGAACACCGATGCCGGCTGGTGCAGCGTGTTCCACCAGTCGACCGAGAACTTGATGATCGGCAGGTTCACGGCGCCGACCAGCGACAGGATGGCGGCGGCGCGCGAGCCGCGGCCGGGGTCCTCGGCGGTCCAATAGAGCGCCATCACGCCGAGATAGAGCAGGAACAGGACCAGCATCGAGGTCAGCCGGGCGTCCCACACCCAATAGGTGCCCCAGGTCGGCCGGCCCCAGAGCGAACCGGTAACGAGGCAGATGAAGGTGAAGGCGGCGCCGATCGGCGCGGCCGCTTTGCCGGCGACATCCGCGAGCGGGTGCCGCCACACCAGCGTGCCGAGCGCGGCGGCGCTCATCACACCCCAGCCCATCATGCCGAGCCAGGCGGCCGGCACATGCAGGAACATGATCTTGACGGTGGCGCCCTGCTGGTAGTCGTCCGGTGCGTTCATGGCGCGGGCGAGGCCGAATGCGAACAGCAGCACGGTCGCCGCCGTGAGCCACGGCAGCACGCGATTGACGAGATTCAGAAACCGCGTTGGGTTTGCGAGGTCGATGACGGCCATTTGCAGGCTATTTAGTCGTACCGGCGGTTGCGGGCAACAACATCACTCCAGACCGTGGCGCAGTGCCGCGGCGGCGGCCACCGGTCCGAGCACCAGGGAGGCCAAGGATAGCGCGCAAAGAATGGTGAAAGGGGGGCCGAACGGCGCCGGGCCGACGATGGCGGCATTGGCGGCGGCGACCCCGAAAATCAGCACTGGGATCGTCAGCGGCAATACGAGGACCGCGAGCAGGAGACCGCCGCGCCGCAGCGCCACCGACAGCGCGGCGCCTACCAGGCCGATAAAGGTCAAGGCCGGCGTGCCGGCGAGCAGGGTCAGCGCCACTACGCCCATGGCGCGCAATTCGACATTGAGCATCAGCCCCAGCACCGGCGAGATCACGATCAGCGGCAGGCCGGTGGTCAGCCAGTGCGCGATGGCCTTGGCGGCGACCGCGACTTCAAGCGGCAGTGGGCCCATCATCAGCACGTCGAGCGAACCATCCTCATGGTCGGTGGCGAACAGCCGGTCGAGCGCCAAGAGGCTCGCCAGCAGCGCGCCCAGCCAAAGGATCGCCGGACCGATGCGCGCCAGCAAATTGAGATCGGGGCCGAGCGCGAACGGCATCATGACGACGACGATCAGGAAGAACAGCGCGCCCATCATTGCGCCGCCGCCCACGCGCATGGCGAGCCGCATATCGCGCTTGATGAGGGCCAGGAGCGCGTTCATGCCGGCCCCGGCCCTATTCTAAGTTGGCGCGGCGCTTCCAGCCCGATCGGTCCATGCGTCGCCGCCACGATGATGCCGCCGCCTGCGAGATGCACGCGCATCAATTCGGCCAGCCGAACCTGCGACGGCGCGTCGAGCGCCGAGGTCGGCTCGTCCAAGAGCCAGAGCGGCCGCTTGACCGCGATGAGACGGGCAATCGACAGCCGCCGGCGCTGTCCGGCCGACAGATAGGCTGCCGGTAGTCCTGAGAGCGGCGCGAGCCCGACCGCCTCCAGGGCCGGTTCCACCGTGGCGGCGTCGCCGCCAAGATATTGGGCCCAGAAACCGAGGTTTTCACCAACCGAAAGCGACGGTTTCAACGCATCGTGGTGACCGAGGTAATGCGCCTGCTCGGCGGTGGAGGCCTCGGCGTCCCCGCCGGTGAGTTCGATCTGGCCTGCCGCGATATGGACCAGGCCGGCAATCATGCGCAGAAGCGAGGATTTTCCGGCGCCATTGCGGCCGGTGACGATCATGGCCTCGCCGCCGGACAGGCTAAAACTGAGCCCCGTGAAGACCGTGCGCCCGCCGCGGCTGCAACCCAGGTTATCCGCTGCGAGCCGCATCACGCTGCTTTCGTTTGACGCGGCGTCTGCAGGCCTGCAATGCGGATGAGGGCATACGACGAAATTCTGCGCATCGTGTAGGACAGTTCCGGTAAATCTGGCGTCGGCCGCGAAAAGACCTTATAAGCCCGCACCGCGGCGTTACGAACTGGAATTCGGGTACAAGTCTCGCCGAACGAGATTGCTCGGCCGAGACGAATTTAGACCGAACCCATGCCGATGTCCCGGGCCGGGAATGGAACCACCACAATGACGTCTCTCGACAGCTTCAAATGCTGCAAGACCCTGAAGGTCGGCAGCAAGACCTACGCCTATTACAGCCTTCCGACCGCCGAAAAGAACGGCCTCAAGGGCATCTCGCGCCTGCCGTTCTCGATGAAGGTACTCTTGGAAAATCTGCTGCGTAGCGAAGACGGGCGCACGGTGACCAAGAACGACATCAAGGCCGTCGCCGAATGGCTGAAGACGAAATCGTCGCAGCACGAGATCGCGTTCCGCCCGGCGCGCGTGCTGATGCAGGACTTCACCGGCGTTCCGGCGGTGGTCGATCTCGCCGCCATGCGCGACGCGATGGAGCGCCTCGGCGGCGACCCCAAGAAGATCAATCCGCTGATCCCGGTCGATCTGGTGGTCGACCATTCGGTGGCCGTCACCTTTTTCGGCAGCAATCAGGCGTTCAAAAAGAACGTCGAGGAAGAATACCGGCAGAACCAGGAGCGCTACAAATTCCTGAAATGGGCGCAGCGCTCGTTCGACAATTTCAGCGTCGTGCCGCCGGGCACCGGCATCTGCCACCAAGTCAATCTCGAATATCTGTCGCGCGTGGTCTGGACCAGGAAGGACAAGGTGACCGCCGACGGCAAGACCGCCACCATGGAAATCGCCTACCCCGATACGCTGGTCGGCACCGATTCGCACACGACCATGGTCAACGGCCTGTCGGTGCTCGGCTGGGGCGTTGGCGGCATCGAAGCGGAAGCCGCCATGCTGGGGCAGCCGCAATCGATGGTGCTGCCCGAAGTCATCGGCTTCAAGCTCACCGGCCGCATGAAAGAAGGCGTCACCGCCACCGACCTGGTGCTGACCGCGACCGAGATGCTGCGCAAGCGCGGCGTGGTCGGCAAGTTCGTGGAATTCTTCGGCCCCGGCCTCACGCATTTGACGCTCGCCGACCGCGCAACGCTCGGCAACATGGCGCCGGAATACGGCGCCACCTGCGGCTTCTCGCCGATCGACGACGATACGCTGGTCTATCTCAAAACCACCGGCCGTCCGACGGAACTGGTCAAGCTGGTGGAAGCCTATGCCAAGGCGCAAGGCATGTTCCGCACGGCGAAGACGCCGGATCCGCATTTCACCGACGTACTCAAGCTCGATCTTTCGACGGTCGAGCCTTCGCTGGCCGGCCCCAAGCGCCCGCAGGACCGCATCGCGTTGAAGGACGTGAAGCCCGGTTTCGCGGCGGCCATGGACAAGGAGTTCCGCAAGGCCGACGAGATGGCCAAGCGCGTGCCGGTCGAAGGCAAGAAGTACGACCTCGGAAACGGCGATGTCGTGATCGCGGCGATCACCTCCTGCACCAACACCTCCAACCCGAACGTGATGATCGGCGCCGGCCTGCTCGCCCGCAAGGCGGCGGCCAAGGGCCTCACCGCCAAGCCGTGGGTG
>JAKAHJ010000091.1 GCA_021815055.1 Pseudomonadota bacterium | reverse complement strand
GCCGTCAACCTCTCTCCCCACTCGTTCCATGGCGACTGGAACTATACGATCTCACCACGCGGAAAAAACTCGCGGCCCTCAAAGCGAACTGTATAAGTTATTTATGGACGGACCCTTAGCGGCGTTGTCGTCGCTGGGCTTGCCCCGGCGACCCCGATCACAGGCTCAACTGATAGCTATGCGGCGTCCAGCGATATCCGGCGCCTTCGCGCTCGACATAGCCGACGCCCGGGAACGGGAAATGGAAGCTGACGAAGGGCAGCTTGTCCGTCGCCAGCATGTCGAGGATGCGCTTGCGCGAGGCGACCGCCCGGTCCTTGTCGTCGTCCATGTCGAAATACCAGTCGGGCCGCTGCACCGCCATGACGTATTGTGTGCAGGTGTCGGCCGTGATCATGAAGCGCTTGCCTTCGCTCTCGACATGGAAGGCGAGCAGGCCCGGCGAATGCCCGAAGGCGTCGACCGCGGTGATGCCGGACACGACGTCCTGGCCGGGATCGATGAAGGTCGAGCGGTCGGCCAGCGGCACGCAGCGCTTCACGAACAGCTCGCGATTGCCCTTGCGCGCCTCGCGCACGTTTTCGCCCTTCTTCCAGAAATCGAACTCCGCGGCGCCGAACACATAACGCGCATTGGGGTAGACCGGCTTGCCGCCGTCGGTGAGGCCGCCGATGTGGTCGGGATGGCCGTGGGTGGTGACGACCACATCGATATCCTCGGGCTTGTGGCCGAGCACGGCGAGTTGCTCGACCAGCGCGCCGATGGGCAGCCGGCCGCGCATGGCCTCGATGTCGCGCGCCAGATTGCCGTTGCCGGTGTCGAACAGCACCAGTTCCTTGCCGGTATTGACCAGCGTGCAGGTGTAGCAGTGCTCGAAACGCTCGGTATCGATGTTGTTGGCGCGGGCGAGCGCGTGCACGTCCTCGGCCGAAGCGTTGCCGCCGAAATTCGGGTGCAGCCTGTCGCGGATGGAGACGCCGTCCAGGATCGTGGCGACTTCGAAACCGCCGAGCTTGAAGCGGTTGACGGTCGGCCGCAGCGGGCCTTGCAGCGATGCGGGCATCTCCTGTTCTCCTCGTGAGTTCTTACGTTTGCCTCGTGTCCCGGACGCGGTGCAGCGCGAAGCGTTGCACCGCAGAGCCGGGACCGTTCCAGGCTCCGCGTTCGTGACGGTCCCGGTTCTGCACCGCAGTACTTCGTACTGCAGTGCGCCCGGGACACGGTCAGCATGAATATCACGCGGGTACTAGCACAACGCGGCGGCCGATCCAGCCGGGTTTTGACGCGCGTCAAGACGCCCGGGCCTCCCCTGGCGCGGAATTGCGCCTGCTTTTATGATCGTGAAATATGATTCGACGGTCGTTTTGGGGGGATGCCAATGGCCAAGACTGCACGCAACAAGAAGTCACGCAAGAAATCGGCGAAGAAACCCGCTGCCAAGCGCAAGACCAAAGCCACCAAGTCCAAGGCGGCCAAGGGCAAGGCGCGCGTCGCCGCCAAGACCAAAAAGAAGGCGGCCAAGAAGCGCACGCGCAAACCCAAGCCGCAGAGCATCGGCGAGCGGCTCTCGGGCGCGGTCAAGGCGGTGGTGGATACTTTTGCCGACGCTGAAGCGCTGCGCCGGAAGATGGAGCCGCGCGGCTCCGACGCGACGGAGTAGCCGCCCTACCGATACGCGTCCGTCACCACATTGGCGGCCTCGACCAGGTCGAGGTCGGGGTGGTTCGACAGCAGGAACATGCTGAGCGGCCGGTCGAGGCTGTAGCAGATATACGACCGGTAGCCGGCCCACTCGCCTTCGTGGTCGGCGAACAGGATGCCGTCCTGGTCGCCGAAGTACCAGCCGAAACCGTAATTGGTTTCCTCGCCCTCGTTGGTCTCGCCGCTGGTGAAGGCCTCTTCCATCGAGGCCTCGCCGACCAGCTTGTAGTCGCGCAGCGCGCGCTCGTACAGGCACAGATCGGGACCGGTCGTGTAGAACGAGCCGGAGCCGACCAGCGCGTCGAATTCGGTGCCGCCGGCCGCGATCAATTCGCCGCCCTCGTCGAGCTGATAACCGACGGCGCAGCGCGCATCGTTCACGCGCGGATCGGGGACCGAGAAGGTATCCTTCATGCCAAGCGGGCCGAACACGCGCCGCGCGAAAAAGTCGCGGTAGGACTGCCCGGAGACGCGCTCGATCACCGAGCCCAAAAGCTCGTAGCCGGAATTGCTGTAGGCGAACACG
Organism: Pseudomonadota bacterium; assembly: GCA_021815055.1. GTDB lineage: Bacteria > Pseudomonadota > Alphaproteobacteria > Rhizobiales > Xanthobacteraceae > Pseudolabrys. The sequence goes on along the minus strand of JAKAHJ010000091.1, from coordinate 8,719 downwards.
TCGCCCGGCTTCAAGCCCTGCTCAGCCATCGGGCAGCCGAGCTCGGCAAAAGTGCGGATGACATCGGCGTTGGTCGGCGCCGCATTGCGCGCCAGCACCTCGTCGACGCCGGTATCGTCATAGAGATCGCGGATGCCGGAGGTGTGATGCAGCAAAGCGCGCAGCGTCACGCCCGGGCCGAAGCCGGACAGCGGCGGGATGAATTTCCCGATCGCATCGTCGAGCGCAAGCCGGCCCTCCTCGGCCAGCATTTGCAGGCCGAGCGCGGTCAATTGCTTGCCGCAGCTCGCCAGATGAAAAATCGTGTCGGGCGCGACCGCAACGCCCTCATCCACGTCCGCCATCCCATAACCGGCCTGATGCACCACGCGTCCATCGGCCACGACCGCGACCGCAAGCCCCGGCCCTTTGGCGTCGATCTGGTCCGCGATGTAATCGTCGATCTCGGCCGAACGTCCGGCATCGGCGCGGATGCCGGCAGGCGCCGCCGAACTGCGTCCGAATAAAGCCATCGGTAAATTCCCTTGGGTTGCCAGCCGCGCGCCGTTTTAGGATCGCGCGCCGCCGAGCTTTCGATTAATTGGCGTCATGGTCAAGCAGATATCGATACCGCCCCGCGCGCGGCCGATCGACGCGCCATCGCCGGGGCCGCCACGCCGACCGCGGCGCTCGCGCGTTTCCAATTGCCGCCGGATGCCATCGAGCGCATCTCCGAACTGCTCGTTCCCGGCTCGCCGCCGATCGTCTCGGACAATAGGCTGAGCGACGAAACCGGCGGCCGGCGGATTACAATTTGTTAATCCGCATAACGGCCGGTGGACTTAAATCTGCCATCCGCACAGGCATGATCGCCTCCGGGGACGACACCATGCCAGCAAACCGGCGGACTCGCATCATGAACGATATTGCCCGCACGGCTTTCAACAAGGTGCCGGAAGTCACCTTTATCTTTTGGATCATCAAGATTGCCGCCACCACTTTGGGCGAGACTGGCGGCGACACCGTCACGATGACGATGAAATGGGGTTATCTCGCCGGTTCGGCATTGTTTCTGCTGGCGCTGGTCGTGCTGGTCGTTCTCCAGATCCTCGCAAAGAAATTCCACCCGTTCCTTTATTGGGCAACGATCGTCGCCTCGACCACCTTTGGCACGACCATGGCCGATTTCGCCGACCGATCGCTCGGCATCGGCTACACCGGCGGTTCGAGCCTGTTGTTCGCCTGTCTGCTGGCGACGCTCGGCCTCTGGTACTGGTCACAGGGTTCGATTTCGGTGAACACGGTCAGCACGCCGAAGGTCGAAGTCTTCTACTGGGCCGCGATCACCTTCTCGCAGACGCTCGGCACGGCCTTGGGCGACTGGATGGCGGACACCGGCGGACTAGGCTACGGCGGCGGTGCGCTTATTTTCGCCGTCGGCCTCGCGCTGGTCGTGGCGGCCTATTATTGGACCGACATCTCGCGCGTGCTGCTGTTCTGGGCCGCCTTCATTCTTACGCGGCCGCTCGGTGCGACCGTGGGCGACCTCCTCGACAAGCCGCTGCACGACGGCGGGCTCGCGCTGAGCCGTCCAATCGCGTCGGCAGTCATCGCCGTGTTCATCCTGGGCTGCCTCTTCCTTTTGCCGCAGCGCGCCGGCCGTCATCCCGGGCAGCCGGCGTGAGCTCGTGGCACGTAGGGCGGATTAGCGAAGCGTAATCCGCCGTTCGGTTGTAGGCTGTCGGGATGCCGAATTATCGCAGAGTCTTTATTCCCGGCGGATGCTGGTTCTTCACGATCAATCTGCTGGAACGGCGACAAAGCCTGCTCGCCGATCACATCGACACGCTGCGCGGAGCCATGGCGCAAACGCGGGAGAAATATCCTTTCGATATCGATGCAATCGTCATTCTGCCTGACCATCTGCACGCGGTTTGGACGCTGCCGCCGGACGATGCGGATTTTTCCACGCGATGGCGGCTCATCAAGACTCGCTTTGCCAAGGCATTGCCGAAGCAGGAACGGCTGAGCGCCATTCGGAAAAAACGCAACGAACGCGGCATCTGGCAGCGGCGATTTTGGGAGCACCTGATCCGCGACGAGGCCGATTACGCGCGGCACATTGAATATTGCTACATAAACCCGGTGAAGCACGGTCTCGTGACGCGCGTGCGCGATTGGCCTCATTCGTCGTTTCACCGCGACATGCGCCGCGGGATTTTTCCGGATGATTGGGCAGGAGATGCGGCATTGACCGGAGAATTTGGCGAGGCGTAGGGCGGCTTAGCTTTGTCTCGCGAAAGCGGGACAAGGCGTAACCCGCCGCTTTTATGGTGGCTGGCTTAAAAAGAACGGCGGATTACGCTGCGCTAATCCGCCCTACGGGCTAGCCTGCCATTTTGCCGAGCCACAGCCCGACAAACGCGCCGACGGTGCTCAGTGCGATGGACGAATAGGAGAGCATGCCCGCGCCCCACAGTTCGGGCACGAAGCCTCCGATCGTCGAGCCGACAAGAATGCCGAGCCAAATACGGGATCGCATGAACCGTCCTCGTTCGAGGTTCGTCCGGCCGGCGCCCGCGAGCGATCATAGGCAGGCTTTGCGCCCGACACCAATGGAGCCGTCCGGCGGCTTGCCTAACGTATCCTATAGTGATACGTTAACAATCAATGGCCATCAGGTCGTTCAGGGGCAAGTTTGCGGAAGCCATCCTTAGGGACCGTAGGGTTCCGAAAGGCTTTCCGGCGGGCATCGCCGACGCGGCACGCGCCAAGCTGGTCATATTACGATCGGCAGGCCGTCTGGATGCGTTGAGGTCACCTCCGGGAAACAGACTCGAGCCCCTCAAGGGGGACTTGGCCGGCTTTCATTCAATCCGCATCAACGATCAATGGCGGATCATTTTTCGATGGACCGGCAATGACGCAGAGGATGTCGAGATCGTCGACTATCACTAGGGACAGGATAAGCACATGGCAAAGAAACTAGCGCCCGTTCACCCCGGCCGCATTCTCCGCGAGGAATTCCTGAAGCCGCTGCGCCTGACGCCCTACGCGGTCGCCGCGGCGATCGGCGTCCCGCGCACGCGTGTCGAGCGGCTTATGCGTGAGGAACGTCCGGTGACTGCGGACACCGCACTGCGGCTCGGCCGCTATTTCAACACCGGCGCGGATTTCTGGATGAACATCCAGTCGTTCTACGATCTGGAAATCGCCGAGGATGAACTAGCCGACAAGATCAAGAAGATTCCGGTTCACAAAGCGGCGTAGTGGCTGCTCGGCGTGTAGCGTGTAGAAGCCCGCATGAGCGCCGCGAAATGCGGGGACGACCTTCAAATCTGGCCGAAGAATCCCCGATTTCGCTGCGCTCATCGGGGCTACATCTACTTTGCTGCCCCCTACCCCCCCAACTTCCGCAACACCGTATCCAACTGATCCAGGTCCTTGTACTTGATGTGCAGCGTGCCGCCGTCGCGCTTGTGATCGACGGTAACATCCAGCCCGAGCACGTCCGACAGGCGGCGCTCCAGCGCGCGCGTGTCGGCGTCCTTCATCGCCGCTTCTTTCTTGCGGATCTTCTTTTGTATTTGATCCATGGTCGCGTCGCCGGGCCGGCTGTCCGGAATACGCACCCACTCTTCGAGCTGCCTCACGCTGTAGCCCTCGCCGATCGCGAGCTCCGCGAGCGCCAGCGGATTGGCTTGTCCGATCAGCAGCCGCGCGTGACCCGCGCTCAGCTTGCCCTGACGCACCAGCGCCTTTACCGGCTCGGGCAATTTCAACAGCCGCACCAGGTTCGCGACATAGGGCCGGCTCTTGCCGACAATCTGCGCGACTTCGTCCTGCGTGTGATGGCACTGCTCCATCAGCGCGACATAGCCGGCCGCCTCCTCGATAGGATTTAAATCAGAACGCTGCACGTTCTCGATGATGGCGAATTCGAGCGACTGCGCGTCGGTCGCCTCCACGATGGCGATCGGCACCTCGTGCAACCCAGCGCGCTGCGCCGCGCGCCAGCGCCGCTCGCCGGCAATGATCTCGAACGTGCCGTCGCCGGCTTCGCGCACCACGATCGGCTGGATGATGCCGCGCTCCCTGATCGAGGCGGCGAGCTCGGCGAGCTCGGCCTCGGTGAAGCTGCGGCGCGGGTTGCGCGGATTGGCCTTGAGATTTTCGATCGGCGCGCGGCGCGGCTTGCGCGGCGCCTCCATTGTCACCGTCGGACTTTCTTCGCCGACGTCGCCGATCAGCGCGGCGAGCCCGCGTCCCAGTCGCGAATGATCCGCCATGGAAGCCGCTCCTGAATTTCCCGACACGCTACTGTCCTTCTTGTCTTCACTTGATCGTAATTCCACGCCCTGCCGGTGCTCTCTTATCCCTCCCCCGCAAGCGGGGGAGGGATAAAGCGAACTACCCCGCCTTCAATTCCTTCTCGCGCTGGATGATCTCGGTAGCGAGGCGCAAGTAAGCTTCGCTGCCGACGCATTTCAAATCATAGACCAGCACCGGCTTGCCGTAGGACGGCGCTTCCGAAATGCGCACATTGCGCGGGATCACCGTGTCGTAGACCTTGCGGCCCATGAACTGGCGCACATCGGCGACCACCTGGTTGGAGAGGTTGTTGCGCGAGTCGTACATCGTCAGCACGATGCCGTGGATCGACAGATTCGGGTTGAGCGCGGTCTTCACCTGCTCGACCGTCTTCATGAGTTGCGACAGGCCTTCGAGCGCGAAGAACTCGCATTGCAGCGGCACCAGCACCGAGTCGGCGGCCGCCATGGCATTGACCGTGAGCAGATTGAGCGAGGGCGGGCAGTCGACCAGCACGTAGGTGAAGTCGAATGGGCGGTCGCCCTTGTTGAGCGCGCCGAGCGCATTGCGCAGGCGGAAAGCGCGGTCGCGCTCACGGCCGATCTCGAGCTCGAGGCCGGAGAGGTCCATGGTCGAGGGCGCGATCATGAGTTTCGGCACCGCCGTCTGCAGCACGGCGGCGCGCATGGGCGCTTGGCCCGTGAGCACGTCATAGGTTGAGGTGCGGCGCGCCTTGCGGTCGATGCCGAGACCGGTGGAAGCATTGCCCTGCGGGTCGAGGTCGACGATCAGCACATGCTCGCCGATGGCGGCGAGCGCGGTGCCGAGATTGATCGCGGTCGTGGTCTTGCCGACGCCACCCTTCTGGTTGGCGATGGCTATGATGCGCGGCCGCGGCGCATCGGGCTTCGGCGCCGGCCGAGCGATCGGGATCACATCGGCGGGCGGATCGATGGTCGGCGTGTCGGTCATTGGCTCATGGCCTTGTCAGTTGCGCTATCGATCGAGCCGCCTCAGCCCCCGCACCACCACAACACAGCCCTCGGGACTCGTTTTGCTCGGCGCGGTCGAGGCCTCGATCATCCAATATTTAGCGGCTTCGGTCAATTCAACCTCTACATCTTGACCCTTCGGGAACAGGCCGACGGCGCCGCGCGCAATCAGAGGAAACGCCTGATCGCACAGGGTTTTCAATGGGGCCAGCGCGCGCGCGCTCACGACATCGACTTTGTCCCCGTAGCTCTCCACGAAATTCTCGACTCTTTCCGCATGCACCCGCGCCGGTGCGCCGGTAACCCGCACCGCTTCGCGCAGAAAGGCCGCCTTCTTGCTGTTGCTTTCGACCAGATGGACCATGGCACCCGCTTTGGCCGCCAAAGCGCAGGCGATCGGGATCGCCGGGAACCCGCCGCCAGAACCGAAATCGATCCACACGCGCGCGTCCTTCGGGGCGTGATCGAGAAGCTGAAGCGAGTCAGCGATGTGGCGCGTCCAGAGATGAGGAAGCGTGGAGTATGAGACGAGATTGGTTTTTTGCTGCCAGAGCAACAGGAGTTCTACGAACCGGTCCAGCCGAGCCAGTGTTTCACGTGAAACAGGCGTAAGCGCCAAAGCGCGCGCGCGATCGGCAGAAAGATCGAGCGCACGCTGTCCGCGCGCGCTCAAGCGGTCATCGCGGGTTTGCCGCGCCCACGGCGCACATGCGCGACCAGCAATGTGAGCGCGGCCGGCGTCACACCGTCGATTTGGCTGGCATGGCCGATGGTGCGCGGCCGCTGCGCGATCAGCTTCTGCTTCACTTCATTAGAAAGCCCAGGCAGCGCCGCGTAATCAAGGTCGTCCGGCAGGATGAAGCTTTCATCGCGCCGATAGGCCGCCACATCCGCCGCCTGGCGCGAAAGGTAGACTTCGTATTTGGCATCGATCTCGATCTGCTCGGCGATTTTCGGCGCAAGCTCGCCCAAACGCGGCCAGATCTGCGCGAGGCATTCGATGCCGATGTCCGGATAAGATAAAAGTTCGAACGCGGTGCGCCGCTGACCGTCCTTGTTGAGCGCAAGGCCATGCCTTTCGGCCTCTTTCGGGGTGAGCGAAACGGACTTGGCGAAGGCGCGCGCTTCATTCAGTGCGACACTCTTCTCGGCATGGAAGCGCGCGCGCTCCCGCCCGACACAGCCGATCGCGATGCCCTTGTCGGTAAGCCTTTGATCGGCATTGTCGGCGCGCAATTGCAGGCGATATTCGGCCCGCGAGGTGAACATGCGATAAGGTTCGCTGACGCCGCGCGTCACCAAGTCGTCGATCATGACGCCGATATAGCCTTCCGCGCGGTCGAACATGATTCCTGGACCGTCGCCAGCGAGTGACGCCGCATTGAGCCCGGCCAGCAGGCCTTGCGCGGCGGCTTCCTCATAGCCGGTGGTGCCGTTGATCTGGCCGGCCAGGAAAAGCCCTTTCAGCCGCTTGGTTTCCAGCGTGGGCTTCAACGCGCGTGGATCGACATAATCATATTCGATCGCGTAGCCCGGCCGAACGAATTGCGCCCGCTCCAGCCCCGGGATCGTCGCGACCAGCGCCCGTTGCACCTCTTCCGGCAGCGAAGTCGATATCCCGTTCGGATAGATGGTGTCATCGTCGAGCCCTTCCGGCTCAAGAAAGATCTGGTGGCCGTCGCGCTCGCCGAATTTGACGATCTTGTCCTCAATCGAAGGACAATATCGCGGCCCCCGGCTGGCGATCTGGCCGGAATACATCGGCGAACGATGCACATTGGCGCGGATGATCTCGTGCGTGGCTGCGGTGGTGCGGGTGATGCCACACTGGATTTGCGGCGTTTCGATCCGCGCGGTCAGCATCGAAAACGGCTCGGGCGGATCGTCGCCCGGCTGCATTTCGAGCGCCTGCCAGTCGATGGTACGCCCATCGAGCCGCGGCGGGGTACCGGTTTTCAGCCGGCCGAGCGCAAAACCCGCCCGCTCCAAAGTCCGGGAAAGCCCCACGGCTGGCGCCTCGCCGACCCGGCCGGCCGGGATCTGCTTTTCGCCGATATGGATGAGCCCGCGCAGGAACGTCCCGGTAGTCAGCACCACCGCGCCGGCCATATGCTCTCGCCCATCGGCAAGCCGAACTCCAGCCACCCGCCCGTCCGCGAGCAGAAGATCGTCGGCCTCGGCTTCGATCACCGCGAGATTCGGCGTCGCCCGGATCGCGTCCTGCATTGCGGCGGCGTACAGCTTGCGGTCCGCCTGCGCGCGCGGTCCGCGCACAGCCGGACCCTTGCGGCGATTGAGAACACGAAACTGGATGCCGCCGGCGTCGGCGACCCGTCCCATGAGGCCGTCGAGCGCATCGATTTCCCGCACCAAATGGCCCTTGCCAAGCCCGCCGATGGCCGGATTGCACGACATCGCGCCGACGGTCGCAAACCGGTGCGTCACCAGCGCCGTACGCGCACCCATGCGCGCCGAAGCGGCGGCGGCTTCACAGCCGGCGTGGCCGCCGCCGATCACGATGACGTCGAATCCAGTGCTCATGTTGCTTCTCGAATGCCGCGCTTATTAGCGGAGGCGGCGCCACCGGTCAAAACCTCAAAGTGTTTCACGTGAAACACTCCTCAGGCGCGCTATTTTCCGATGCAGAAGTCGCGGAAAATCACGTCCAGCACGTCCTCGACGTCGACCCGGCCGGTCAGGCGGCCAAGCGCGCGGCCCGCTACGCGCAGTTCCTCGGCCAACAGATCCTCATGCCCCGCCAATCCCGGATCGAATGCCCGCCGCAAGGCTGCTATCGTATCCTCAAGTGCCCGCCGATGGCGCTCGCGCGTGACGAGCGCCGATTCGGCCCCGGCCAGACAGCGGTCAGCAAACGCGCTCAGCCTTTCCAATAGCGCGTCGAAACCTGCTCCGGAGACAGCCGAAATATCGAACGATAGTTCATAGTTTTCGAATATAGATTCGCTGTTTTGATGTAATAGCATATTAATATTAGATTTTATTGATTCGTTAACTTGTAGCGTTGATTCATTTCTATCTATTTCATGTCTTTCGTATTCATTCCTTAGGCGCGCGCCGGCCAGATCGATTTTATTGCGGACCAGCCAGTACTGAGGCGCTCCACCAGTCTCCATTCCGCCAGATTCTCCCCCGCTCCCCTCGCCCCCGCGGCCCCGGCAAGTCTCCAACTCGGCCGCTGACCCACCATCGGCGCTCGCATCTACCACCCACAGCACCAAGTCCGCCGCCGCCGCGCGTTCACGTGCCCGCCGCACGCCTTCGAGTTCGACCGGATCGGAAGTTTGACGAATCCCGGCGGTATCGAGCAACGTCACCGGCAGCCCGCCTAAATCGAGATGCACCTCAATTACGTCGCGCGTGGTGCCCGCGTAAGGCGACACGATCGCCGCCTCGCGCCGCGCAATCCGGTTGAAGAT
>JAKAHJ010000090.1 GCA_021815055.1 Pseudomonadota bacterium | reverse complement strand
TCGTGTCGCCGCGCGTCCGCTGGATCTGCTCGATCTTGTCCGCCAGTGATTGCACCAGGGCTTCCAGCCGCGGCGGCACAACCGTGCCATTCTGCGCCCGTTCGGCGAGGGCATGGCTGAGCGCTTCGATGCGATGTTCGAGATTGGAGAAAGCATCGCTGGCCGGTGCGGCCAGCGACATCTGTTCGACTTTCTCGCCGAGCGCCTGCAGTTCGGAAGCGAGCTTGCGCAGCGCATCGTCGGACGCGACATGCGCGGCCATCTCGCGCAGCGTGGTGATGGCGTATTCGAGCTGGTGTAACGTCGCCGGATCTTTTTGCGCGACGATGAGGTCGATCTTGCGAGCGAGCGCGTCGATCGCCTCGTGGAACCCGACGAGGTTCTCCGCCGGCGTGAGGCCGCGCAAGGCGTCGCGCACTTCGGCGAGGCCATGCTCGACCCCGGCAAGCGCCCCGCTGTCGGCGCCATTCTGGCGGCCTTCGGCGATGCGCCGGTTCAGTTCCTGGATCTGCCGCTCGATCGCTTCGAGTTCGCGCCGGGGCAGCGCGTCGTTGAGGGCGCGGCCGATCTCCTTGAGTTCGGCGCGCAACGCGGCAATCGCCTCCTCGACGCCGGGCCGGCGCAGCGTCTCGATCTGGTCGGTGATCCGGCGCAGTTGCTCTTCCAGCCCGGACAGATCCTGGACCGGCACCGGCGCGAAAGCAGGTGCGGGCGCGGTCGCGTAACGAGGCGGCGGGGCAGCCGGGGCAAAATGGGCCGGCGGCGGCGGCGCCATGAAGGGTGGGCGCGGCTGTGGCTGTGTTTGGGCCGGCGCGGCGGCAGCCTGGCCATTGAGCGTGCGCTGCCGGGCGGCAATTTCGGCGATGGCGCGATCGAGCGCGGGAGGGAACTGTACGTTGGGCAGCGGTGGGGCGGCCATCGCCGTGGGCTGCCGCCGCGGCGGCGGTGGCATATAGGCCGCGGGTGCGGGGGCAGCCGCGACATAGGCCGCCGGCATGACCGCGGGGCGGGCCGCTTCGACAAACTGCTCGAGCCGCCGGTCGAGACGCGCGATCAGTTCAGCGATTCGGTCCGGTTCGTCATTGCGGCTGTGCTTGGGCGCATAGGCTTCGGGGCCCGGACGCGCAAACCGCTCGAGGCGCCGGGTGATGTCGTCGAGGCGCTGGTGCACGGCGGCCAGTTCCTGGGCGTAGGACCCGTCTTCGTCACCGTGGTCCTGCCCGTGGAGGAGGCCGTTTTCTTCCGCCTGTTCGAGGATGACGGAATTCAGCCATTCGCCCAGCGACATGCCCGACCGGCGCGCTGCCTCGCGCGCGGTCTCGCGGGCCTCCGGCCCCACTCCTTTGACACTCCACGGAACGCCAAATTTCATGCTCTCACCTGCCGCTGAGGTGGAGGCGCAAGGGTCCGGCTTGACCCTCGTGGAACCGGCACGCGTTAACACCATGTGGAGATGCGGGCGCGGTTCTCATTCCACGCACCGACTTTTTGCCGGTCGCGGTAAACAGGCGGTTAATTTTTGCCGGAAGTGCCTAACATGCCGGCCGAACCGGGGCTCTGCGCGCCGGCGAGGGGGGACGTCTCGGCTGCCACAGGCGACCGGTAGCGGCGCACGCTGCCCGGTGTTCGGTTTCGTTTAACCGTAAAGTTTTCGTGAGTGGCATTTGGGTGTGCGACAATTTCCCGGGAACGATGTAAAAATTTCGTGTTGAGGTTAGTCGAGTAACATTCTGCCGGTCATGGAAAAGCAGGAACGCGACCTTCACACCGACGATCACGTGACGCAAATTGGGGATGGTGCACACGGCTCTCCGATTGGCATGACGATCGGCGAATTGGCGCAAGAAGCCGGTGTGACCCTGAGGGCTTTGCGGTTCTACCAGAGCAAGGGGCTGCTGACGCCCCAGCGCAACGGTGCCATCCGCCTGTTCAGCGCGGAAGACCGCGACCGGCTGGCCCTGATCCTGCAGGGCAAGCGGCTCGGCTTCACCTTGGGCGAGATTCGCGAGATGCTGGCGGCACGCGCCCGCGGCAATACGCACACCCTGCCGATCAGCCGCAAGAAATGCGTCGAGCAGATCGCTCTGCTGGAGCGCCAGCGCCGCGAGATCGACATGGCGCTTGCCGAATTGCGCCGGATCTATACCGGCATGTTCATTGTGACGAAGCTTTCCCCACCGGTCGACGACACCTAATAGAAAGCCGTCTGAGGTCTTCCGACTTCCGGCCTGCGGCATTTCCCCGGCCTTAATCCACGCGTAAGCCGATTGCCGCATAATGGTAATCGAGGCCGGTGCCGCTATTTCTTCCGCGGCGCGGGGACGAAAATTTCGTTTCATTGTCCGTTAACGCCTCACCGCGCGTGAGGCGGGGAGAGAGCCATGCCGAGCTACAAAGCGCCGGTCGAGGATGCGTTGTTTCTTCTCAACGACGTCTTCCATCTCGATCGTTACGGCAATCTGCCGGGCTTCGCGGACGCGAGCGCCGACCTGGTCGAGGCGGTGCTGCGCGAAGCGGCCCGCTTCAGCGAGGAGGTGCTCACGCCGCTCAACCGCGTCGGCGACCGCGAAGGCTGCAAGCGCCACGACGACGGCAGCGTGAGCACGCCGGCGGGCTTCAAGGACGCCTATGACCAGCTCGTGGCGGGCGGCTGGATCGGCATCTCGGCGCCGCAGGAATTCGGCGGCCAGGGCCTGCCCGGAACGCTGACCGAGATCGTCAACGAATTCTTCTGCTCGGCCAACATGGCCTTCGCCATGTATCCCGGCCTCACGCAGGGCGCCATCGCGGCGCTGCTGACGCATGCCGCGCCCGAGTTGAAAGCGCGATACCTGCCGAAGATGGTGGAAGGCGCCTGGACCGGCACGATGAACCTGACCGAGCCGCATTGCGGCACCGATCTCGGGCTGTTGCGCACCAAAGCCGTGCCGCAGGGCGACGGCAGCTACAAGATCACCGGCACCAAGATTTTCATCTCCGCCGGCGAGCACGATTTGTCCGGCAACATCGTCCATCTCGTGCTCGCGCGCATCGAAGGCGCGCCCACCGGCACACGGGGTATTTCGCTGTTCGTGGCGCCCAAGTTCCTGGTCGGCGAGGATGGCGCGCCGGGCGCGCGCAACGGCGTCGTCTGCGGCTCGATCGAAGAGAAGATGGGCATCCACGGCAATGCCACCTGCGTGATGAATTTCGACGGCGCGGTGGGCTGGCTCGTCGGCGAGGAAAACCGCGGCCTCAATGCCATGTTCACGATGATGAACGAGGCGCGGCTCGGCGTCGGCGTGCAGGGCCTGGCGCTGTCGGAAGTCGCCTATCAGAACGCGGCGGCCTACGCCAAAGAGCGCCTGCAGGGCCGCGCCATTTCGGGCGTCAAATATCCCGACAAGCCGGCCGACCCGATCGTCGTACATCCCGACATACGGCGCGCGCTCATGACGATGCGGGCCTTCAACGAGGCGGGCCGCGCGCTGGTGATGTGGACCGCGCTCAAGGGCGATGTCGCCCGCCGCTCCGGCGACGAGAAGGAGCGGCGCAGCGCCGACGATCACATGGGTCTGCTCACGCCGGTGATTAAAGGCGTGCTCACCGATGGCGGGTTCAATAACGCGGTGGCGGCGCAGCAGATCTTCGGCGGTCACGGCTATATCGCCGAGCACGGCATGGAACAGTTCGTGCGCGACGCGCGCATCGCCATGATCTACGAAGGCGCCAACGGCATCCAGGCGCTCGACCTGGTCGGCCGCAAGCTGCCCAAGGATGGCGGCCGCGCGCTGATGGCCTTTTTCAACGAGGTGCAAGGTTATCTGAAGGAGCGCGTCGACAGCGACGGCCTGAACGGCTACCTGAAACCGCTCGGCCAATCGCTCGCGCATCTGCAGCAAGCATCGATGTGGTTCATGAACAACGCCATGGCCAAGCCCGACAATGCCGGCGCCGGCGCCTATGATTATATGCAGCTCTTCGGCCTGGTGGCGCTCGGCTATATGTGGGCGCGCATCGCGGAAGCCGCGCTGGCCAAGGCGGACGACGCCGTCATGAAGGGCAAGCTCGTCACCGCGCGTTTCTTCATGGAGCGCATGCTGCCGGAGACCGCAACGCATCTCGCGCGCATCCAGGCCGGCGCAGCGAGCACCATGGAGTTGCCGGACGAGGCGTTCTGACGAGGCAGTTTGTCGTGCGCGTGTTCAGCGTCACGCCGGCTCGTGCGTCTCGATCTGCACCGACAGGCGCAGCGCCGGCGCCGCGCTCTGACTTTGCATCAGGGCGTCGCCGTCGAAACCGCCCTCGAGGCAGACGAATTCGAACGAGGCGAGGATCCGGTCGACCGCCATTCCGTTGCTCGCGAATGGCAGCAGCAGCCGCTCGTAATGCACCACGCGCCCGGCGCGGTCGGTTACGTCGTAGATGGTATAGACCGGGCAGCCGGCCGCGACCGTGTGGTGATAGGGCGCGAGTTTCTCTTTGTGGCGGCTCGCGGGAATGACGGCGTCGAGGTATTTCCCGCGGCAGTCGACCGAGCCGTAGGCACGGCCGATCAGCGCGCCATGGAAACGGATATGGAAGCGCAGGGCGTCGCCGACGCCGGTCACATCGAGAAAACTCAGATTCTCGGACATGCGGGAGAGGTTCTCGGTATTGATCGCCCGCCATTGAGGAACCCGGTGGGCGCCGAGTTGCTCTTTCCAGAACTTGAGCAGCCAGCGCTGATTGACGGCGCGAACCACCTCCGGCCGCGCGACGGAAAAATTCATAAGCTCAGCCCTTGCACGAATCCCGGCATAAAGAGCCTCGCGTCCGCTGGGGCACTTGGCAATGGGTCAACCGCGTGGCGTTAAGCCGCTACGCAAATTGCGGAACGGCCGGCCGGGGTCGCGAGCGCAGCATCAGCCAGGTGACAATCGAGACGTTGACCAGGTTCCAGGCGATGCCGTTGAGGAACGCGGCCTGGTAGGAACCGGCGAAATCGAAGATCGCGCCCGACATCCAGCCGCCCAGCGCCATGCCCAGGAGCGTGGCCATCAGGACGAGGCCGACGCGCGTGCCCGCTTCGCTTGGCGGGAAATATTCGCGCACGATGATGGCGTAGCTCGGCACGATGCCGCCCTGGAACAGGCCGAACAGGGCCGAGATCAAGTAGAGCGAGAACAATCCGTCGAAGAACAGGTAAAGTACCAGCGCTGTGCCCTGCAACACCGAGCCGGTGAGCAGCGTGCGCACGCCGCCGATCTTGTCGGCAATGAAACCGGACGCCACGCGGCTGATAATGCCGCAGCCGAGCATCAGCGACAGCATCTCGGCGCCACGCGCTGCGCCGTAGCCGAGGTCGCCGCAATAGGCGACGAGATGAACCTGCGGCATCGACATCGCCACGCAGCACGCCACGCCCGCGATGCAGAGCAGAACCTGCAAAGTGAGCGGCGAGAACGGCATAGCGGCCTGCCGGCGCGCTGCGGCGGCGCTCGCCGCTGCGCTGTGCCCGGCTTCGAGGCGCCGGCGCAACAAAAGGATGAGCGGCAGCATGGTGGCGAGGCAGAACAGGCCGATGCCGATATGGGTCGCGCGCCAGCCTTGCGTCGCAATGAAATGCTGCACCACCGGCGGCCATACCGTGCCGGCGAGATAATTGCCGGCGGCGGCAATGGCGACGGCGATGCCGCGCCGGCGCGAGAACCAGTGCGAAATGTCGGCCATCAGCGGCCCGAACGTCGCCGAGCAGCCGACGCCGATCAATACGCCATGGGCGAGCGCCACCAGCCAGAGCGTCGGCAACAGGCCGACGGCCACATAGCCGAGGCCGAGCGAAATCGTGCCGAGCATCACCGGCGCCGTGATGCCGTAACGGTCGGCCAGCCGTCCGGTCAGCACGCCGCCGCCGGCGAAGCCGATCATGGTGAGCGTATAGGGCAGGGCGGCGGCCGCGCGGTCGACGCCGAAATCCGCCTGCATCGCCGGCAATGCCACCACCACCGACCACATGCCGACGCCGCCGATGGTGGAAAGCGCGACGGCCACGCCAAGGCGCAGCCAAGCATAGCCCGACTCGATGTCGGTGGACTCGCGGCCCGCAGGTGAGTGCATGTGGTGGAACCCGGCTTCGCGCTGTTGGTAGCACCACACGGGCGCGCGCACTACTTCTTCTAGCTCCCCCGCTAGTGCGGCGGATTTGACGTTCCTATCAGCCTTGCCGCGATTCCTTCATAGGAACGTCAAATCCAAAGCCGCACTAGAATCATAGACTTGCTAGTGTCCCTTTGGTTCCGACGCTTGTAAACGAACGTGCTGCAAAGGGATACAAGCGTCGGAACCGGGACACTAGTCGGGAGGTAAAGAGAACACGGGTCCCGCTCCACGCCCCCTCGCGCGGGACCGATCCCGGCTCTATTGTGGGCTACCTCCTGAGTCGCCGGTGACCTGCCTCCATGGACGTCCTCAACCTTCCCCGCCCCCCCTGGATGAGCGAAGACCTCGTGCTGCTGGAAGAGCAGGCGCGGCGTTTCATCAACGACGAATTCGTGCCCCATATCGACCGCTGGCACGCGGCCGGCATCTACGAGCGCGAGGTCTGGAACCAGGCGGGGCAGGCGGGCCTGCTCTGCGCTTCGATGCCGGAGGACTATGGCGGCGCCAGCGGCAGTTTCGCCCACGAGGCGGTGATCAACCGCGAATTGTCGCTCGCCGGCTTCGATACGTTCGGCGCGCCCTTACACTCCGGCATCGTCGCACCCTACATCCTGCACTACGGCACCGAGGAGCAGAAGAAGCGGTGGCTGCCGAAGCTCGCCACCGGCGAACTGGTCGGCGCCGTCGCCATGACCGAGCCCGGAACCGGGTCCGACCTGCAAGGCGTGCGCAGCAAGGCCGTGAAGTCCGGCAACGGTTACGTGCTCAACGGCTCCAAGACTTTCATCACCAATGGCCAGCACGCCAACCTCATCATCGTGGTCGCCAAGACCGATCCGGGCATGGGCGCCAAGGGCGTCTCGCTCATGGTGGTCGAGACCGACGAGGCGCCCGGCTTCCGGCGCGGCCGCAAGCTCAAGAAGCTCGGCCTCGATTCGGCCGACACCTCCGAACTGTTCTTCGAGGACGTGCGGCTGCCGGCCGAGAACCTGCTCGGTACCGAAGAGGGCCAGGGTTTTTATCAACTCATGAAGGAGCTGCCGCAGGAGCGGCTGATCGTGGCCGTGCATGCGGTGGCGATGATGGAACGCGCGCTCGCGCTCACCGTCGATTACGTCAAGCAGCGCTCCGCCTTCGGCAAGAAGATCATCGAGTTCCAGAACACGCAGTTCGAGCTCGCCGACTGCAAGACCGAGGTGACGATCGCCAAGGTGTTTCTCGACCATTGCATCGGCCAGCATGTCGAGGGCAAGCTCGACACCGTCACCGCCTCGATGGCGAAATACAAGCTCACCGACACGCAAGGCAAAGTGATCGACCGTTGCCTGCAATTGTTCGGCGGCTATGGCTACATGGACGAATATCCGATCTCGCGGCTCTATCGCGACGCGCGCGTGCTGCGTATCTATGCGGGGACCAACGAGATCATGAAGCTGCTGATCGCGAGGAGTTTGTAGTTTTTCTTCCCTCTCCCATAGGGAGAGGGTGCCCGAGCATAGCGAGGGCGGGTGAGGGGTTATGGCCCCTCGATAGTCCGTAACCCGGTTCGTTGCTCGCTTCGCTCGCAACTCACCACCCTCTCCCTTTGGGAGAGGGAAGGAGAAGCACCATGCCCGACGCATTCATCTACGACGCCGTGCGCAGCCCACGCGGGCGCGGCAAGGCGGACGGCGCGCTGCACGAGGTGACCGCGCTCAATCTGGCGGCGCAGGCGCTCACCGCGCTACGCGACCGCAACAAGCTCGACACCTCCGCGGTCGACGACGTGGTGATGGGCTGCGTCGATCCGGTGGGCGAGGCGGGCGGCGACATCGCGCGCGCGGCCGCGCTGGTGGCCGGTTTCGGCGACGCGGTTCCGGGCGTGCAGATCAACCGCTTCTGCGCCTCCGGTCTTGATGCCGTGAACTTCGCGGCGGCCGAGGTGATGGCGGGGCAGCACGAGATGACGATCGGCGGCGGCGTCGAATCGATGAGCCGGGTCGGCATCGGCGCATCGGGCGGGGCCTGGGCGGTCGATCCGACAATCGCGGTCGAGCATTATTTCATGCCGCAGGGCATTTCAGCCGATCTGATCGCCACCAAATACGGTTTCTCGCGCGACGATGTCGACGCCTTCGCGGTCGAGAGCCAGCAACGCGCGGCCAAGGCCTGGGAAGAAGGGCGCTTCAGGAATTCGGTGCTGACGATCAAGGACGTCAACGGGCTGACGATCCTCGACAAGGACGAGCACATGCGGCCGGCGACGACCATGCAGTCGCTCGCCGCGTTGCAGCCCTCATTCGTACAGATGGGCGAGATGGGCGGCTTCGACGCTGTCGCCGTGCAGAAGCATCCCGAGGTCGAGGCGATCAAGCACGTGCATCATGCCGGCAATTCGTCCGGTATCGTGGACGGCGCCGCCGCCGTGTTGATCGGCAGCAAGGAAGCGGGCGCGCGTGCCGGCCTGAAGCCGCGCGCGCGCATCAAAGCCTTCGCCAATATCGGTTCGGAGCCGGCAATCATGCTCACCGGGCCTATCGACGTGACGAAGAAGGTCCTGAAGAAGGCCGGCATGTCGCTGTCCGACATCGACCTGATCGAGATCAATGAGGCCTTCGCCTCGGTGGTGCTGCGCTTCATGCAGGCTTTCGGTATCGACAATTCCAAGGTGAACGTGAACGGCGGCGCGATCGCCATGGGCCATCCGTTGGGGGCGACCGGCGCGATGATCCTCGGCACCGCGCTCGACGAACTCGAGCGCACCGGCAAATCCACGGC
Source organism: Pseudomonadota bacterium (assembly GCA_021815055.1). Lineage (GTDB taxonomy): Bacteria > Pseudomonadota > Alphaproteobacteria > Rhizobiales > Xanthobacteraceae > Pseudolabrys. The sequence continues at coordinate 2,169 of JAKAHJ010000090.1, read as the reverse complement.
GCTGATCACGCTCTGCATCGGCGCCGGCATGGGCACTGCGACGATTATCGAGAGGGTGTGAGCGTACTTGTCCCGAATGCGGCGCAGCGCGTAGCGGTGCGGCGCTGATCCGGGACCGCCCGGGAAAAGTTGAGAAACAGAGCGAATGCCCAAGATCGACATTGCCGATATCCCGCTCGACACCGCCACCAACTACCCGCCGCCGTTCAACAAGGCGGTCGAGGGCCGCGCGCGCAAGCGGCTCGCCCGCGCCGCCGGTCTCACGCAGTTCGGCGTCAATGTCTGTACGCTCAAGCCGGGCGCGGCATCGTCGCAGCGGCACTGGCACGAGAACGAGGACGAACTGGTCTACGTGCTCGAAGGCGAGGTGGTGCTGTGCGAGGATGGCGGCGAGACCGTGCTCAGGGCCGGCGACGCCGCGGCCTGGAAGGCCGGCGTGGCGAACGGACATTGCCTCGTCAACCGTTCGGCGCGCGACGCGGTGCTGATGGAGGTCGGCAGCCGCGCGCCGACCGAGCGCGCGCATTATTCGGACATCGACATGAAAGTCGTACGCGACGACAGCGGCTTCCATTACACGCACAAGAACGGCGAACCCTACTGAAGGAACCGGTCATGACCGACTTTTCGCTCGACATCGACGCCGACGGCATTGCGCTGGTCACCTGGGACATGCCGGGCCGTTCGATGAACGTCATCACCATTGGCGTCATCGAGGAGCTTGCCGGCATCGTCGAGCAAGTGGCGAACGATGCCGCGATCGAGGGCGCGGTCATCGCCTCCGGCAAGGAGGCGTTCTGCGGCGGCGCCGACCTCACCATGCTGGAGCGCATGGGCGCGATCTATGCCGACATGGCGCGCCGCCAAGGCGAGCAGGCGGCCGCCGCATTCGTGTTCGAGGAAAGCCGCAAGCTCTCGCTGCTCTATCGCCGCTTGGAGACCAGCGGCAAGCCGTGGGTTTGCGCGCTCAACGGCACCGCGATGGGCGGCGGCTTCGAACTCGCGCTCGCCTGCCATCATCGCATTGCAGCCGACAATCCGAAGACGCGGCTCGGCCTGCCCGAGATCAAGATCGGCTTGTTCCCCGGCGCCGGCGGCACGCAGCGCGTCGCGCGCATGCTGCCGCCCGCCGACGCGCTGCAGTTCCTGCTCAAGGGCGACCAGCTCAAAACCGACCGCGCCAAGGCGATGAAGCTGATCGACGCGGTGGTGCCGGCCGCCGACCTGATCACGGCGGCGAAGGACTGGATCAAGTCCGGCGGCAAGGCGGTGGCGCCCTGGGACGAGAAAGGCTTCAAGCTGCCGGGCGGGCTGGTCTATTCGAAGGCCGGGATGATGACCTTCCCGGCGGCGAACGCGATCTACCGGCGCGAGACCTACGACAATTATCCGGCCGCGCGCGCGATCATGCAGGTCGTGTACGAGGGCCTGCAATTGCCGATGGATACCGCCCTGCGCGTCGAGTCGCGCTGGTTCGCGCATGTCCTGCGCTCGCCGCAGGCAGCGGCGATGATCCGCACGCTGTTCGTCTCCATGCAGGAGTTGAACAAGGGCGCGCGCCGGCCGGCTTCTGCGCCGCCGTCGAATTTGAAAAAGATCGGCGTGGTCGGCGCCGGCTTCATGGGCGCCGGCATCGCGCAGGTGACCGCCGCGGCCGGTTTGCCGGTCGTGCTGATCGACCGTGATCAGGAAACCGCGGACAAGGGCAAGGCCGCGGTGCACAAGACGCTCACCGACCGCGTCAACAACGGCCGTATGAAAAGCGCCGAGCGCGACGCGCTGCTCGCGCAGATCACACCGACCGCCGACTATGGCGCGCTTGCGGAATGCGATCTCGTCATCGAGGCGGTGTTCGAGGACCGCAAGGTGAAGTCCGATGTCATTGCCAAAATCCAAGCGGTCATCCGTGACGACGCGATCTTCGCCTCCAACACTTCGACCCTGCCGATCACTTCATTGGCCGCCGAGTTCAAGGCCCCGGCGCGCTTCATCGGCATCCATTTCTTCTCGCCGGTGGCGTTGATGATGCTCACCGAGATCATCCTCGGCAAACAGACCGGTGACAGAACGCTGGCGGTCGCGCTCGACTATGTGCGCGCGATCCGCAAGACGCCGATCGTGGTCAACGACACGCGCGGCTTCTACGCCAATCGCTGCGTGCTCAAAGAT
>JAKAHJ010000089.1 GCA_021815055.1 Pseudomonadota bacterium | reverse complement strand
CGGCGCGTTCCGCGCCCGACCCATCCGCCCATCCGCCCAGCCGCTTGTACCTTGCGGCTTGTACTGATTACCAGTATATTGCGCCCGGTGCCGCGATGGATTTCGAATGGGACAGCGCCAAGGATCGGGCCAACCGGAAGAAGCATGGCGTCGACTTCCGAACGGCCGCGAAGGTGTTCCTGGACCCCTATGCGATCGAGTTCGATGACCGCGATGCCGCAGGCGAACCGCGATTCAACGCCATCGGCTTGGTCGACGGCCGGATGCTCTTCGTCGTGTACACGATGAGAGGTGACGTGGTCCGCATCGTATCCGCGAGAGGAGCGGAGCCGCATGAAAAAAGGAAATATCACGAGCTTTAAGCTCAACCCGAAGAGGCCGCCGAAGACGGATTGGCGCGCCTTCGACGCCATGAGCGACGAGGGCCGGCACCGCGCCGCTGCATCGGACGCGGACGCCCGGCCGGCGACCGCTGCCCAGCTTGCGCGTGCGCGGCGCGTGCCGAGCGTGCGCGCGCTGCGTCAGAAGCTGAACCTGACGCAGGAACAGTTTGCGGCCCGCTTCCATCTCCCGCTCGGCACCGTGCGCGATTGGGAACAGGGCGCGCACCGTCCGGACAAGGCGGCGCAAGTGCTGCTGACTGTCATTGCCAGGGACCCCGACGCGGTGGAGCGCGCGCTCAAGCGGCAAAATAGTTTGTAGTTCGAAGTTGTAGCCCGGATGAGCGTGAGCGAAATCCGGGAATGATCGATAGGCCGCCCCGGGTTTCGCTCGCGCTCACCCGGGCTACTTGGAGTAACAACCATGCCCGGCACCGTCCGCTTGCACCGCGTTCTCACGGTCAGGCCCGACAAGGTCTATCGCGCCTTTATCGAAGCCGATGCGCTGGCGAAATGGCTGCCGCCCAACGGATTCACCTGCACCGTGCATCAGTTCGAGGGGAAGGTCGGCGGCACCTTCAAAATGTCGTTCCGCAATTTCACCACCGGCAACAGCCATTCCTTCGGCGGCGAATATCGCGAGCTCGTGCCCGGCGAGCGGGTTCGCTACACGGACAAGTTCGACGACCCCCATCTACCGGGCGAAATGCAGGTGACCGTAACGCTCAAATCGGTCGGCGTCGGCACCGAGGTGACGATCGTGCAGGACGGCATCCCCGACGCGATCCCGGTGGAGGCCTGCTATCTCGGCTGGCAGGAGTCGCTGCGCAATCTTGCGCGGCTGGTCGAGCCCGAGATCAATCAGTAGCTCGTAGCCCGAGTGTTACGGCGCTGTCCGCGTCTAACCCCCCTTTACGGGCTGTGACTCATGAGCGTGAAGGCGAAATCCCAGTTTCGCCTTTTCGTGTCCGTTTTGCTATGGTGCCGCCCATGTCAGGACGTCACGCTGTGAGCCATTCCCGCACCCGTCAACTGCTCCGCCTCGCCGCCGTGGGCGTTTTCGCGCTTGCTTTGGCCGCTTGCGGGCGCAAGGGCCCGCTCGATCCGCCGCCGAGCGCCGCGGCGCCCAACCCGCCGCCCGCACAATCCGGCCTGACGAGCCCGGTCGGCGGGGTCCCGATCGGCCGCCCGGCGGAGAGCGGCAACGGAGGCTTCACCGCGAGCGGCCATCCGCAGGCACCGCGCGGGGAGAAGAAAGCGTTTCCGCTCGACGTCCTGCTCAACTGAAGCCAGCGCGCGATCCCGAAAAGTGGGTACCGGTTTTCGGATAAGATCGCGCGCCAACTAAAAGTAATTCAATGCATCACTTCGCCTATCGCGACGGCGTGCTCCACGCCGAAGGCGTGAGCCTCGATACGATCGCGCGCGCCGTCGGCACGCCGTTCTACTGCTATTCGACCGCGACGCTGACGCGCCATTACAACGTCTTCGCCGGCGCCTTCGCCGATCGCGACGCGCTCGTCTGCTACGCCATGAAGGCGAATTCCAACCAGGCTGTCATAAGGACATTGGCCAAGCTCGGCGCCGGCGCCGACGTCGTCTCCGGCGGCGAGCTTGCGCGCGCGCGCGCGGCCGGAATCCCCGCGAACAAGATCATGTTCTCGGGCGTCGGCAAGACGCCGGCCGAACTCGCGCTCGCCGTCGACGAGGGCATCCTCTGCGTCAATGTCGAGTCGGAGCCGGAACTGGCGCTGCTGTCCGAGATCGCCGCCGCCAAGGGCCGCCGCGCGCATGTCTCGGTGCGCGTCAATCCGGACATCGACGCCAAGACCCATCACAAGATCGCCACCGGCAAGGCCGAGAACAAGTTCGGCATTCCGATCAGCCGGGCGCGCGAGGTCTACGCGCATGCGGCGAAGCTCCCCGGCATCGAGGTCGCCGGCGTCGACATGCATATCGGCAGCCAGATCACCGACCTCGATCCGTTCGGCAATGCCTTCGCGCTGCTCGCCGAGTTCGTGCGCACCTTGCGCGCCGACGGCCACGCGATTTCGCATGTCGATCTCGGCGGCGGCCTGGGCATTCCCTATCACGACGACAACGAGCCGCCGCCGCATCCGGAGGAATATGCCGCCGTGGTCAAACGCGCCACGCGCGATCTTGACTGCCGGCTGATCTTCGAGCCGGGCCGTCTGCTCGTCGGCAATGCCGGTATCCTCGTCACGCGTGTGCTGTTCGTGAAGCACGGCGAGGCCAGGAACTTCGTCATCGTCGATGCCGGCATGAACGATCTCGTGCGGCCGACGCTCTACGACGCCCATCATGAGATCTGGCCGGTCAAGGAACCGGTCCCGTCCGCCAGGCGCATCCGCGCCGACGTGGTCGGGCCGGTGTGCGAAAGCGGGGATTTCCTCGCAAAAGATCGCGAGCTCGCCGAGCCTACGAACGGCGCCCTGCTCGCCGTCATGTCGGCCGGCGCCTATGGCGCGGTGCAGGCCGGCACCTACAATACGCGGCCGCTGGTGCCGGAAGTCCTGGTCGATGGCGAGCGATGGGCGCTGATCCGCCCGCGCTTCGAGGTGGACCAGCTTATCGCGCTCGACCGCCTGCCGGAGTGGCTGTAACGCGGTTTCATTTCGGCTTCGGCGGCCCCGAATCCGACGCAATATGCGCGTTCTGGTGGTGTGCCGGATCGGCTTGGCCCGCATAATTACGCGCGTGGTGTGGGAAATCTCCGCGTGCTAGCGTGTTGACGGCAAGAGATTCTATGGCGGATTCTGCGGCCAGCCGGGCGACGGAGCGGCCTTTGGACGGTTTGCACGACCAGGTTCCCGACCGGGAGCGTAAGACCCGGCTCCTGCTGGCGCGTGCGCTCAAGCGGGCGCACGGTAGCGTGTTATGGGAGCGGCTTTGGCCGGCGCTCGCCGCGCTGCTGACGGTCGCGGCTTTTTTCCTCGCCGTTTCCTGGGCCGGGCTGTGGACGGTGCTGCCGCCGCTCGGACGCGCCATCGGCGTCGGCCTGTTCGCGCTGCTGCTCGCGGCATCCGCGATACCGCTCGTGCGGCTGCGGCTGCCCGACCGCAACGATGCCCTGCGCCGGCTCGACCGCGGCAGCGGCGAGGCGCATCGGCCGGCGACTTCGATCGCCGACCGCATGGCCGCCAACAGTCAGGACCCGGTGGCGCAGGCGCTCTGGCGCGCCCATGTCGAACGCGCGCTGCTCTCCGCCCGCAAGCTGAAAGCCGGCTGGCCGTCGCCGCAATTGTCGCTGCGCGACCCGGCCGCCTTGCGCGCGCTCGCGCTCATCCTGGTGGTGGCGAGTTTCTTCGCGGCGACCGGCGAGCGCATGCAGCGCCTCGCGGCCGCCTTCGACTGGCACGGCGTGGTGGCGCCGGCGAATTTCCGCATCGATGCCTGGGTCAATCCGCCGGTCTATACCGGCCGTCCGCCGGTGATGCTGCCGGGCCTGCGTCCCGGCGAAGCGGCGCAAACCGCACAAGCGGCGGAAACCATTTCGGTGCCGGCCGGCAGCCAGCTTATCATCCGCTCGACCGGCAAAGTGAATTACGACATCGCGCGCCGCGGCGGCATCGAAGACGCACCGCCGGCCGCGAATACGCAGCTTCCCGCCGGCACCGCCGAGCACCGCTTCGTCATCAAAGCGGACGGCAGCGCTGCCGTGACCGGCGTGCTCGGCCGCGATCTGACCTGGCAGTTCTCCGCCATTCCCGACCGCGCGCCGAGCATCGAGTTCGTCAAGGATCCGGAACGGCAGGCGCGCGGTGCGCTCCGGCTCGACTACCGGGTGGAGGACGATTACGGCGTCACCGGCGCCCGGGCCGTCTTCGCGCTCAAGGACGCGGCGAAGGACAAGGGCCGTCATCCTCTGTTCAAGGCGCCGGAAATCGCGCTCGCGCTGCCGCAATTGCGCACCCGCGCCGGCATCGCCCAGACCACGCACGATCTCACCGAGCATCCCTGGGCCGGCGCCGAGGTCACCGTGACGCTGGTCGCGAAGGACGAGGGCGGCAATGAAGGCCGCAGCGCGCCGCGCGAGGTCACGCTGCCGCAGCGCATTTTCGTCAAGCCCTTGGCGCGCGCGCTCATCGAGCAGCGGCGCAATCTCGCGCTCGACGCCGGCGCCAAGCCGCTGGTGCTCACCGCGCTCGATGCCTTGGCCATCGCGCCCGAGCGCTTCACGCCGCAGGCTGGCGTCTATCTCGGCCTGCGCTCGATCTATTACGACCTCGACCATGCGCGCACCGACGATCAACTGCGCGACGTGGTGGCGCGGTTATGGGACATGGCGTTGCAGATCGAGGACGGCAATGTGAGCCATGCCGAACAGGCGCTGCGGCAGGCCCAGGATGCCTTACGCGAGGCGCTGGAGCGCGGGGCGAGCGACGAAGAGCTCAAGAAGCTCATGGATAATTTGCGCGCGGCGATGGACCGGTTCCTGCAGGCGCTCGCGCAGGAAATGCGCAAGAATCCGCAGCAGCTCGCGCGTCCGCTCGACCGCAATACCCGCATGCTCAGCCAGCAGGATCTCAAGAGCATGCTCGACCGGCTCGAGAATCTGGCGCGCTCCGGCAACAAGGACGCCGCGCGGCAGTTGCTCGAGCAGCTTCAATCGATGCTGGAGAACCTGCAGATGGCGCGGCCCGGCGCCTCGCCGCAAGACGGCGACGACGACATGAATGCCGCGCTCGACGAACTCGGCGACATGATCCGCAAGCAGCAGCAGTTGCGCGACCGCACCTACAAGCAGGGCCAGGACCAGCGGCGGGATCGCCAGTTCGGCCAGCGCAATCCGCGCGGCGAGCGGCAGATGGGCGATCTCAGGCAGGACCAGCAGGGGCTCAAGGAGCGCCTCAACAAGCTCCTGGAGCAGTTGCGCAAGCGCGGGCTTGGCAATCCGCAGCAGGGCCAGAAAGGTCAGCAGGGCGAGCAAGGCCAGCAGGGTGGCGACCAGATGGGCCAGCTCGGCGATGCCGGCAATGCCATGGGCGAGGCCGAGGGCAATCTCGGACAGGGCGACGCCGAAGGCGCGGTCGATGCGCAAGGGCGCGCGCTCGAGGCCATGCGCAAGGGCGCGCAAGGGCTTGCCCAGCAGATGCAGCAGCAGGGCATGGGACCGGGCCCGAACGGCCGGCCCGGGCGCGGCCGCGAACGCGCGCAGCAGGACACCGATCCGCTCGGCCGCCCGATGCGCGGCCGCGAATACGGCGACGACGTCACGGTGAAAGTGCCGGGCGAGATCGACGCCCAGCGTGCCCGCCGCATCCTGGAAGAGCTGCGCAAGCGCTACGGCGAGAGCTATCGCCCGCAGCTCGAGCTCGATTACATCGAGCGGCTGCTGAAAGGCTTCTGAGTCTCGGTTTTTCTTTGTTTCCGTCGCACCCGCGACCCGTCTTCGCGAATGACGGCCGCGAATATGACGATGCGCGTCCCGTGGTGCCGTTTTATGATTTTCAAAGCATGAAAATACGATTCCCCATTCTGAAAACTTCTTGACTCGCTCCCTGCTTCCCGTTTCTTAGGGCCCGTAGGGAGAAACGAATAATGGACGCAACAATATTGCCCGGGTCAGGGGCTAAAATCCGGCCGCCGCGCGCGCGTGCTGACGGCGAACGCCACAGCATCCAGTCGGTCGATCGCGCGCTTTACCTTCTGGAAACCATCGCGGAAGCGGGTGGCGAGGCCACGCTGACCGATCTGTCGAACCGCACCGGCCTCAACATCTCGACCTGTCATCACCTGCTGGCGACGCTGATCCAGCGCGGCTTCGCGGCCAAGGTGCCGGGCCGGCGGCTCTACGCGCTGGGCGGCCGCATCCATTTTCTCGCGCATGCCTGCCTGCAGGTCGATCTGCCGCGCCGCGCCGAGCGCTATCTCGAGGCGGTCAACCGCGCGACCGGCGAGACCGTGCACCTCGCCGCGCTACAGGGCGACTCCGTGGTCATGCTGGCGGTGCGCGAAGCGCGCCAGGCCGTGCGGGTCGAGACCGGCCGCATCGGCGAGATGGACGCCGTGCACGCCACCTCGATCGGCAAGGCGATCCTCGCCTGGCTGCCGGAGGACGAGATGCGCCGCATCCTCGGACCTTCGATGAAACGCTTCACCGAGCACACGATCACCGACTTTCCCGCGCTCCTGGAATCGCTGCGCATCGTGCGCCGCAACGGCTATGCGCTCGACCGCGAGGAGCATCTGCCGGGCGTGATTTGCGTCGGCGCCGCCGTGCGCGATCAGGCCGGCACGGTGATCGGGGCGATCAGCGCGTCGACGCCGATGATGCGCGCGAGCGAGGAACACATCGCGCTGATGCGCGACGAAGTCACTGCCGCCGCGCGCGCGCTGTCGATCGAATTCGGCGATCCGGCGTCGCAAACCCATGCCGAGGGGCCGCCGGCCGTCGCCAACTGAAAATGGCCGGTTCGCCGGCCGCCTACACGAACAAGATGCTCTCTTTGGAGGAAAAATGTACGCACCGCCTGGCGTGAAGACCAACCATAACGAATTTCCTGTGCCGGAAAGCATGCGCGCCTGGGTGCTCGGCGACCCCGGCCAGCTCAGCATGGCGCAAAAGCCGGTGCCGGTGCCGAAGAAAGCGGAAGTGCTGGTGCGCATCGACGCGGTCGCGATCTGCGCGACCGATCTCGAGATCATCTATAACGGGCCGCCGGCCTCGATCCAGGGCGGCCTGCCGTTCAACAAGAATTTTACGCCCGGCCACGAGTATATGGGGACCGTCGTGGCTCTCGGGCCCGGCGTCGACGAATACAGAATCGGCCAGCGCGTGGCGGTGGAAATTCACGCCGGCTGCGGCCAGTGCAAGCGCTGCCGCGAGGGCATGTACACCTCGTGCCACAATTACGGGCTCAATTACGGCGACGTCGACAAGGGCCATCGCGCCAACGGTTTCACCACCGACGGCGGTTTCGGCGAATATCAGGTCAACAACATCAACACGCTGGTGTCGATCCCGGACCAGATGACGGACGAGGAAGGCACGCTCGTCGTCACCGCCGGCACCGCGATGTATGCGCTGACCGAGCTCGGCGGCCTGGTCGCCGGCGAAAGCGTCTGCGTCACCGGCCCCGGCCCGATCGGCCTGATGGCGGTGGCGGTCGCGAAAGCGCTCGGCGCCCAGCCGGTGATCCTCACCGGCACGCGCGACAACCGGCTCGAAATCGGCAAGCGGCTCGGCGCCGACGCGGTCGTCAACATCCGCAAGACCCCGGACGTGGTGGCCGAAGTGAAGAAGCTCAACGGCGGCAAGGGTGTCGACTACGTGGTCGAATGCTCGGCGGCGACCAGCGCGGTCAACGACGCCGTGCGCATGGTCAACCGCGGCGGCCGCGTCTGCCTCGCCGCCTTCGCGCATGAGGAAGTGCCGGTCGATGTCGCGCATATCGTACGCAACAATATCTATGTCTACGGCATCCGCGGCGAGGGCAAGAGCGCGACGCACCGCGCCGAAGCCTTCATGAAGCAGAAGCGCTTCGACGCCACGCTCATCCACACCCACACCTTCGACCTCGACGACCTGCCGACCGCGCTCCGCTACGCCAAGGACCGCGTCGAGGACGCCATCAAGGTGGTGGTGAAAGCGAACATGGGCGCCGCGCAAAAAGAAGCGGCGGAGTAGTTGCTTCTCATCCCTCCCCCGCTTGCGGGGGAGGGTAGCGGCCAAAGGCCGCCGGGTGGGGGTGGCTGCGGAATTGACCCCACCCGTCCGCGCGCTAACGCGCGCGTCCACCCTCCCCGAAAACGGGGAGGGATAAGAAAGCAAGGAGCAAGGATGCTCATCTGCGACGAATACATCACCCCAAGCTCGCTCGCGGACGCTTTTGCCGCGATGACGCGGCATCGCGGCCGCTATCGTGTGGTCGCCGGCTGCACCGACACGCTGCCTTGGGCACGCGAGGGGCGGGCGGGCGATGTCGAAATTCCCGTTCTCATCGATGTTTCGAGAATTCCGGAACTCATCGCGCGGCGAGTCGACGACAAGCGCGTGCGCCTCGGTGCCGCGACGCCGGTGCAGCGTTTCCTCGACGTGCCAGAGCTTGCGCGCGCGCTGCCCGCGGGCCCGCGCTGCGCGGTGTGGTTCGCCGACGACCAGATTCGCGAACAGGCGACGGTGGGCGGCAATATCGTGAATGCTTCGCCCGCCGCCGACGTGACGCCCTGCCTGATCGCACACGACGCCGAGGTGGAACTTGCGCGCAGCGAAAACGGCGCCGTCGCGCGCCGCCGCATGAGCCTCACCGATTTCGTGCAGGGCCCGGGGCGCACGGCTTTGCAGGAAGGCGAACTGCTCACCGCGATCGAGTGCGACGCTTTGCCGGCCTATGGCGGCAGCTTCGAGAAGGTCGGCCATCGCCGCTCGCTGGTGATTTCCGTCGTTTGCCTCGCCGCGTTGGTCAAGCTGGACGCACAGGGCCGCAGGGTCGAGGACGCGCGGCTTTCGATCGCCGGCATCGGGCCGAAGCCGCTGCGGCTTTCCGAGGTCGAGAATTTCCTGCGCGGCGCACCGCTCGATACCGGGCGCCTCGAGCAAGCGGCGGAAATGCCGGTCGCGCTCGTCGCTTCGCGCACGCGCCAGGAATACCGCCGCGACGTGGTGCGCGGCTTCATGTTGCGCGGGCTCGTTAACGCCGCCAAGCGCGCCGGCGCCGATCCCGCCGCACTGTCGGCGGAGCTGGAGACGGCCTATGCCTGACATCCGTATCGAAGCGACGATCAACGGCCGCAAGATCGCGCGAGCCGCGAAGCCGCATCAGCGGCTGATCGACTTCCTGCGCGACGACCTCAACCTCACCGGCAACAAGGAAGGCTGCGGCGCCGGCGAATGCGGCACCTGCTCGGTCTTCGTCGACGGCGTGCTGATGAAGTCGTGCCTGATGCCGGTGGCGAAGGCGCATGGCGCGACGATCGACACCGTCGAATCGCTGGCCAAGACCGGCGAGCTCTCGGTGCTGCAGCAGGCCTTCCACAAGGCCGGCGCCAGCCAGTGCGGCTATTGCATTCCCGGCATGGTGATGGCGGCGACCGCCGCGCTGCGCGCCAATCCTTTTGCCGACAGGGAAGAGATCAAGGAACGGCTCGGCGGCAATATCTGCCGCTGCACCGGCTACCAGAAGATCATCGATGCGGTCGAGCTGGCGCGCGACGTGCAGAACGGCCGCCTGCCGGCCGCAGCGCTCGCCGAGGAGGAGCACGCCGAAGGCGATTTCATCGGCAAGAACGTGCGCCGCATCGACGCACCGAGCAAAGTCACCGGCCGGCTCAAATATGCCGGCGACATGACGATGCCCGGCATGCTGCATGTGCAGGTGCTGCGCTCGCCGCATCCGCATGCGCGCATCGTGTCGATCGACACTACGGCGGCCGAAGTCATGGCGGGAGTCGAAGGCGTCATCACCGCGGCCGATGTGCCGGGGCAGGACGGTTTCGGCGTGTTCGTCAACGACCAGCCGGTCATGGCGCGTGGCAAGGTGCGCTATGTCGGCGAGGCGGTGGCGGCGGTGGCGGCGGAAGATCCGCTCACCGCCAAGCGCGCGCTCGCCGCGATCAAAGTCGTCTACGAACCGCTGCCGGCGGTGTTCGACCCGTTCGACGCCATGCGGCCGGGCGCGCCGGTGCTGCACGACTACGCGCCGGACAACATAACCAAGCACATCCCGATCCGCGTCGGCGACGTGGAGAAGGGTTTCGCCGAATCCGACCTCGTCGTGGAGGAAAACTATTCCACCCAGGCGATCGAGCATGCCTACTTGGAGCCGGAAGCCGGGCTTGCCTACGTCGATCCCGACGGCGTGGTGACCATCGTCTCGCCGAGCCAGAACATCACCCATCACCGCCACATGCTGGCGCGCATCATTGCCAAGCCGATCAGCAAGGTGCGCTTCATCATGAGCCCGGTGGGCGGCGGCTTCGGCGGCAAGGAAGACATGATCTACCAGGGCATGCTGGCGCTGCTTGCGATGAAGACGCAACGGCCCGTGCGCCTCGTGTTCACGCGCGAAGAGTCGATCGCCTCCACCGCCAAACGCCATCCTTCGCGCACCACGCTGCGCATGGGGCTGATGCGCGACGGGCGCATCAATGCGCTGGCGCTGAAGATGATCTGCGACGGCGGCGCCTATGGGCTGTCGACCGAAGGCGTCATGCGCAAGGCGGCGATCCTGGGCGCCGGGCCTTACGCCATCCCGAACGTGCGGGTCGACACCTACGGCATCTACACCAACAACACGCCTTCGGGCGCGTTCCGTTCCTTCGGCGCGTTGCAGACGCAGTTCGCGACCGAGTCGCATCTCGACATCTGCGCCGAGCGGCTCGGGCTCGACCCGTTCGCGATCCGGCGGATCAACGCGCTGCGCGACGGCGGCATGACGCATACCAAGCAGAAGCTCGGCAAGGTCAGTCTTGCGCGCGTGCTCGAGGCGGCCGAGAAGGCGTCGGGCTGGGAAGCGGGCGCGCCGAATTCGCGCGGCGGTACGCGCGGCGATCTCGACCGTGTCGACACCCGGCCGCCGGTCTCGCTCGGCGCACGCTTTGCAGGCGAAGACAAGCAGGAGGCGGCGGAGTGATGGCGGCGATCTCCTTTGCCAATTTCTTCGTCATTCCGGGACGCGCCGAAGGCGCGGGCCCGGAATCCATACGCCGCAGCGCTGCGGATTATGGATTCCGGGCTCGCTCGCTGTGTTCGCGCCCCGGAATGACAGGGGTGCATCATGGCCCGTAAACGCGGACGAGGCATGGCGGCCTGCTGGTACGGCATCGCGCGCACCGCGACGGTGGATCGCGCCGCCGCCTGGGCCGAGATCGACGACGGCGGCTCGGCCAAGATCGTCACCGGC
>JAKAHJ010000088.1 GCA_021815055.1 Pseudomonadota bacterium | reverse complement strand
CGATGGGAACGCCGGCGGCGTTGTAGATGAAGGCGAAGAACAGGTTCTGGCGGATATTGCGCATGGTCGCCCCCGACAGCGCGCGCGCCTTCACGATGCCGGTGAGGTCGCCCTTGATGAGCGTGATGCCGGCGCTTTCGATGGCGACATCGGCGCCGGTGCCCATGGCGATGCCGACCGCGGCGGCGGCGAGCGCGGGGGCGTCGTTGACGCCGTCGCCGGCCATGGCGACCACGCGGCCCTCGCGGGTGAGCTTCTCGACCACCGCGCTCTTCTGGTCGGGCAGCACCTCGGCTTCGACTTCGGTGAGCTCGAGGCGGCGGGCCACGGCTTGCGCCGTGGTGCGATTGTCGCCGGTGAGCATGACCACGCGGACGCCATCGGCGGCGAGCGTACGCAGCGCTTCCGGCGTGCTCGCCTTCACCGGATCGGCGATGGCGATGATGCCGGCCGGCTTGCCATTCACGGCCATGAAAATGGCGGTGGCGCCGTCCTGCCGCAGCCGTTCTGCCTCGGCTGCAAGCGTGCTGGTGTCGATGCCTAGTTCCTTCAGGAAATTGGCATTGCCGATGGCGAGGCGCTGGCGCTCGACCATCCCGATCACGCCTTTGCCGGCCGGCGCGTCGAAGCCGCGTACGGCCGCGAGCTCGAGCTTGCGCTCGCCGGCGGCGGCGACGATGGCCGTGGCCAAAGGATGCTCGCTGCCGCGCTCGATGCTTGCCGCCAGCCGCAATACCTGATTTTCCTCGAAGCCTTCGGCCGGCGCGACCGCCACCACCTTCGGCTTGCCCTCGGTGAGCGTGCCGGTCTTGTCGACGACGAGCGTATCGATCTTCTCCATGCGCTCGAGTGCCTCGGCGTTCTTGATCAACACCCCGGCGTGTGCGCCACGCCCGACGCCGACCATGATCGACATCGGCGTGGCGAGACCGAGCGCGCAGGGGCAGGCGATGATGAGCACTGTGACGGCGGCGACCAGCCCGAAGGCAAAGCGCGGCTCGGGCCCGAAAGTCGCCCAGGCCGCGAAGGCAAGAACCGCGATCGCAATCACCGCCGGCACGAACCAGCCCGAGACCTGGTCGGCGAGCCGCTGGATCGGCGCACGGCTGCGCTGGGCGTTCGCCACCATCTGCACAATCTGCGCCAGCAGCGTGTCGCGGCCGACCTTGTCGGCGCGCATGACGAACGAGCCGCTCTTGTTGAGCGTGCCGCCGATCACGCGCGCGTCTTTCTCCTTGGTGACGGGCATGGATTCGCCCGTCACCATGGACTCGTCGAGTGCGGAGCGGCCTTCCAGCACCACTCCGTCCACCGGCACCTTGTCGCCCGGTCGCACGCGCAACCGGTCGCCGACCTGCACCGCGTCGAGCGAGACTTCCTCGTCGTCGCCATTTTCATTGACGCGGCGCGCGGTCTTGGGCGCGAGATCGAGCAAAGCGCGGATTGCGCCGGACGTGGCCTCGCGCGCGCGCAATTCGAGCACCTGGCCGAGCAGCACCAGCACGGTGATGACGGAGGCCGCCTCGAAATAGACGGCGACCGCGCCGTCGGCGTCACGGAACGTGGGCGGAAATATTCCGGGCATGAACACCGCGACCGCGCTGTAAACCCACGCAACGCCGGTGCCCATCGCGATCAGCGTGAACATGTTGAGGTTGCGCGTTTGCAGCGATTGCCAGCCGCGCACGAAGAACGGCCAGCCGGCCCACAGCACGACCGGCGTCGCCAGCGCGAACTGAATCCAGTTCCCGAGATTCTTGCCGAGCAGCATATGAAGCTGGGTGAGATGGCCGCCCATCTCCAGCGCCAGCACCGGGACGGTCAGCACGAGGCCGATCCAGAACCGGCGTGTCATGTCGATGAGCTCGGGATTGGGCCCGGCGTCGGCGGTGGCGACCTCCGGCTCGAGCGCCATGCCGCAGATCGGGCAGGAGCCGGGCCCGACCTGGCGGATTTCGGGGTGCATCGGGCAGGTGTAAATCGCGCCTTCGATCACCGGCTCCGGTTCGCGCTCGCCCAGATATTTCTGCGGGTTCGCGGCGAATTTGGTGCGGCAGCCGGCCGAGCAAAAATAATAGGCATGACCGTGGTACTCGGCGCGGAATTTCGCGGTGTGCGGATCGACCGTCATGCCGCAGACCGGATCGATGACGCCGCCCGGTGTCGAGCCATGTTCGTGGCCGTGCCCGGCATGCGCGTCGTGGGCGTGAGGATGGTGTTCGGCGTTCGCGCTCATGAAGGCCTCTCAGGACCGCATATATACCCTAGGGGGGTATATAGCCCAGCCGGCCGGACGTGACAAGCCAGGCAGGCGCGGTCCGACCCAGACGAGGTGGACCAGGTACTACGCGACCAGCGTCAAGAGCCTGGCCGCGCCGATGATCGGCAGGATATTCGCGAGATAGTGCGCGCAACATGAAATCATGGCCGCCGTCGAGGTCGTGCCCGATGCGACGACGACGCCACCGCCCCCGTGATGATGGGCGATCTGCTGCCTGAGATGCACATAGAGGCCGATCTGGATGCCGAAACCGAGGGCGAGAGCCAGTACGTAAGGCCAGAAGCGCGCGAATTCGGAGACGGTGAAGCCCTAATTCGGAGACGAAGGTCAGCGGGGCGTCCATAGCCTTCATTGAGCACGGCGCTCGTCATGAAAGACCCCGTCGAAGTAATTGTAGATCGGTGCGAATACCGCGCCGGTCAGAAGACCGTAGACGATGCTTTCGACCAAACCGAGCACGATGCCGGCGAAGGTCCAGGAGAACCCGGGATAGAATTGAAGCCAAGGCGTGTGCAGGCCGAAATTGGGAACGACCAAGGCAAGCGCGATACAGGCGAGATAGGCAAGCGCCAGGAACGTCGCGAGGCTGAAAGCGAGCGTCTTGCCGCTCAATGCGCGTGTCTCGCCATTCATTTCGGCGCTTCTTCATGACGGCCATGGCCCTGATGTCCGTGGCGATGGCCGAACAGATGCATCAAAGGGCAGGCCAGCAGGAACAGATAGGGCAGCGCCAGGAGAAAATGACCCGTGTGGTTCCACAACAGATAGGCGCCGAGCGCGGCGAGCGCGAGCGTAACCGCCCAACCGAACGGGGACCCGATGAAGCCATGGAACGGATTGCCAGTCATGGTCGTGAACATCGCGCTGCCAACAAAACCAACCCGCGGTACCTTTACCGTGCCGGCAAATGGTTGTCTTGACTTACATCAATCTCCAGCCTGCGCGCGCGGGCTCCGGAGCGCACGACGCTTGCGGCCATTACCCCCTGGGGGTATAAGCGCGCCATGCACAAGGACGCCAAGGCATCGCTCGTCAAGCGGCTCAGCCGCATCGAGGGCCAGGTGCGCGGGCTCGCCCGCATGGTCGGAGAGGACCGGTACTGTATCGACACCGTCACGCAGATCGGCGCGGTGCGCGCGGCGCTGCGGCGCGTCGAGGAGGAGATCCTGCGCGACCATGTCGCGCATTGCGTCGAGCACGCAATCAAGAGCGGCGACAAGGCCGACCAGCGTCGCAAGGTGGCCGAACTGATGGCCGTCATGGGCCGCGCGGGGCGGTGAGAGCAGGAGCGCTTCCCTCCCTCCTGCTTTTCAGGGGGCGGTAAGAAGCAAAGTTACTTCGTCGACATCCCGAACAGACTGTAGGCCGGGCAGGTACCGAGCAGCGCGGTCAGGATCGGCATCACGCCGATCCAGCCGATCCAGTTCCAGCCGGTGCCCGGTGCGATAAGCCCGAGCGCGAAAGCGATCAGCGCCAGACCGATGATGATGCGCGCGATGCGATCGAAAGTCCCGACATTGGCGGTCATGGTGAATCCCCTTGGGCGGTAGTGGATGTGAAATATATGCGCATCGAAGGGGGATGGGTTGATCAGGATCAACGAGGGCCGCGAAAGCGGGGACCCAGCTCTGACGCGCCGAATGGAAAATCCCGGCTGGATTCCCGCTCCCTGCTCCGCCAAAGCGAAGCCGCTTTGGCTTCGCGGCGGCGAGTGCGCGGGAATGAGCGGAAATAGTGGCGCGTCTTCGGTTACCCCCAGCGCTCCCTCGCCAGCGCTGCACCCTTGCCGAGCGCTGTGAGCTTGGCCTCGGCGATGGTGCGCCGCATCGGCGCCATGCCGCAATTGGTGCAGGCGACGATGCGTTCCTTCGGCACGAATTGCACGACCTCGTCGATGACCTGCGCGACCCGCTCCGGCGTTTCGATGTCGTCGGTCGCGACATCGATGACGCCGATGAGCACGTCCTTGCCGTCGAGCAGCGACAACAGCTTGAGCGGCACGTGCGAATTGATGCACTCGAGCGACACCTGCTTGATGCGACTCTTCGCCAGCGCCGGAAAAATCCGTTCGTATTGCCGCCACTCGACCCCGAGCGTGTTCTTCCAGTCGATATTTGCCTTGATGCCGTAGCCGTAGCAGATGTGCACGGCGGTCGTGCAGGTGAGCCCGTCGATCGCGCGGTGCAGCGCCTCGATGCCCCAGCCCGAGACCTCGTCCATGAACACGTTGAAGGTCGGCTCGTCGAACTGGATCACGTCGACGCCGTCGGCCTGCAAGGCGCGCGCTTCCTGGTTGAGCAGATCGGCGAAGGCGAAGGCCATCTTGATCTTGTCGCCATAATGCGCATCGGCGATCGTATCGGCGACCGTCATCGGCCCGGGCATCGTGATCTTGAGCTTGCGCGCGGTGTGTGCGCGCGCATGGAGGGCTTCCCGCTCGTGCACGCGCCCTTTCAGTGTGAGCGCGCCACGCACCACAGGCACCATGGCTTTGTAGCGGTCGGCGCGGATGCCCATCTCGACCTTGTTGGCGAAGTCGATGCCGTCGACGAATTCGAGAAAGCCGTGCACGAAATGCTGGCGCGACATCTCGCCGTCGCAGACGATGTCGATGCCGGCATCTTCCTGCAATTTCACCGCGAGCAGCGTGGCGTCGAGCTTGGCCTGCGCCAGCGCTTCGCCGGACTGGCGCCACTGCGGCCAGAGCTTGTCGGTCTCGGCGAGCCAGGCGGGCTTCGGCAGGCTTCCGGCGATCGTGGCAGGAAAAAGCATGGCGGTGGGCCCTAGCTTCTGGGTGGTTCGGGAGGCGTCCAACTATAAATCCAATCGTAGCGCGCGCGCAGGTTTTTGCCGCCCATGGCGCGCATCACAAGATTGCGGGCGAGCGCCTCCGGGCCGGTGAGCCCATAAATGCGGCCCTGCTTGCGCGAGGCCTGCTGCGCCCGTTCGGTGCGGGCGCGCCGGGCCTTCTCATAAGCGCGCAAGCCGGCGGCCGGGTCGGCGACGGACTTTGCGAGGCATTGCGCGAGCACCGCACCGTCCTCGATGGCCATGCCGGCGCCCTGCGCCATGAAGGGCAGCATGGGGTGCGCGGCGTCGCCGATCAGCGTCACGCGGCCTTCGCCGCCCAAGAACGCCGCCTTGCGGTCGTAGAGCGCCCATTTCAGCCAGCGCCGCGGCGTGCCGATCAGGCCGCGCGCCCGCTCGCACCATGCCCAGCGCGCGAAATGGCGCAGGATCTCGGCCGGCTCGCCGGGGGCCGACCAGCCGGGCTCGTTCCATTCGTCGCGCACCAGGCCGACGATATTGACGAGCTGCCCGGCCTTGACCGGATAATGCACGAGATGCGCGTCCGCCCCGAGCCACAGCGTCACGAAGGGCGCGCGGAATTCCGCCGCCAATTCCTCGGCCGGCACCAGAGCGCGCCAGGCGGTGCGGTGGGAAAAGCGGGGGAGCCGCTGGCGGGCGAGCCGCTTTGCGATATTCGACCAGATGCCGTCGGCGCCGATCAGCGCAATGCCGCGTTCGTCGCTGGCGTGGCGCGGCCCGCGGCCGAGCACGCTGACGCCATTGGCGTGGGCGGCAAATTCCTCGACCTTGATGCCGAGCTTGAGCGTGAGGTCGAGCGTCGCACGCGCCGTGTCGGCGAGCGCCGCCTGCAGGTCGCCGCGGTGCACGACCCAGAACGGCGCGCCGTAGCGCTTTTCCGCGTCGGCGAGCGGAATGCGCACGATCTCGCGCCCGGTACTCGCCGCCATTACGCGGATGCCGTGCGGCGCGACGGCGAACGGGGCGAGCCGGTCGGCGACGCCGAGCGCGCGCAGCACCTTGGTGGCGTTGGGCGAGAGCTGGATGCCGGCGCCGGTTTCTTCCAGCCGCTCCGCCTGTTCGAGCACGGTGACGCGCAAACCAGCGCGCGCGAGCCCCAGCGCGGCCGTCAGCCCGGCAATGCCGGCGCCCGCGACGATGACGTGACGCTCGGTCGCCAAGGGCGAAAACTCCAGTCGGCTCAGGCGGCTTCGGTCAGGCGCAGGGCGCATTCGGCCGGGCGCGCGGCGTGCGGATCGAGCGCTGGGTCGTGGCGGTAGAGTGTCGAGCAATAGGGGCAGATGATCTCGTTGTCGGCGCCCATGTCGAGGAACACGTGCGGATGGTCGAACGGCGGCTTGGCGCCCACGCACATGAATTCCCGCGCGCCGATTTCGATCACCGGCACGCCCGGATCGTTGTGGAAATGGGGGACGACGTGCTCCGCCATGGGCAATCCTCGGAAAAAGCTCAACGATTTGGCGCGCACCATAGCGAGCCGCCTCCGCCGTGCCTAGGCCTCGCAAGCCGCCGTCAACCATGCCGTGCGCGCGTCGGGAACACCTCGGAATCGCCGGGATTCCCCTTACATCAGAGGGTGACATTAAACTTGCCGCCGAGGCGCCGTTTCCGGCGCGCCAGATCGAGGAACGGCCATGCGGGATGCGGAAGGATTCGCGCCGCCGGAGGTTAAGCGGGCACTCGCGAAGCGCCGCCGGGTGCGCGTCGCACCGGTAGTGGCCGCGGCCTCGCTGTTCGCGGGGCTGGCGATTTGGCTCGTGCCGCTCGCCTGGGACTCCGGCCAGGCGCTGACTAGCCGCAGCGATCCCAACGCGGTAGCCGACCGCATGCTGGATGAAAATTTCAATGCCGCGGTGGCCGCGCGCGGCATCGACGAGGCGCTTGCCGACCAGGACGCCGATCTCGCGCAGAGCTTCGTCGAGCTCGCCGATGCGCGCCACGTCGCGGTCGACGATGCACGGCGCAAGCAGGTTGAAGCCGCTGTCGCGGATGCCGCGAGCACCGCGAGCGCGCTGAAGAGCTTCGCCTATGGCTTTGTTGCCGGCGAGCCGACCGACGCGACGAGCTTTGCCGGCACCGCGCTCGGCGATCTGTTGGTGTTCGGCGACATCCGCGATGCGGTGCGCGAGGGCGGCCGCCTCGCGACGGGCGCGAAGGCGGACACGCTCGTGCTCGGGCTTGCCTGCGTCGGCCTCGCCATTACCGCGGGCACCTATGCGACGGTCGGGGCGGCGGCGCCGGCGCGCATCGGGCTGACCATGGCGAAGGTGGCGCGCAAGACCGGCCGCCTCGGCGGCGAGCTTGGCGAGTCGATCGGGCGCATGCTGCGCCATGTGATCGATTGGGGTGCGCTGAAAAAGGCGATCGCCGGCGTGTCGATCGCCGAGCCGGCGCTCGCCATCCGCGCCGCGCGCGATGCGGTGAAGGTAGAGCGCGCCGGCAAGCTCGTCGAACTCGCGCGCGCCGTCGGCAAGATCGAGGCCAAGGCCGGCACGCAGGCGGCGCTCGACGGTCTGAAGGTCGCCGAGAGCCCGCGCGAGATGTCGCGCGTCGCCCGGCTCGCCGAGAAGCAAGGGGGCAAGACCCGCGCGATCTTGAAAGTGGGCGGCCGCACCGCCATCATGCTGAGCGCTGCGGCGTTCGATCTGGCGGCCTGGATATTCGGCGCACTGCTGACGCTGTTCGGGCTGGTGACCTCGCTCAAGAGCGCAACCGAGCGCGCCACGCAGCGCGTGCTCGACTATCGCAAGCGTCGGCGCAAACGCGATGCAGCGCAACTCGCGCCGTTGGCCGCGCCCCGCTAAGCCTCTGGCACATCGAGACATCATGCGCTAAAAGCGCGGCTCATTTTCGCAATCCGAGTTCAAGCCAAAATGCCGGGTTTCCATCACGGCTCGGTCGAGATCGCCTATCTCGACGAAGGCCCAGGCGATCGTCACGCCGATCCGATCGTGCTGGCGCACGGTTTCGCCTCCAACAAGGAGGTGAACTGGGTGCATCCGGGCTGGGTGATGACGCTCAAGCACGCCGGCCGCCGCGTCATCGCCAGCGACAATCGCGGCCATGGCCGCTCGAGCAAGCTCTACGAGCCGGCGCTTTATCACAGCACCGTGATGGCGGAGGACGTGCGCGCGCTGCTCGACCATCTTGGGATAGCGCGCGCCGACGTCATGGGCTATTCGATGGGCGCGCGTATCGCGGCTTTCCTCGCCGTCAAGCATCCGGAGCGCGTGCGCTCGGCCGTGCTCGGGGGTCTCGGCATCAAGCTGGTGGAAGGTGTCGGCCTGCCCGAAAGCATCGCCGAGGCGCTGGAAGCGCGTTCGATCGACGATGTGAGCGATCCGAACGGCCGCATGTTCCGCTCTTTCGCGGAAACGACCCGGTCGGATTTGCGCGCGCTCGCCGCCTGCATCCGCGGCTCGCGCCAGACGCTTACGCGCGGGCAGGTCGCCGCGATCGCCGCGCCGGTGTTGGTTGCGGTCGGAACCAGGGACCGGGTTGCGGGTTCTGCCGACGCATTGGCCGCGCTGATCCCCGGAGCCAAGGCGCTCGATATTCCGGACCGCGATCACATGCTCGCGGTCGGCGACAAGGTGTTCAAGGCGGGCGTGCTCGAATTCCTTGACCGGCGCGCGTGAGCCATGCAATCGCGGTACGGACCGGCTCCTTGCGGCTCGCAAAATGTGCTAAAAGACCTATCTTGAGGGGATCGAGAGGCGTCGGGAGTTAAGACCATGGCTCATTATCAGACACGGCCCGCAAAGATTCTCGACACGGTCGATCCGGTCTGGACGCGCGTCCGCGGCGAGGCGGAAGACGTGGCGCGGCGCGAACCGGAGCTCGGGACCTTCATCTACGAGAACATCCTGCACCACGACACGCTGGAAAACGCGGTCGTGCATCGCGTCGCGCAGCGCCTGCATCATGCCGACCTGTCGGCCGACATGATCCGCCAAGCCTATACCGATGCGCTGGAAGATGCGCCGGACCTCGGCGTGGCGTTCCGCGCGGACATTATCGCCACCTTCGACCGCGATCCGGCTACCAACCGCTTCATCGAGCCGGTGCTCTACTACAAGGGTTTCCACGCCATCCAGACGCACCGGCTGGCGCACTGGCTCCTCGGCAAGGGCCGCAAGGACTTCGCGCTCTATTTGCAGAGCCGGTCCTCGCTCGTGTTCCAGTGCGACATTAATCCGGCGGCGCGCATCGGTCGCGGCATTTTCCTCGACCATGCCACCGGGCTGGTGGTCGGGGAGACCGCGGTGATCGATGATGATGTTTCTATCCTGCATGACGTGACGCTCGGCGGTACCGGGAAAGAACACGAGGACCGTCATCCGAAAATCCGCCGCGGCGTGATGATCGGCGCCGGTGCCAAGATCCTCGGCAATATCGAGATCGGCCATTGCGCGCGCATCGCCGCGGGCTCGGTCGTCATCAAGTCGGTGCCGAACAACGTCACCGTCGCGGGCGTTCCGGCCAAGGTGGTCGGCGAAGCGGGCTGCCCCGAGCCGTCGCGCGCCATGGACCAGATGCTCTACGGCGTCATGCTTGACGGCTAACGCGCATGATCCCGAAAAGTGGGCACCGGTTCCCCGCCTTCGCGAAGCCCGCTTCGGCGGGCGAAGCAAGGTCGGATAAAATCATGCGCATCTCTTTCGCTTGCGCCGGGCCGCCCGATCGGGCATAGGCCTTGCCCAATATGACAGGAGCGGGCCGGTGAATGTCAGCGAAGTGCGGCAACTCGACGCCTATCTGAAGAAATTGTTCGGCAACCCGAATATCCGCGTGGTGCCGAAGAAGGGCGATGCTGCCGAGGTGTTCGTCGGTGAGGACGATCTCGGCGAATTGACCGCCGACGAGGACGAAGGCGAGCGCTCCTATAATTTCCGCATGGTCATCCAGCTCGGCAGCGATCCGAGCATCCAGCCGGTGCCGTCGCTCAACGCCTATCTCAGGCGCAAGTTCGACAACGAGAAGATCCGCGTGGTGACGCGGCCGCGCAAGATGGACTCGCTCGAGGCCTATATCGGCGAGGAATTCCTCGGCGTGCTGTTCCTGGAAATCGAAAAAGGCCGCCGCTCTTATATTCTCGAGCTGCCGATCCTGGACGTCGATCTGGCCGAGTGACTCTGTCATTCCGGGGCGCGCGAAGCGCGAGCCCGGAATCCAGCATCCAGCAACAATTGATAGCTGCGCTTGCTTCTGGATTCCGGGTTCACGGCCTGCGGCCGCGCCCCGGAATGACGGCTAAGTGGGATGCAGTCGAGCCATCAGCCGGTCGATGCCGGCGGCGACGCTTTTCCAGTCGGCAAGCCAGTCGCGCGGGAAACGGATCGTGATGTCGGCGTCGCCGATGCGCCGCTCCAGCAGGCAGGTCCCTGAATTGGTCACGCCCTTGCGCGTGCAGCGCGCGAGGAAATGCGCGGGCGATTGCGACTCGAAGGCGAGCTCCTCGCCGCGATAGGGCGTGTCGTGGCGAAATCCGCGCAGCGTGAGTCCTTCGGGTCCCGCCGCCGGCTTGGGCACCAGGTAGCGCGCATAGATCGTCTCGACGCGCTCGATGATTGGCAGCGTGCCGTCGGCGGTCTCGATGGTCACGAACAGCCGCTCGTTCGGATCGACCGGCTCGCCGGCCACGGTCTTGAGCGCCGGATTGGGCGGGACGAGCGAGGGCCACAGATAAGCGAGGTCGACCCGGTCGTGCATGCCGGGACGGCGTTGCACGGCCATGCGGATCGCCGCCGGCTCGATGTTGAAAGCCGCGCCGGCGATCACGATCGGCACAGATGGTGCGTCGGTCGAAACCGGCGCTTCCGGCCAGCGCGGCCACAGCACGTAGCCGACATAGGACGCCGCCATCGCGATGACGGCGGCAAAAAGCAGGACGGGCGCCAGCAGCGGATTGTGGCCGGCGTGCCGTCGGCGGCGCCCTGCCGCCGAATCGTGGTGCGCCAAAACGGACAATCGGCTCTCCTGTTGGCGAATCGCCGCCCGTCGCGGCCGGCGCGGAGACCATGGCCGCAGCTCCGTTAACCATCGGTTAAGGATAGGCTGGCGGCTCCGATGACGAGCGCGGCAAATAGGGCCTTCTGTCGTCTCCGGGCCCGCCATGACCCCGCAATCCATGCAAACTCTGCTCGCCCTCGCCCTCGGCTTTGCCGTGTCGGGCCTGTGCTGTTCGGGTTATCGCCTCGCCACCGACCGGTTGCCGAGCTTCAGCCTGCTGCTG
>JAKAHJ010000087.1 GCA_021815055.1 Pseudomonadota bacterium | reverse complement strand
TCTAAGGAGTACGGGTATTTCACCTACGTCACCGCCGACGGCAAGAAGACCAAGCTTGGCGAGCCCTTGCCGGATTACTGGCTCGACTACGCGGATGCGGTGCTGACGCTGAACTTCACGCTGCCGTTCAAGACGCCGCTGAAGGCGAAAGAGCTCAAGGTCGAGATCTACGATCCGACGATTTTCGTCGATTTCGCCTGGGCCAAGGACGATCCGGTCCGCATGGCCGGGGGCAAGGGCTGCGTGGCCGACGTGGTCAAGCCGCGCGAAATGACCTACCAGGAAGGCAAGCTGTTGAGCGAAATTCCGGCCGACCAGAAGAACACGACGATGGCCTGGGGCGCGCAATTCGCCAACAAGATCCTGGTGCATTGTCCGTGAGCGGCGGGGCCCGACGCAACCTCTTACTCTCGCCCCGCGAAGCGGCGGGGGGAGGGGAGAAACAGTTGCACGCCTTGGCGCATTTTGCGCTCATCATTGGCGTCGCGCTTTGCGTTCTCGCTCTCGCCGACGCCGCGTCGGCGCAGCCCTTCGGCCTGGCGCGCGGCGCCGCGCCGCCGGAAGTCGGCGGCTTCACCGGCTGGATCCTCGCCAAGCAGGCCGAATTCTACCGCATGTTTTCCGGCCTGATCCGCGCCTCCAAGGCCGATGGCCGCGCGGCCTATGCGCTGATGGGCATCTCGTTCTTGTACGGCATTTTCCACGCAGCCGGTCCCGGCCACGGCAAGGCGGTGATCTCCTCCTACATGGTCGCGAATGACGAGACCTGGTGTCGCGGTGTCGCGCTGTCCTTTGCGTCGGCGATTTTCCAGGCGCTTACCGCAATCGCCATCGTCGGCATTGCCGCGGTGCTGCTGGGCGCGACCGCGCATGCCATGGGCAATGCGGTGCGTGTGATCGAGACCGTGAGCTACGCGCTCATCATCCTGATCGGGTTGCGGCTGTTATGGGTGAAGGGCAGGGCCTTCCTCAAACTGCTGCGCGGCGAGACGGCCGCGCCACACGCGCATGCGCATGGTCATTCGCACGCGCACGACCACGGCCATGAGCATCATCACGATCACGGCCACGCGCATCACCACGGCCACGATCACGCGGACGAGGCGCATGCCTGGGGTCATGCCCATGCGCCGGAGCCGGCCGAGCTTGCCGGCAAGCACTGGTTCAGGCGCGGGCTTGCCGCCGTGGTCGCGGTCGGCTTGCGGCCCTGCTCGGGTGCGATCATCGTGCTGGTGTTCGCGCTGGCGCAGGGAATTTTCTGGGTCGGCGTCGCCTCGACCTTCGTGATGGGGATCGGCACCGCGATCACCGTGACGGCGATCGCCACTCTGGCGGTCGCGGCCCGCCGCTTCGCCGGTCACCTCGCCAAGGCCAAGCCCGGCGCCGGCATGCTGCTGCTGCGCGGGCTGGAAACGGCGGCCGCACTCGCGATCATCGTGTTCGGCGTTGCGCTGCTCACCGGCTACATGGTGAGCGAGCGGATGTTGGGGGTGTGATTTTCTGGGTGTGTCCCGGGCGCAGCGCGGCGTGAAATGACGCGCTGCAGATCCGGGACCCCGCTTTCTTAACCGGGGCCCCGGCTCTGCGGTGCATCACTTCGCCATAGCGCGTCGAAGACGCGCGTGAACGCGCTTATGGCTCGTGCTGCACCGCGTCCGGGGCACGTAGCTCAACTAAAATCCTCTTCCCGCAACTCGATCGGCTTGCCGTGCGGCGTGCGCTCGCAGGCATGCTCCCAGGCGTGGCGGGTGCGGTGCAGGGTCTCTGCCGTGGTCACGCCTTTTTCGGCCACCAGCCGTTCCAGCGCGGCGAGCCAGTGCCGGTAATAGGTCTCGCCGGTGTCGGGATCGCCTGCGGCCTGCGCGCGCTTGATCTCCGCGCCGAGCGTTGCCGCCCATTCGGGCCAGGTGAAAATGCCGCGCTCATGGAGCGCCAGGACAATCGCAAAAGCCTGCGCTTCCCACGGCTCGCGGAACACCGGGCCTTCGGCATCGCGAGGGATGCTAGGGACTTCCTGCGTGGCGCGGCGCGCGGCGCTCTGGTCGATGCTCGTCATGTCATACCGGATCCAGATAAGGCTCGAACGCCTCGATCGACACCGTCAGCGCCGGATCGGAATCGGGACCCCACAAGTCGCGCCCGTCGAACACGACGGTGTAGAGCCACTGCGGATTGTCGCCCAGGTTGGACGCGACCGAGTCCGGGAACATATGGCAGCCGTGGCAACGCTCGATGACGCCCGCCTTGTCGCGCGCATAGCGCGGCAGCCGCGTATGCGTGAGCGGGTGGATGTTCTTCGTGCGCACGCGGTCGCCTGGCTTGAAACGAGCGCCGGCCTGCGCCGGGCGGAAGTACGAGCCGCGCGTCAGGTTCGCCGCCATCTCGGGCGTGAACTTGCGCGGCAGGCTCTTGCCCGGACGCAGCGCGTGGCCGGCCTCCAGCTCGTCCGCGCCGGCGAGCCCGCGCTCGACCACGTTCCTCTCCATCGCCAGCGCCCATTTCTGATAATAGGACGCGTCGAGATAGATGTTCGGGGCGAGGCGCTCCTGCGCATAGCGCGCGTGGTCGATGTGCCAGGCGCCGGCATAGCCCATGGCGCGCTGCATCGCCATCACGCGGCCTTCCCATTTCTCGTGGAACGGCGGCTCGTTCTGCTCGACCTCGACTTTGCCGAAGCCGTCCATGCCGCCCATGTCGTGAATGCCGTCCATTATTTCGACCCCGGCTCTCTCGGCAATCCGGTGCCGATCATGGAATCGCGCGTCACCAGTTCGGCCAGTTGCGCCTCGCTCCAGCCTTCGGTGCCGGCGGGGCGCATCGGCAGCACGATGAAGCGCGTCTCCGCGGTCGAATCCCAGACGCGGATTTGGGTCGCCTTCGGCAGCGCCACGCCGAAATCGGCGAGCACGCCGCGCGGGTCCTTCACCGCGCGCGAGCGGTAGGGCGCCGACTTGTACCAGATCGGCGGCAGGCCGAGCACTTCCCACGGATAGCAGGAGCACAGCGTGCAGACGACCATGTTGTGGGTCGCCGGCGTGTTTTCGACCGCGACCAGATGATCGCCGACGCGGCTGATATGGCCGAGCGTCGCCACGGCCTTCGTGGCGTCTTCGAGCAGCGCGGCCTTGAAAGCGGGATCGGTCCAGGCCTTGGCGACGACCGCGGCGCCGTTGCGCGGGCCGATCTTGGTCTCGTAGGCCTCGACAATGGCGTCGAGCGCCTTGGGATCGATATAGCCTTTTTCGGTGAGCACGGTCTCCAGCGCGCGCACGCGCAACTGGGTCTCCGACAGCTCGGAATGGTCGTTATCGTTGTGGTGGTCGTGATGGTGATCGGACATGGGGGGAATTTAGCGCAAATGGAGCCGCCTTGTCGCCCTCATCCTGAGGAGGCGGATAGTTGCCGTGCAACTCGGGGTATCGATGTGGCATGATACGCAAATGAATTTGGCTATCGCAGTCGCCGACCGCATCGACCGCCTGAACACCGCCGTCGGCCGGACGGTGGCGTGGCTTGCCTTGGCTGTGGTGCTGCTGCAATTCGCGCTGGTGGTGGCGCGCTACGCGTTCTCGCTCGGCTCGATCTGGCTGTCGGAGACCGTGATCTACATGCACGCCACGCTGTTCATGCTGGCGGCGGCCTGGACGCTGCGGCTGGGCGGCCACGTGCGCGTCGATATTTTCTACGCCGAGGCCTCGCCGCGCACCCGCGCGATCGTCGATCTCCTCGGCAGTCTGATCCTGCTGCTGCCTTTCGCCGCCGTGCTGTTCTGGCTCTCGGCGCCTTATGCCGCGCGCTCCTGGGCGATTCTGGAGCGCTCGCAGGAAGCGAGCGGATTGCCGCTGGTCTTTGTGCTCAAGACGGTCATTCCGGTGTTCGCGGTGCTGATGGCGCTGCAGGGCGTGGCGCAGGCGATCCGGGCCTGGGCGCTCCTTCTTATCCCTCCCCCGCTTGCGGGGGAGGGTGGCGCGCGTAGCGCGCCGGGTGGGGGTTCTCGGTGAAAAGAGCACCCCACCCCGGCTCGCTTCGCTCGCCGACCCTCCCCTTTCAGGGGAGGGATTAAGAGTGGCTGAGCCCCTCGCCATCCTGATGGTCGTCGCCGTCATCGCGGCGCTGATGATCGGCTATTCGGTGGCGCTGACGCTCGCCGGCGTGTCGCTCGCCTTCGCCGTGCTCGGGCACGCCCTCGGCGTCATGGGCTTCGGCATTCTGGGCGCGCTGCCGCAGCGCATCTACGGAATCATGACCAACGAGGTGCTGCTGGCGATCCCGCTCTTCATCTTCATGGGGGTGATGCTGGAGCGCTCGCGCGTGGCCGAGGAACTGCTCGAGACCATGGGCCGCCTGTTCGGAACCTTGCGCGGCGGGCTCGGCATTTCGGCGGTGATCGTCGGCACGCTGCTCGCGGCCGCCAAGGGCGTGGTCGGCGCCACCACGGTGACCATGGGCCTCATCATGCTGCCGGCCATGCTGCGCTTCGGCTACGACAAAAGGCTCGCCGCCGGCACGGTCGCCGCCACCGCGACGCTGGCGCAGGTTTTTCCGCCCGCCACCGTGCTGGTGCTGCTGGCCGACCAGCTCGGCAATTCCTATCAGGCGGCGCAGCTCGCGCAGGGCAATTTCGCGCCGCGCTCGCTCACGGTGAGCGACTTGTTCGCCGGCGCGCTGGTGCCCGGCTTCGCACTGGTCGGGCTTTATCTCCTGTTCCTGATCGCGGTCGCGATCGTCTCGCCGAAGGCCTCGCCAGCCTTGCCGCCCGATCCGAAGGCGCCGCGCGGCTTTGCGCTCGCGCGCAAGCTCGGCGCGGTTCTGGTCGCGCCGATCGCGCTCATTCTCGCCGTACTCGGCTCGATCCTCGGCGGCGTGGCCACGCCGACCGAAGCGGCCTCGATCGGCGCGGTCGGCGCGATCCTGCTCGCGCTGCGCAAGGCGCCGCTCGAGGGGCTGATGATGCCGGTGGTCGAGAAGACCACGCAGGTCACCAGCATGATTTTCCTCATTCTGATCGGCGCGACCATGTTCAGCCTGGTGTTCCGCGCGCTCGGCGGCGACGCCATGGTGGAGCGCGCGCTCGCCGATCTGCCGGGCGGCGCGGCCGCCGCGGTGCTCACTGTGATGGTCGCGATGTTCCTGCTCGGCTTCGTGATGGACGCCTTCGAGATCATCTTCGTGGTGGTGCCGATCGTGGCGCCCGCGCTGCTGAAGATGCCCGGCGTCGATCCGGTCTGGCTCGGCATCATGATGGCGGTGAACCTGCAAACCTCGTATATGCACCCGCCGCTCGGGCCGACGCTGTTCTTCCTGCGCGGCGTGGCGCCGCCGGAGATCACGACGCGCGACATTTATGTCGGCATTATTCCGTTCGTGCTGATCCAGCTCGTGGCATTGGTCGTGCTCTGGTTCGCGCCGGGCCTTGCGACCGCCCTGCCGCATGCGCTTTATGGGAGGTGAACGCCGCGTGCCCCGGACGCGGTGCAGCGCGAAGCGGTGCACCGCTGATCCGGGGCCCCGCTTTCTTCCGAAGCAACCGGGGTCCCGGTTCTGCAGCGCAACACTGACGTGCTGCGCTGCGCCCGGGACAAGGGACTGAGACCGCGCATGAAAGCCTCCGATCTCTTCTCCCTCACCGGCCGCGTGGCCATGGTGACCGGCGCGTCCAGCGGGCTCGGCATCCAGTTCGCCCGCGCACTGGCGGACAATGGCGCGGCCGTCGCGCTGGTGGCGCGGCGGGCCGACCGGCTGGCGGCGCTGAAAGCCGAGATCGAGGCCGCAGGCGGGCGCGCCATGGCGATCGAAGCCGACGTCACCGATCGCGCCGCCATGGCGCGCGCCTTCGACGCGGCGGAGGCGGCCTTCGGTACCGTCACAATTCTCGTCAATAATGCCGGCGTCGCGCAGCATCCCTTACGCGCGACCGAGGTCTCGCCGGAGGAATGGCGGCGCGTGCTGTCGGTCGATCTCGACGCGGTGTTCTACAATGCGCAGGAGGCGGCGCGCCGCATGCTTGCCGCCGGCAAGAAGGGATCGATCGTCAACATCGCCTCGGTGCTGGGCTTCGGCGTGGCCAAAGGCACGGCGGCCTATGCGGTGGCCAAGGCGGCGGTGGTGCAGACCACCAAGGCGCTGGCGGTCGAGCTCGCCTTCAAGGGCGTGCGCGTCAACGCCATCGCGCCGGGCTGGTTTGTGACGGAGATCAATGACAAGTATCTCGAGAGCGAGGCAGGCAATGCGCTCAAGCGCGAGATTCCGATGGGCCGCTTCGGCAATCCGGGCGACCTCGACGGCGCGTTGTTGCTGCTGGCGTCCGATGCCGGCAGCTACATCGCCGGCGTCACCATCGTGGTCGACGGCGGGCAGGTGGTGCAGATCAAGGGATAAGAGAGGAAACGCCATGGACTTCACCCTTTCCCCCGAGATCGAGGACATCCGCCTGCGCGTGCGCGCCTTCATCGAAGAGCACGTGCTGCCGCTCGAGGCCGATCCGGAGAACTTCACCGATTACGAGAACATCCCGCATCACCGCCTCCAGCCGGTGCGCGAGAAGGCGAAGGCGGCCGGCCTGTGGGCGCCGCAAAGCCCGAAGGAATATGGCGGCATGGGCCTGCCGGTCGGCGCCTGGCCGGCGATCTACGAGGAAGCGGCGCGCTCGATCTTCGGCCCGCTCGCCATCCACTGCATGGCGCCGGACGACGGCAACATGAACCTGCTCGCCAAGGTCGGCACGCCCGAACAGAAAGAGAAATTCCTGCGCCCGATCGTCGAGGGCAAGGTGCGCTCGTCCTTCGTGATGACCGAGCCGCATCCCGGCTCCGGCTCCGATCCCGGCATGATGCTGACGCGCGCCGAGAAGAAGAACGACCGCTACGTGATCCGCGGGCGCAAATGGTTCATCACTGGCGCCGACGGCGCGGCGCATTTCATCCTGATGGCGCGCACCTCGGACGACCCGCGCCGCGGGCTGACCGCTTTCCTCTATCACAAGGACCAGCCCGGCTGGCGCGTCGTCCGCCGCATCCCGATCATGGGGCCGGAGGAGCACGGCGGCCATTGCGAACTGGAATTCGACGGGCTCGAGATTCCGTTCGAGAACGTGCTGATGGGCGAGGGCGATGGGTTGAAGGCCACGCAGATCCGCCTTGGGCCCGCGCGGCTCACCCATTGCATGCGCTGGCTCGGCTTCGCCAAGCGCTGCATGGAGATCGCGCAGGAATATGTGGGCCGGCGCGAGGGCTTCGGCATCAAGCTTGCCGACCGCGAGAGCGTGCAGATCAAGCTGGGCGAGGTCGCGCACCAGATCCAGATCGGCCGGCTTTTGACCATGCACGCGGCCTGGAAGCTCGAACAGGGCTCGCGCGCGCGCAAGGAAGTGTCGATGGCCAAGGTGCAGGTGGCCGACGCGCTGCATCTCGCCGCCGATGTCGGCATCCAGCTTCAGGGCGCGCGCGGCTATTCCAAGGACACTATCGTGGAATGGATCTACCGCTACGCCCGCTCGGCCCGGCTGGTCGACGGCGCCTCGGAAGTGCACAAGATGGTGCTGGCGCGCTTCATGCGCGAGGAAGGCCGCGATTTCTGGCGCTGGGGATAATTGTCATCCTTCCTTGACCACGGCATGAAAAAAGAGAGCGCTCTGACTGAACGCCGAAATCATGCGCGAAATCGAACGGGAATCGGTCTAAACGAAGAGGCCTCATGTCTGTTCACACCCGCAAAATCGCCGTCATCGGACTTGGTTATGTCGGCCTGCCGGTCGCCGTCGCCTTCGCGCGCTCGGGCGTCCCGGTGGTCGGTTTCGACATCGATGCCAGGCGCGTGGCGGAGCTGCGCGCGGGTCACGACCGCACCCGCGAGGTCGAAGCCTGCGACGTCAACCAGCCGAGCCTTACTTACGAAAGCGACCCGGCCGCGCTGGCGCAATCCGATTTCTATATCGTGACGGTGCCGACGCCGATCGACGGCGCCCGCCGCCCCGACCTCGCGGCCATGCTGAGCGCGTCGCGCAGCGTCGGCGGCGTGCTCAAGCGCGGCGACATCGTCGTTTACGAATCGACGGTCTATCCCGGCGCCGTGGAGGAGGATTGCCTGCCCGTCCTTGAAAGCGTCTCGGGGCTCGCCGGCGGGCGGGATTTCACGGTCGGCTATTCGCCCGAGCGGATCAATCCGGGCGACAAGGTGCACCGCTTCGAGACCATTACCAAAGTCGTCTCCGGGCAGGACGAGAAAACGCTCGACATCGTCGCCGCGGTCTATGGCTCGGTGGTCAAGGCCGGCATCCATCGCGCGCCTTCGATCAAGGTCGCGGAAGCCGCCAAAGTGATCGAGAACACGCAGCGCGACCTCAACATCGCCTTCATGAACGAGCTTTCGGCGATCTTCCATCGCCTCGGCATCGACACCGCCGACGTGCTCGCCGCCGCCGCTACCAAATGGAATTTCCTCAACTACACGCCCGGGCTGGTCGGCGGCCACTGCATCGGCATCGACCCCTATTACCTGACCTTCCGGGCGGAGAAGGCGGGCTATCATCCGGAAATCATCCTGGCCGGCCGCCGCATCAATGACGGCATGGGCCAGACCGTGGCGCGCGAATGCGTGCGCCGGCTGATGCTGCGCAACCGCACCAGCCCGGTCGTCACGGTTCTCGGCATCACCTTCAAGGAAAACGTGCCCGACCTGCGCAATTCGCGCGTCATCGACATCGTGCGCGAATTGCAGCATTTCGGCGTGCGCACGCAGATGCACGATCCGATGGCTCTGCCGGAGGAAGCCGAGCACGAATACGGCCTGCCGCTGACCGATCTCGCGCGGCTGGAACCGGCCGACGCGGTGATCCTCGCCGTCGCGCATTCTCCCTATACGCAGGAAGGCTGGGCGCTGGTCTCCCGCCTCCTGAAGGACGGCAAGGGCACGGTGCTCGACGTGAAATCGCGGCTCGACCGCGCGGCGATGCCGGACGGGATCGACCTCTGGCGCCTGTAAAAGGCGGCTCGACCCGGCCCGGCCGCGTTCGTGCGCGCGCCTATGGCGTCAGAAGTGATAATTGAGGCCGGCGCGCACCAGGTTTGCGCTGGTGTCGATCGATCGCGTCACCCCACCGCTCGTCAGCGAAGGCCCGCCCGCGTTCATATAGAGATATTCGAGCTTGCCGCTCCAGCGGCCCCAGAACATCTGTTCGACGCCGCCGCCGAGGGCATAACCGGTGTTCCAGTTACCAGCTTCCTGGGTAAAGACGCCGCCGCTGAGCAGGCCGGCGCCGCTGTTGATGAAGGCGGCGCCGCCGGTGGCGTAGACCATGGTCGGTCCGAAGGCGTAGCCCACCCGTCCGCGCGCCGTGCCGTAGGCGTTGATCCTGCCGGTGACAGTGCAGGCGGCCGCGCCGCAGGTTCCGGCGGCCGAGCCGATCTTGGCCCCGTTGCCTTGCAGGTCGCCCTCGAGGCCGAACAGCCAGCTTCCGGCGAGCCAGTTGTAGCCGAGCTGACCGCCGAAAAACCAATCGCTTGCCGACGCCGTCGGCGCGTTATTGCCGCCGAAGTTCTCCCAGCCGTAGCCGGCATTGGCGCCGAAATAAAATCCGGCCCAGGGATTCATCGGAAGGTAAGTCGGCACCGCGAGCGGAGCCTTGTAGGCCGGGGGCCGCATAAGGTCGGCGCCCGAAGATGGCAATGCCATGGCAAATAAGCCGACGGCGCTTGCCACGGTGGTCAACAGCCGCTTAAGCATCGATCATCCTCCAATGGCTCTGATTCAATCCGGCGGAACGCACGATTCGCGCGGTGCACGCGATGGAAAACGTGCGCATTTGAGCTTGAGTGCGGTTAAGGATCGGTTACCGTTTAATGCGAGACCGGATGCGCTTTCGGGCCTCCCCTTGTGGAACAAGCCGGGCGTGTGGCATTGGTTTCGCCACACTCCCGGTTTCGCTCCCGGTTTTGGTATCAATATCTCCGAATGCGGCAATTTGAAGCCGTGCTGTGCCTGGAAAGCCGCCGGGCCGGTCTGGTTCCTTGCCCCTTCAAGAAGGCACGATGATTTCGCCCCTCCTCTTCGATCTCACAGGCAAGCGGGTCTATGTCGCCGGGCACAATGGCATGGCGGGGTCCGCCATCGTGCGGCGGCTCACGCGCGAGGACTGCGAGATCCTCACGGTTCCGCGCAAGACGCTCGATCTCACCGACCAGGCGGCGACCGAAATCTGGCTCGCCGATGAGAAGCCGGACGCCGTGTTTCTCGCCGCCGGCCATGTCGGGGGCATCTACGCCAACGACACCTATCCGGCCGATTTCATCGCCGACAATCTGGCCATCGGCCTCAATGTCATCCGCGGCTCCTACAAAGCCGGCGTGAAGAAGCTGTTGGCGCTCGGCTCGTCCTGCATCTATCCGCGGCTCGCGCCGCAGCCGATGTCGGAGGACGCGCTGCTCTCCGGTCCGCTCGAGCCGACCAACGAGTGGTACGCCGTCGCCAAGATCGCCGCGATCAAATTGTGCCAGGCCTATCGCAAGCAGCACGGCGCCGATTTCGTCGCAGTGATGCCGACCAATCTCTACGGTGCGGGCGACAACTATCATCCCGAGCACAGCCACGTGCCGGCGGCGCTCATCCGCCGCTTCCACGAGGGCAAGCTCGCCAATGCGCCGTCGGTCACGGTCTGGGGCACCGGCACGCCGCGCCGCGAATTCCTGAGCGCGGACGATCTCGCCGATGCTTGCGTCTTCGTGATGAAGCATTATTCCGGCCATGGCTTTCTCAACATCGGCACCGGCGAGGACATAACCATCGCGGAATTCGCCGGTCTCGTGCGCGACGTCGTGGGCTTCCGCGGCCGCATCGATTTCGACACCGCGCGGCCGGACGGTCCGCCGCGCAAGCTGCTCGACGTCGCCAGGCTCAAGGCGCTCGGCTGGACGCCGAAAGTCTCGTTGCGCGACGGGCTTGCCGCCGCCTATGCGGACTTCGTGATCAGTAATCAGTAATCAGTAATCAGTAATCAGGAAATCGGGAATTGGAATCGAGAATCAAAGCTGTTCTTCTGATCACTGATTACTGCTGTTCTTCTGATCACTGATTACTGATTACTGATCACTGACCCCTGGACATGAGCGGACGATGAGCAAACGCATTGCCTTGATCACCGGTGTCACCGGGCAGGACGGCAGTTATCTCGCCGAGCTTCTGCTCGAAAAGGGCTACGAGGTGCATGGCGTCAAGCGCCGCTCGTCGCTGCTCAACACCGACCGTGTGGATCACCTCTATCAGGACCCGCATCTTCCGGGCACGCGCTTCTTCATGCATTACGGCGACATGACGGACGCCACCAACCTGATCCGCATCCTGCAGGAAGTGCAGCCGTCGGAAATCTACAATCT
>JAKAHJ010000203.1 GCA_021815055.1 Pseudomonadota bacterium | reverse complement strand
TGGTCGGCAGCGAGGACGAGCGCGCGAACGGGGTGATGCGCGATCTTTACCGGCCGCTCTATCTCAACCGCGCGCCGATCCTGTTCACCGACCGGCGCACCGCGGAACTGATCAAATACGCGGCCAACGCCTTCCTCGCCACCAAGATCACCTTCATCAACGAGATCGCCGATCTCGCCGAAAAAGTGGGAGCCGATGTGCAGGAGATCGCGCGCGGCATCGGGCTCGACAACCGCATCGGCGCCAAGTTCCTGCATGCAGGTCCCGGCTATGGCGGCTCGTGCTTCCCGAAGGACACGCTGGCGCTCTTGAAGACCGGGCAGGACCATGCCGCGCCGCTGCGCATCGTCGAGGCGGTGGTCGGCGTCAACGATGCGCGCAAGCGGGCGATGGCGCGCAAGGTCTCGGCCGCGCTCGGCGGCGAAGTGCGGGGGAAAACGGTGGCGCTGCTCGGCCTCACCTTCAAACCCAATACCGACGACATGCGCGAGGCGCCGTCGCTTCCGCTGATCACGGCCTTGCAGGACATGGGCGCCAAGGTGCGCGCCTACGATCCGGCCGGGATGGAGCAGGCCAAGGCCGTAATCGACGGCGTCGCCTTCTGCACCGATGCCTATGACTGCGCCGAAGGCGCATCCGCGCTGGTGATCGTCACCGAATGGGAACAGTTCCGCGCGCTCGATTTCGATCGACTTAAAGAAGTCATGGAGCGCC
The DNA here is from genome assembly GCA_021815055.1 of Pseudomonadota bacterium. Classification (GTDB taxonomy): domain Bacteria; phylum Pseudomonadota; class Alphaproteobacteria; order Rhizobiales; family Xanthobacteraceae; genus Pseudolabrys. Next base: position 1,812 of record JAKAHJ010000203.1, on the reverse strand, counting down.
CGGTGCTGGTCGATTTGCGCAATGTCTATCGGCCGGAGGAAGCGGCCCGCCACGGCTTTGTTTATGAGGGCATCGGCCGGGCGCGGAAGTAGTAATCTGTCATTCCGGGGCGCGCCGAAGGTGCGAGCCCGGAATCCATAGCCCCTGCGCTGCGGAGTATGGATTCCGGGCCCGCTCGCCATAGCGCGTCGAAGACGCGCGTAAACGCGCTAATGGCTCGCGTCCCGGAATGACGAGCTTTGAATGCGTATCTTCGACATACCGCTCCCGATCGACGACGCGCTGCCGCGGCTGACGGCGGCGCTCTCCGCGCACAATGCCGCCGTGCTGGTGGCGCCGCCGGGCGCCGGCAAGACCACGCGGGTGCCGCTGGTGTTGATCGACGAGCCGTGGGCCGCGAACAAAAAGATCCTGGTATTGGAGCCGCGAAGGCTCGCCGCGCGCGCCGCCGCCGCGCGCATGGCGTCCACTCTGGGCGAGCAGGTCGGCGAAACGATCGGCCTGCGCGTGCGCTTCGGCTCGAAGGTGTCGAAGCGCACGCGCATCGAGGTGGTCACCGAAGGCGTGTTCACGCGCCTCGTGCTCGACGATCCCTCGCTCGAGGGCATCGCGGCCGTGCTGTTCGACGAATTCCACGAGCGTTCGCTCGATGCAGACCTGGGCCTCGCGCTCGCGCGCGACGCGCAGGCCGGGTTGCGCGAGGATATCAAGATCCTGGTGATGTCGGCGACGCTCGACGGCGCGCGTGTCGCCGCGCTCCTGGGCCAGGCGCCGGTCATTGAAAGCGAGGGCCGCAGTTTTCCGGTCGAAACGCGCTATCTCGGCCGCGATGCGCGCGCGCGCATCGAAGTGCAAGTGGCCGACGCGGTCGAGCGCGCCTTGCGTGCGGAGACCGGCTCGCTGCTGGTGTTCCTGCCGGGCACTGGCGAAATCCGCCGCACCGAGACATGGCTCAAGGAACGCGTGCGCGATCCGAATGTGGACATCGTCGCGCTCTACGGCGCGCTCGATGCGCGCGAGCAGGACCGCGCGATATCGCCGTCGCCGCCGGGACGGCGCAAGCTGGTGCTGGCGACCTCGATCGCCGAGACCTCGCTCACCATCGAGGGCGTGCGCGTGGTGGTCGACAGCGGCCTGTCGCGCGTGCCGCGCTACGAGTCCGATGTCGGGCTCACGCGGTTAGAGACCGTGCGCGTGTCGCGCGCCGCCGCCGACCAGCGCCGCGGCCGCGCCGGGCGCACCGAGCCGGGGGTCTGCTACCGGCTGTGGGACGAACCGCAGACCGGTTCGCTCGATCCCTATACGCGGCCGGAGATTCTGTCGGCGGACCTGTCGTCCTTCGTGCTCGACCTGGCGCAATGGGGCGTGAGCGATCCAGCGATGCTGTCGTTTCTCGATTCCCCGCCGCAGGCTGCATTAAGCGAGGCGAAGGTGTTGCTCACCGAGCTCGGCGCCATCGACGCGCAAGGCCGCATTACCGACGAAGGCCGGCGCTTGCGCGCGCTGCCGCTGCCGCCGCGCCTTGCGCGCATGGTAGTCGATGCCGCGCACGAAGGCGCGGGGGAGGTGGCGGCGGAAATCGCCGCCGTCATCACCGAACGCGGGCTCGGCGGCGACGATGTCGACCTGCGCCATCGGCTCGATCATTTCCGTCGCGATCGTTCGACGCGCGCAAGTGATACGAGAGCGATGGCGAGAAGGTGGGCGGCCCTTTCTTATCCCTCCCCTGAAAGGGGAGGGTCGGCCGGCGAAGCCGGCCGGGGTGGGGTCAATCATGAAGTGACCCCCACCCGGATCGCTTCGCGATCCGAC
>JAKAHJ010000202.1 GCA_021815055.1 Pseudomonadota bacterium | reverse complement strand
CTTCGAGGGCGAATTACCGTCGGCGGGCGACAAGCTGGTGTGCCTGCGCAACAACCGCAAGAAGGGCTTGTTCAACGGCGGGCTGTGGACGGTGAAGGACCGCGGCGGCCGCGCGCGCGCGAGCAAGACCGGCATCATGACCATGCATTTGTTGCCGGACGACGAGACCGCGCGGCGCGGCGTGAAGGTGTCGGTACGGCCGGAATGCTTCACCGGCGGGCTCGAACAGCTCGAGTGGGACCGCCGCAAGCCCTATGACGAATTCGACTACGGCTATGTGCTCACCGTCCACAAGGCGCAAGGCTCGCAGTGGGACGATGTGGTGCTGTTCGACGAGTCTTTCGCGTTCCAGGACAGCCGCGCGCGCTGGCTCTACACCGGCATCACCCGCGCGGCGAAACGGCTGACGGTGGTGGTGTAGTTTTTCGCCTGGGTCTCTCCACCGACATGGATGGCCGGCGGCAAGCGACTTTATCGACTCTGAGCGGGCGGGTCCGGCACGGTCATCGCATGACGCGCGAAAGGCAGCGCGGCGAGCGCAACCAGCGTGAACAGCGCGCCGGCGAGGAAGGTGCCGTCCGGCCCGATACGGTCCCACAATTCGCCCGCGATCACGCTCGCCGCCAGCAATGCGACGCCGCTGACCAGATTGAACATGCCGAAGGCGGTGCCGCGCAATTCCGCCGGCGCGGTATCGGCGACCAGCGCCGCGAGCAGGCCCTGCGTCAGGCCCATATGGAGGCCCCAGAGCGCGACGCCGATCATCACCGCCCACACATTGTTGCCGAAGGCGAGCACGAGATCGGCGACGATCAAGAGCGCGAAGCCGGCGACGAGCAGGCGATAGCGCCCGATGGTGTCCGACAGCGCGCCGGCCGGCCAGGCGGAAAACGTGTAGACCAGGTTCATCACCACCATCACGATCGGTACAACCGTGAGCGTCAAGCCGACCGATTGCGCGCGCAGAAGCAAGAAGGCTTCGCTGAAACGCGCGAGCGTGAACACCGCCGACACGCCGACCACGGCCCAATAAGCGGCGTCGAGCCGGGACAGTTCGGCGCGTGACAGCGGCGCGCGCACTCTGCGCGCAGCGGACAGGTGCTCCGGCTCGCGCACGGCGAAGACGACGACGGCGACGGCGACGAAGGCCGGCGCCACCGCGATCCAGAATACCGCTTTGAAGTTGTCCGCGAGAATGGCCATGAACACGATGGCGAGCAGCGGGCCGAGCAGCGCGCCGACGGTGTCGAGCGACTGCCTCAGCCCGAAGGCGGCGCCGCGCAGGTCGGCCGGTGTGAGATCGGCAACCAGCGCGTCGCGCGGCGCGCCGCGGATGCCCTTGCCGATGCGGTCGACGAAGCGCGCCGCGATGACCAACGAGATGCCGGAGGCAAGCGGAAATGCCGGCTTGGTGAGCGCCGCAAGGCCGTAACCTGCGGCCGTCAGCCATTTGCGATGGCCCAGATAATCGCTGAGCGCGCCCGAAAAGACCTTGGTGATCGATGAGGTCGCTTCCGCAATGCCTTCGATGATGCCGACCGTGAGCGTCGAGGCGCCGAGCACGCCCACAAGATAGAGCGGCAGCAGCGCATGGATCATCTCGGAAGAGGTGTCCATGAACAGCGAGACGAAACCCAGCGCCCAGACGCTGCGGGGAATCTCGCGCCAACGGAAAAGGGAGGGGATGGGGTTGGACATACGCAGAGCGCCTTGTTTTGTCGTCCCCGCGAAGGCGGGACGACAAATCGCGGCTACGCCGCCTCTTGCCGCTTAGGCGGCGCGAAGCGGCCGTAGAAGGTTTCGTCGTGCTCGGCGAGATCGAGAAGCAGTTTCCCCGGCGCGAAGCGCGCCCCGTATTTTTTCTCGAATTTGCGGCACAGTTCGACGAATTTCCGCGTGCCCATCATGTCGATATAGGACAGCGTGCCGCCGCTATAGGGCGCGAAGCCCCAGCCTAGAATCGAGCCGACATCGGCCTCGCGCACGTCGGTGACGACTTTCTCCTCGAAGGTGTGCGCGGCCTCCACCGCCTGCACCACCAGGAAGCGTTGCTTCAACTCCTCGACATCGATGGCGTCGACTCCGTCACGGGTCAGCGTCTTCGGCAAGAGATCGGCAAGCCCGGGCCACAGATGCTTCGGCTTGCCTTGCGGGTAGTCGTAAAAACCTTTGCCGTTCTTGCGCCCGAAGCGGTTCTCTTTCTCGACCATGTCTTGCAGCAATTTTTTCATGCCCGGATCGACCGCGGCGGGGCCGAGATCGGCTTCGGTGGCGCGCACGATCTTGAGCCCCAGGTCGAGCGCGGTCTCGTCGTTGAGCGCGAGCGGCCCGACCGGCATGCCCGCCATGCGCGCAGCGTTCTCGACCAGCGCCGCCGGGATGCCCTCGAGCAGCATCAAATGGCCTTCGCGGATGTAATTGAGCACGCAGCGATTGGCGTAGAAGCCGCGCGTGTCGTTGACCACGATCGGCGTCTTGCGGATCGCGCGCACATAGTCGAGCGCGACCGCCAGCGTTCTGTCACCGGTCTGTTTGCCGAGGATG
>JAKAHJ010000086.1 GCA_021815055.1 Pseudomonadota bacterium | reverse complement strand
ATGATACTATACACGACGTCTGTACGAGTACCCAATTCCAGACGGGTGTGAACATCTTTCGAAGAGCGGCCAGACCGTTTGGCAACCACTGTGGAAGCGGCGTCTCGCCGCTGGCCGGGCCGCCGGATGGACCCGGCGCGCTGGGATCTGCACAACCGGTCGCCTTGGCCACCTTGGCTCAAGCGGGCGGCTGCCAAGAAATATGGCCGCACCCTACGCCACCCCGGAGTGGCCTACTGGCGCGACCACCCCTTGGCAAACCGATCCATCGCCTTTATTAGTAACACCTCGAAATTTGAGGAGATGGAGTCTCCCCTTAAATGTTCCGGCTACCGGAACTGATGACTCCTGGCGAATTGTTCCAGCAGCCCCGCTTTCTCCACCGCCGCGGGCAACGCCGTCGGATGCATCTTCCGGTACCGCGGACACCACATTATTTCCCCGCCAGGCTCGGCCACCAGCAACGGTTTATCCGCCAACTCGATCTGCTGGAGTCCCCGCCCCCAGCGCCCCGTATGCCGCACCTTCCCGCCGCAGTCCGGACAACGCGCCAGGCGATATTCTCGCACCTGATCCACCTGCTCCGGCGGTAACGCCAGACGCGCGCAGGGGGCGTGCCCCGGTCGCCGAAGTCGCCGAAGAAGGCGACTCGACAAGGCGAGCTGCCCGCCGATGGACCGCTTTTCGCCCGGCGGCGGTGGCGGCTTGATGATATCACTGGATGGGGGCTTGGAAGAATTCGAAGAGTTTTTCGAGAGCCGGGCTATCATTCGAAGATCACGTCGTCACCGACGAACGTCACTTCCGCCCCGCTGAGGTGGACAAGCTCATCGGAGACGCGTCCAAGGCCAAGTCGGTCCTCGGCTGGGAGGCCAAGGTGCTGCCCCCAGAGCTCGCGCGCATCATGGTCGACGCCGACATCGCTCGGCTCGAGGGCGCTCCCGAGGGACAGTTCTAGAGTCCTGACGTGCGCGCCCTTGTCACCGGAGCAGCCGGCCAGGACGGCACGATCCTGTGCACCATGCTCGCGCGGGAAGGCGCAGGCATCACCGCAGGCGTGAAGCCCGGCACTGACACGTCCCTCCTGCAGCGCTATGTACCGGGGATCGCGATCGCCGAAGTCGATCTCGGCGAACCCGATGCGCTGAGGGCGCTGGTCCACGATGTGCAGCCGAACGAGGTCTACAACCTCGGCGGCTTCACGGCTCCGGGGGACTCATGGGATCGGCAGGACGAGGTCCGGCGCATCAACGTGGAAGCCGTCGCGGTCCTCCTGGAGGCGGTGTCGAGCCTCCCGGACGCGCGCATATTCCAGGCGTCGAGTGCGTCGATCTTCGAGGGTGCCGACCGCTCTCCGCAGACCGAGCGCAGCGACTTGGCCGTCCGCGGGCTCGATCTCGTGCCGGTCGCCGAATTCCAGCTCGTCACCGAGACGATCCGCCGCTTCCGCACCGGCTATGTGGCCGAATTCGGCGCCGCCACGCCCGACGATCTTCTCTATGAAGCCGTGAGCGAGGGCCGTCGCTATCCCGGCATGGAGCACTGGCTGCCGCTGTTCCATACGCAGATGGAAACGCTGTTCGACTATCTGCCCGGCACGCCGCTCGCGCTCGAACATCTCGACGAGGATGCCGCGCATGAGCGTTTTACCCAGATCGCCGACTACTACGACGCCCGGCGTGAGACGCTGAAGGACGGTATGACGCCGGCCTACAAGCCGCTGCCGCCGGAGCGGCTTTATCTCGGCGAGAGCGAATGGAAGGAGCGGCTGGGCGCGTCGTCGCTGGCGCGGCTGACGCCCTTCGTGGTGCCGGAAGCGCGCGACGTCATCGATATCGGCGCGCATGCCGGCCATAACTTTTCGGCCGAGCGGGCCGAGCCGAACGCCAATGTGTTCGAGGCCGTGACCAAGCACGTGATGGCGAAGCTGGCCGCCGGCAAGCGCGTCGCCATCGCGCTATGGAGCGAAGGCGCGCGCGAGCGCATGAGCCATGTGCTCGCCGACCACAAATTGCACAATCTCACGCCGGTTTCCTCCTGGCCGCAGGCGCTGGCGCTGGCAAAGCACACGGTCGCGCTCGCCGTGCTCGGCATCGAGACCGGCTTCGAGACCGAAAGCGCGGCGGTTGTCAGCGAGCAGGATATTCTCGGCGACCGGCTGGTGCGGCCGCGCCGTGCGCAGCGCCGCGCCGAGAATTTCATCGCCGAAGCGACCAGCCTGTCAGCCGGCGACCTGGTCGTGCATGTCGACCACGGCATCGGACGCTTCATTGGATTGCAGACCATCGAAGCCGCCGGCGCGCCGCACGACTGCCTGGAGATCGATTACGCCGAAGGCGCCAAGCTCTATCTGCCGGTGGAGAATATCGAACTATTGTCGCGCTACGGCTCCGAGGAGAGCGGCGTCGATCTCGACCGGCTGGGCAGCGGCAACTGGCAGGCGCGCAAGGCGCGCATGAAGGCGCGCATCCTGGCGATCGCCGGCGACCTCATCAAGATCGCGGCCGAGCGGCAATTGCGCGAGGCGCCACGCCTGACGGTGACGACGGGCGCTTATGACGAATTCTCCGCCGGATTCCCCTATGAGGAAACCGAAGACCAGTTGACCTCGATCGACGCGGCTGTCGCCGACCTCGGCAAGGGCCGGCCGATGGACCGGCTGGTGTGCGGCGATGTCGGCTTCGGCAAAACGGAAGTGGCGCTGCGTGCGGCTTTCGTCGCCGCGATCAATGGCAAACAGGTGGCGGTGGTGGTGCCGACCACGCTGCTTGCGCGCCAGCACTACAAAACCTTCAGCGAGCGCTTCCGCGGCTTTCCGATCAATGTGGCGCAGGCTTCGCGGCTGGTGCCGGCGGCGCAGCTCAAGGAAGTCAAAGCCGGTCTCGCCGATGGCAAGGTCGACATCGTCATCGGTACGCATGCGCTGCTCGGCAAGGGCATCAAGTTCAAGGATCTCGGCCTCTTGGTGGTCGACGAGGAGCAGCATTTCGGTGTCGCGCACAAGGAAAAGCTCAAAACCCTGCGCAGCGAGGTGCACGTGCTCACGCTGTCGGCGACGCCGATCCCGCGCACGCTGCAACTCGCGCTCACCGGCGTGCGCGATCTCTCCATCATCGCCTCGCCGCCGGTCGACCGGCTGGCAGTGCGCACTTTCGTTTCGCCGTTCGATCCGGTCACCATCCGCGAGGCGCTGCTGCGCGAGAAATACCGCGGTGGGCAGAGCTTCTATGTCTGTCCGCGCATCGAAGATCTCGCCGGCGCCAAGGAGTTCCTGGAAAAGAACGTGCCCGAGGTGCGCGTCACCGTCGCGCACGGGCAGATGCCGCCGACCGTGCTCGACGACATCATGTCGGCTTTCTACGACGGCAAGTTCGACGTGCTGCTGTCGACAACAATCGTCGAATCCGGCCTCGACATTCCGACCGCCAATACGCTGATCGTGCACCGCGCCGACATGTTCGGCCTGTCGCAGCTCTATCAGTTGCGCGGGCGTGTGGGGCGCTCGAAGCTGCGCGCCTACGCGCTGCTCACGCTGCCGGCGCAAAAGCCGATCACGCCGCAGGCCGAGCGGCGGCTGAAAGTGCTGCAATCGCTCGATACGCTGGGCGCCGGTTTCCAGATCGCCAGCCACGATCTCGACATTCGCGGCGCCGGCAATCTCTTGGGCGAGGAGCAGTCCGGCCACATCAAGGAGGTCGGTTTCGAGCTCTACCAGCAGATGCTGGAGGAGGCGGTCACTTCGCTCAAGGCCGGCTTCACCGAGCCGGTGGCCGACCGCTGGTCCCCGCAGATCACCATCGGCACGCCGGTGCTCATCCCTGAGGATTACGTGGCCGATCTCGCGGTGCGGCTCGCGCTCTATCGCAGGCTGGCCGAGATCGAGGACGAGAAGGACATCGAGCCTTTCGCGGCCGAACTCGTGGACCGTTTCGGCAAGCCGCCGGTCGAGGTCGAGCACTTGTTGCAGATCGTGGCGATCAAGGCTTTGTGCCGGCGCGCCAATGTCGAGAAGATCGACGCGGGTCCGAAAGGCGCGGTGCTGTCGTTCCGCGACAACGAATTCGCCAATCCGGCCGGGCTTATCGCGTTTATCCGCGAGCAGGGCACGGCCGCGCGCATCCGCAACGAGAAGTCGGGCCAGAAGCTCGTCTTCCTCGAGGACTGGGATACGCCGGTCGAGCGGCTCACGGGCACTGCGGCAATCCTGCGCAAGCTCGCCCGCATCGCCGAGCAGGCCAAGGCGGCGTGAGCCGAACTCGTCCTGCGTCCGGCCGAAAAAAGGTGAGTGATTGCAGGCTGCCGCTCCTCGGCGCCCATCTCAGACTCTTGACCCGACGCCTCGCCAAGCCTTCAAATGCCTGACCGATTAATGAGTCAGGCTCTGAGGTGGGCGCCATCCCAAGTCGGCTTTGGCCGACTTGGGCACCGACTTGGACATCTTAGATGCCGATCTAGGGTATACCGAGATAGGATGCGCGCTTCGAAGGATGACGGGCACAGAAACCGGGCCGTCGCGCTTCGAGGCTCGCTCCGCGGGGTGACGGGTCGAGACGGCGGCCCGGGGATACAAATAGGGGAACCGGACCAATGGCCAAATTCAATTCCATACTCGGTGCGATCGGCAACACGCCGATCGTGAAGATCAATAAGCTGGCACCGGCGGGCATCGATCTCTACGTCAAGATCGAGGCCTTCAATCCGCTCGGCTCGGTCAAGGACCGGCTCGCGCTCGGTGTCATCGAGGCGGCGGAAAAATCGGGCGAGCTCAAGCCCGGCATGACCGTAGTCGAGGCGACCTCCGGCAATACCGGCATCGGGCTCGCCATGGTCTGCGCGGCGAAGGGCTATCCGCTGGTCGTTACCATGGCGGAAAGCTTCTCGGTCGAACGGCGCAAGCTGATGCGCTTCCTCGGCGCGAAGGTGGTGCTGACGCCGGCCGCCGAACGCGGGTTCGGCATGGTCAACAAGGCGCAGGAACTTGCCAAGAAGCACGGCTGGTTTCTGACCCGCCAGTTCGAGAATAAAGCCAATCCCGACATGCACGAGCGCACGACCGGGCGCGAGATCGTCGAGGACTTCAGGGGCGAGCGGCTCGACTACTGGGTCACCGGTTTCGGCACCGGCGGTACGCTCACCGGCGTCTCGCGCGTACTCCGGAAGGAGCGGCCGGACACCAGGATCGTCGTATGCGAGCCAGCCGATGCCCCGATGCTGACCAGCGGCGTGGGCCAGGAGCGCAATTCCGACGGCACGCCGGCCAAGCCCCATCCCGCCTTCAAGCCGCATCCGATGCAGGGCTGGAGCCCCGATTTCATTCCGCGCATCGCCGGCGAAGCAGTCGATATGAAAGTGGTCGACCGCATCCTTACCATCGCGGGCCCCGACGCCATGAAATGCGCAAAAGCGCTGGCGCAGCAGGAGGGCATTTTCGTCGGCATCACCGCCGGCGCGACCTTCGCGGGTGCGCTCGAAGTGTGCAAGACGGCCGAGCCCGGCTCGACCGTGCTCGCCATGCTGCCCGACACCGGCGAGCGCTATCTGTCGACGCCGCTGTTCGGCGACATCGGCGCCGACATGAGCGAGGACGAACTGGCGATTTCCAATTCGACGCCGGGCAATCACATGCCGCCGAAGGCGGCGTAGCGCCGTCACCCTGAGGCGGCGCGAAGCGCCCTCGAAGGGCGACGGCGTGGGGGAGGGAGGTTAGAAGCCATGGGCATCTTCGCTTGGATCGTCGTCGGCCTGCTGGCCGGCTGGCTGGCGCATCTGGTCCTGGGCGGCCGTGGGGGCATATTCGGCAACCTCGCGGTCGGGCTGATCGGGGCGATCGTCGGCGGGCTCGTGCTCGGCGCGCTCCATATCGTGCCGGAGGCGAACTTCATCGGCCAGCTCGTCAGCGCGACCATTGGCGCCATCATTTTCCTGGCGATCTGGCGGGCGATCCGCAGCGCCTGATTGCTGCCTTGCGGGTCCCCTCCGCCAGCCGTAAGTAGGGGGCATGACCGTCGTCCTCGACCTCGTCAATAATCCGCGCCCGCGCCACCCGGAAAAGGCGCATCGGCCGGATTCGCCCGTGCAGCCGAAAAAGCCCGACTGGATCCGGGTCAAGGTGCCGGTGTCCGCCGGCTATGCCGAGACCCATGCGCTGATGCGGGCGAACGGGCTGCACACGGTCTGCGAGGAGGCGGGCTGCCCCAATATCGGCGAGTGCTGGGAGAAGAAGCACGCCACCTTCATGATCATGGGCGACACCTGCACGCGGGCCTGCGCCTTCTGCAACGTGAAGACCGGATTGCCGGGCGCGCTCGACCCTGCCGAGCCCGCCCATGTCGGCGAAGCGACCGCCAAGCTGGGGCTTGCGCATATCGTCGTCACCTCGGTCGACCGCGACGATCTGGCCGACGGCGGTGCTCGGCACTTTGCCGAGACCATCCGCGCCATTCGCACGCATGCGCCGGGCACCACGATCGAAGTGCTCACGCCCGACTTTCTGCGCAAGGAGGGTGCACTTGAGATCGTGGTCGAGGCCACGCCCGACGTATTCAACCACAACCTGGAGACCGTGCCCTCGCGCTATCTCAGCGTGCGGCCGGGCGCGCGCTATTTCCACTCGCTGCGTCTTTTGCAACGGGTGAAGGAACTCGATCCCGCGATGTTCACCAAATCGGGCATCATGGTAGGGCTGGGCGAGGAGCGTAACGAGATCCTGCAGGTAATGGACGACCTGCGTTCGGCGGACGTCGACTTCCTCACCATCGGTCAATACCTGCAGCCTACGCGCAAGCACCACGAGGTCGTGCGCTTCATGCCGCCGGAGGAATTCGAGGCGCTCAAGACCATCGCCTATGCCAAGGGCTTCCTGATGGTATCGGCGTCTCCGCTCACGCGCTCGTCGCATCACGCCGGCGAGGACTTCGCGCGGTTGAAGGCGGCGCGGGCGGCGGCGAAATAATGACTATGCGGCGAAGCTCTTCTTATCCCTCCCCGGCTTGCGTGCGAGCCGGGTGGGGGCGTGCCTTCGACAGGGATAACGCCACCCCGACACGCTCGCTGCGCTCGCGCGTCGACCCTCCCCTTTCAGGGGAGGGATGAGAGGCATGCCCAGTTACTCCACCATGCGGCGCGTGCGCCATTCCGCCGCCGACATGTTCGATCTGGTTGCGGATGTCGAGAAATATCCGGAATTCGTGCCGCTCTGTGCCGGTATGCGCGTGCGCAGCAGCGAAGAAAAGCGCGAGGGCCTTACCGTCATGGTTGCGCAGATGACGGTTGCCTATAAATTGATCCGGCAGACTTTTACCAGCCGTGCCACGCTCGACCGGCCGAAGCTCTCCATCCTGGTCGAATATCTCGATGGGCCGTTCAGCCACATGCAGAACCGCTGGAGCTTTCGCCCGACCGGCGAGCAGACCTGCGAGGTCGAGTTCTTCATCGATTACCGGTTCAAAAGCCGCAGCCTCGCGCTCCTGATGGGCACGATGTTCGATACCGCCTTTCAACGCTTCGCCGCCGCCTTCGAAAAACGCGCGGACGAAGTCTATGGGCGCAAGCGCGCTTAGCACCGCCGCAGGCCATGCCGAACACCGGATCGCTTCCGCGTCCAACTATATGTAATGCAAACACGGTGCATCCTGTTCCCGCGGCCTCGCGCAAAAAACCCTTCGATTGCTGCTAAAATCGAGCGTTCGTGACACAAGAACGCCAAGGTGGCGCGTTCTTATCGATGTATTCGGGGGGCAAACCAGTGCGGCTCTCGGCTGCAACAGGGAGTGCCTTCGATGTGTGACTATAGCCTTCATGGCGTTTTGAACCGGCCCGCGCGAATCGGCGACAAATTGCTGTCGACGAACTTCGCCAATTCATTCACGCGCGGCTTCACCGCGGTCGAGGACTCGAAAGTGGCCGTGTGTCTTCGTCCCGGTACGGAGCTGGCCTTCGAGGAAGACGTGCTGTTCGAGCATGTCTTCCGGCGGCTGATGCCCCGCTTCGGCTTCGGCAAGACCGGTCAGCGCGTGGCGCGCTTCCGCCAGATCAATCTCGACCGTCCCGACATGCACCACGACGCACTCGAATTTCCGGACGGAAAGATCGTGCTCGTGACGCGGCTGTGCTCCGGACAGCATGCGACCGTGCTGCAATTGCCCGCCTCGGCGCAGCCGGCTGAGCATCCCGAGCTCGCAAAGGAAACGAAGGCCGATCTGCGGGACGAATCGATCGACGCCGCCTAGCCCGCGCGATTTGAACCGCCTTTCCGGGGTTCGGGTTGCGCTCAAGGCACGTGTCCGATCTCCGGCTATGACAATCAGCGCCGAGCAAGGGGAAATCCTGCTCGGCGGAAGGAGTTTAATTCGTCCTTATCATCCCGAATGAATTACAGCTTTGCGCTGGACGCCATCGCTTGAAGCATCGCGAGCGCCTGCAGCACCGACTTGCGGCGCACCTCGGCACGGCCAAGTTCGCCGAAACGCTGCTCGCAATGCACGAGATCGCCGCCGCGCGCGGCAGCGGCGAAGTGCACCAGCCCGACCGGCTTTTCGGCGCTGCCGCCGCCCGGGCCCGCGATTCCGGTAATGGCGATCGCAATATCCGCGCGCGAATGCGCGAGCGCGCCGCGCGCCATGGCCTCGGCGACCGGCCGGCTCACCGCGCCATATTTATCGAGCACGCCCGCCGGCACACCCAGCATTTCCTGCTTGGCCTCGTTCGAATAGGTAACGAAGCCGCGATCGACGACATGCGAGGCACCCTCGATCTCGGTGAGCGCTCCCGCCACCAGCCCGCCGGTGCAGGATTCCGCAGTGGCGACTTTGAGCCCGCGCGCCCGGCAGGCGGAAATGAACGCGGCGGCCGCGGCGGAGACTTGGTCGGTCATGACGCGCCCCAGGGCAGCCGGACCGTCGCCGTCGCATAGGCAGCAATTCCTTCGCCGCGGCCGGTGAAGCCGAGCCGCTCGCTGGTGGTGGCTTTCACCCCCACGCGGCCGATGTCGATGCCGACGATCGTCGCGATCGCCGCGCGCATGGCATCGCGATGCGGGCCGATCTTCGGCGCCTCGCATACGATGGTGAGATCGAGATGGGCGATCATGCCGCCGCGCGCCCGCACACGCTCAGCCGCGAAGCGCAGGAAACGATCGGACGAGGCGCCGCGCCATTGCGGGTCGGAGGGCGGGAAATGCGCACCGATATCGCCGTCGGCAAGCGCGCCGAGAAGGGCATCCGTAAGCGCATGCAGCCCGACATCGGCGTCGGAATGGCCGGTCAGCGTGCGCTCATGCGCGATGCGCAGGCCGCCGATCGTCACGTGATCGCCGGGCGCGAAGGCATGCACGTCGACACCCATACCGGTGCGCACATCGGCGAGCTGCGCGACTGCGAGCGTTTCCGCGCGCACAAAATCTTCCGGATGGGTGATCTTCACATTGCCCGGCTCGCCCGCGAAGGTTGCAACCTTCATGCCGGCCCATTCCGCGAGCGCGGCGTCGTCGGTGAAATCGCTGCGCCCTTGCGCTTGCGCGCGCCGATGCGCGGCGAGCAGCGGCGCAAAGGCAAAGGCCTGCGGTGTCTGCACCAGGCGCAAAGCATTGCGGTCGAGCGTCTCGTCGACGAAGCCGGCCGCATCGACGCGCTTGACCGTATCGCTGACCGGCAGTGTGGGAATGGCCGCGCCGGTCCGCGCCGCCGCCGCGACGGACTGCGCGATCAGCTTCGTGCTCGCGAAGGGGCGGGCGACGTCATGCACAAGTACGATGTCAGGATGATGTGGCTCGAGCGCCTCCAGCCCGGCGCGCACCGAATCCTGCCGGGTCGCGCCCCCGGCGACCGCCGGCAGAAGCTTGGTTGCCACACTGGCGCTGGCCGCGAGGAAAAGGTCGCTGTCCTCGAGCCGAATGACGGGTTGGATCAATCCCAGCATAGGCGCGTCCAGCAGCGTAGATAGCGTGCGGCCCAGCATGGTTTCACCGCCGATCGCGCGGAACTGTTTCGGCACGTCGCCGCCCGCGCGCAGCCCGCGCCCGGCAGCAACGACGACGGCTGCGATCTGGGTCATTGCGCTATTCGCTCCCACGAATTTCTCCCCGCTTTAGCGCTTTCGGGTCAGTTCGGAAACGTGTTCGGCCCAGTTCGGCCACAGTGAACAGTTTTTTGCACTGCAACACTTGCGCTGAATACCGAAATGGCTAAACTATGAGCAGAACGTTCAACCGCCTAATTGGTGGGCAGTACTTCAACGCGGGGCGGCATGCCTAAATTCCCAAGCAATTCCATGCGGATCGGCACCGTTACTGCGACGAATCGCGTATTTTTGGCGCCGATGGCGGGGATCACCGACGCCCCTTTTCGCCGCCTGGCCGAGCGGTTGGGCGCTGGTCTGGTCGTCTCCGAGATGACCGCCTGCGCGGGACTGGTGCGCGGCGAGCGCGAAGCCGCCATCCGCAGCGAGAGTTCCGGGGTCGCCATCCGCGTGGTTCAGCTCGCAGGCTGCGAGCCGCTCTGGATGGCGAAAAGGGCCCGCATCGCTGAAGCGCAGGGCGCCGACGTCATCGACATCAATATGGGCTGCCCCTCCAAGCTCGTCACTAGCGTTGCCTCCGGCTCGGCGCTGATGCGCGACCTCGATCATGCCCTGACCCTGATCGAGGCGACGGTGGCCGCCGTGCGCGTGCCGGTGACGCTGAAAATGCGGCTCGGCTGGGATGCAGCCAGCATCAATGCCCCCGACCTCGCGCGCCGGGCCGAGGCCGCCGGCGTGCGGATGGTCACCGTGCACGGCCGCACCCGCTGCCAGTTCTATGACGGCAGTGCGGACTGGGCGGCCGTCCGCGCTGTTAAAGAGGCCGTTTCGGTCCCTGTGGTCGTCAACGGCGACATCCGCGATGTCGACGATGCCGAGTGCGCGCTCGCGCAATCAGGAGCGGATGCGCTGATGATCGGACGCGCGGCGCAGGGCCGTCCCTGGCTGCCGGGGCAGGTGGCGCGTTATCTGGCGACGGGGACGCGCGAGCAGGCGCCTTCGCTCGCCGAGCAGTTTGCCACCATTGATGCCCTTTACGACGAGATGCTCACGCATCACGGCGCCGCGATCGGCCGCCGCCACGCGCGCAAGCATCTCGGCTGGGCACTCGACCGCGCCGCGGAGTCGAGCGCGGTCCCGAATGAAATCGTCAAGCAGCACCGCGGGCGCATCCTCACCGCCGAGGAACCGGCGCAAGCGCGCCGTCTGCTCGCCGATGCCTATGCC
Organism: Pseudomonadota bacterium; assembly: GCA_021815055.1. GTDB lineage: Bacteria > Pseudomonadota > Alphaproteobacteria > Rhizobiales > Xanthobacteraceae > Pseudolabrys. The sequence continues at coordinate 303 of JAKAHJ010000086.1, read as the reverse complement.
GACTTCTCATGGAGAGCCGCTGCATGAGCCGCGCCCACGCCTTGACCGCCGCCGTCGGCACCTCCGCCGATGCCATGCTGCACGCGCTGCCGCATCCGGTGATCATGGTCTCGCCCGACGGCAGGATCGCCGACGCCAATGTGGCGGCCGAGCAATTCTTCGAAGCGTCGACCTCGATGCTGCGCCGGCACATGCTGCGCGAATTGGTGCCGTTCGGCTCGCCCTTGCTCACGCTGGTCGAGCAGGTGCGCCAGCGCGGCGCGGCCGTGAACGAATACAAGGTCGATCTCGCCACGCCGCGCA
>JAKAHJ010000201.1 GCA_021815055.1 Pseudomonadota bacterium | reverse complement strand
CCGCAAGGCCGGCCGCGTCTATGTGCGCAAGGGCTTGCAACCGCTGTTCGACGCGCCGGTGGCGATCGCCGATCCCGAACGCGTCATGGGCACGCATGTGTTCACCGCCGAGGGTCCGGCCGCCGACGGCGCCAAGCTGCGCTGGGCGGTAGTCTCGCCCTCGAGCCGCCCGACGCGCCGGACCGACATTTCGACCGTCGCGGCACGGGCGGCGCTCGACCGCATTACCCTGCCGGACAGCGCGCTCGCGCGCATTACCGATCTCATGTCGGTCGGCGCGACGCTCATCGTCACCGACGCCGGGCTCGGCCGCACGGCATCGGCGCTCGATTCCGACTTTACGGTGCTGCTGCGGTAGAGTTTCCGACCCGGTTGCGCTTGCGTCCCCGCCCCGTCGGGGGCGCCGGCCGCTACACGCCTAGTTTGTCCGCCAGATCAGCCAGATCCTTCGCCGCGACATCGACCGGCACAGTCGGAGCCGGCTCTCCGGTGTTGGCCCCATATTCGTTGACGCGCGCGGTATGGCCGGTGCGCAACCCGCATTCGGCCGCCGATTTGAGATCGCGGCTGTGGGCCGCGACCATCATGCATTGCGCCGGCGCCAGATTGAACGCCTCGCAGGCGGCAAGATAGACGCGCGGCTTGGGCTTGAAATCGCCGGCGATCTCCGAGCCGAGAATAGCGTCCCAGGGCAGGCGATTGCGCCGGGCGAGATCGACCATCAGCGCGATATTGCCGTTCGAGCAGGGCGCAATCCAGAATTTCGTCTTCAGCCGCACCATGGCCGCCGGGACGTCCGGCCAGGCATCGAGCCGGTGCCAGGCGAGCGTCAGTTCAGCCAGCACGTCCTCGCTGAGCCCGGTCAGCCTGAAACGCGGGATGAAGCGTTCGAGGTTGCGCCGGTGCAGCACGTCGAGCTTGGCGAACGGCTGTCGGCCCGAGCGCACCTCTTCCATGCCGGGCTGGTATTCGGCGCGCCAGGCGTCAGCGAAGGCGATCCAGTCCAGCCGGTGGCCACGGGGAGCGAGAATCCGCTCGGCTTCGCGCGCGACCGAAGTCCGCCAGTCCATCAGAGTGCCGAAAACGTCGAAGAAGAGGGCGCGGACGCCGGATAGCGGGAGGTCCTCGCGCATGAAGGCGGCCCTCCAAGGGGCTGGGCCGGACGACCCGGAATCGAGCTAAGTCGTTGATAAAATGGCGGGAGCGACGGGACTCGAACCCGCGGCCTCTGCCGTGACAGGGCAGCGCTCTAACCAACTGAGCTACGCCCCCGCGGGCGTGGAGGTGGAGTTAAAGGGCGCCCTGCACTAAGTCAAGGCACGCGGCCGGAAAGCCCGCGGAATTGCGAAAAAGCCTTATTTACCGATAAGAACCGATGGTCCCGCTCGCCCGAATCGTCTATTCGGGCGAGTGTTTGGCGCTTCGCCAGACATTCGGATCTGCAAAGGAGGGTCCCACGATGGCTACGGCTCCTGCAAAAGCACCGGCAACAGTGACACTCAAGCACCTCGCCGCCGCGCTTGCGGATGCCCATGAGATGCCGAAGAAGCAGGCGGAAGCCGTGCTCGGCGATCTCGTCGGCAACATCGTCAAGCACTTGAAGAAGGGCGAGCGCATCAGGATCGGCGGGCTCGGCATCCTTCAGGTGCGCAAGCGCGCCGCGCGCATGGGCCGCAATCCGGCCACCGGCGAGCAAATCCAGATCAAGGCCTCGAAGAAAGTCGCGTTCCGCGCCTCAAAGGAATTGAAGGAAGCGATCTGACGGCGGCCGAAGTTTCGATCCTCCGGGGATTACGGGCGGCAGGCGCGGACTGAAGGTCCCTGTCTGCCGTTTTGTCATTCAGGCTTTGGTTAGCGTTGCAGGTCCCGTTATGGCGCCGATTATTTTCGATTACACCGTCACCGAGCGCTTCCTCCGTTACGTCGCCATCGACACCCAGTCGGACCCGGATTCGCCCACGACGCCGTCGACCGAAAAGCAGAAAAACCTCGGTCGCCTTCTGGCCGCGGAATTGCGCGAGATCGGGCTCGCCGATGCCGAGCTCGATGCGCACGGCTATGTCTATGCGACGCTGCCCGGCAACAGCGCCAAGGCGGTTCCCGCGATCTGCTTCTGCTCGCATATGGACACCTCGCCGGAATGCCCGGGCGCCAACGTCAAGCCGCAGATCGTGCGCGACTACCGCGGCGGCGACATCGTGCTGCCCGGCGATCCATCGCAGGTGATCCGTTTCGCCGAGCACCCTGCCCTCAAGAACCAGATCGGCAACGACATCATTACGGCCGACGGGACCACGCTGCTCGGCGCCGATAACAAGGCCGGCATCGCCGAGATCGTCGATGCCGTCCGGTTTCTCCAACAGAATCCGCAGATCCGCCACGGCTCGATCAAGGTTCTCTTCACCCCCGACGAAGAAATCGGCCGCGGCGTCGACAAGGTCGATCTCGCCCGGCTCGGGGCCGACTTCGCCTATACGATCGACGGGGAGACTGCCGGCAATGTCGAGGACGAAACCTTCTCGGCCGATGCCGCCATCGTCACGGTGCAGGGCGTGAGCGCGCATCCCGGTCTAGATCGG